>NZ_CP032350.1 GCF_005222205.1 Azospirillum brasilense | reverse complement strand
AATCCGGTCCTGGATTGGGCATGCCTGCATAACCATCGACCCAAAGATCAAAGCCGATCAGTCGGCATTCCGGATGTTTGGCGGCGACAGCACACAAGCTCCGCCCCGGCGGACACCGATTTCCAGATAGGTTGCCGGTTGCAAAATGTCGCACAAGCCAAGCAGGACGGTTACGATGTCGGCATACATCCAGTTGGAGCCGAAGCGCCGCCGACCCTGCGTCAGGAAATCGACCAGAAACTCGGAATAGGAGTCCGGTTCCAGCCGCTTTATCAGCGCCATGGCTTCTTCGACATAGGGACCGTCGATGAGGCGCTTTCCAACCGTCCCGGCACCGGCGATCAAAGGTGGATACCATGGTGCATGACCCGAGCGGCTTTCGTACGCCAAAGCCCCCACACTGCGGCCAAGCGCCAGCAAGGCCGGAAGGCGCCATATGTTCTGCCCGTTCATCATCCGAAACAAACCTCTGATATTGAGCCGCAAGGCGCAGGAGCCTGTGCCCAGAGTCTCATAGAGACGGGGGATTTCCAACCGCTTCCCCGGTGGCCTTGTTGAACAGTTTGTTCGGTATCTTGGTCATTCAGTGATGGGGTGGCGCCGTGAAGCGTACCGGGTTTATCGGAATCCATAATCGCCACATTGACGTTGCAGAACGACGGCTCGCCAACGCCGCCATAATTTCAGAAAGCGGTCAAGCGACTTGCCGGAGCGTCATCAGGAGGTATGAGCGCCGCACCAATTCATTCGCCATTCCCTCTCGGCTCGGGCACCGCAAAACCACGCAGGGTGAATTTCGTGCTCGGCTCTCGAAGCCGTTCAAGAAGCACAAGACGGAAACCCGCCCGTTCGATCAGGGCCGCAAAGGAGGTTGGGCTAAACACATGATGATGCTCAATGAAGAACTCTTCGCGACCGGCCCCTTCCTCGGCTGCGGCTTCCCCATCAGGCAGTTCGACGTACAGGAAGCCGTGCGGAAGGAGCAAGTCCCGTGCGGCGCGCAGAAAAGCGACCGGCGCCTCAACATGCTCCAACACCTTGTTGAAGGTGACTGCATCATATCGCCCCAGAGCAGAACGATCGACGGTGAGGAAATCGCCAGCCACGGCCTGCACCCCAGCAACCATGCGGGCATGTGCGGCGGCGCGCGGATCGGGATCAAGGGCCGTGCAGTCCCACCCCGCCGCCTTCATACGGGCTGGGAAAACAGCCAGACCAGACCCGACGTCGAGCAGACGCGGGGACACCCCTGCACCGGAAAATGGCCCGTCGCGAAATCCAGGATTCTGGCCGCGCGCCCGGCATTGTCGGAGCGATCCGCCGGAAGCGCCATGATGCGCTCGAAGGTCGCGGCTAGGCGGTCGCCATAGGTCTGGCCCGCATAAGCCCCGGTGTAGAGATCAGACAGGTCGATATCGTGCCGGGAAAACCAATGCCCGCACAGGCGGCAGTGGTCATAAGCCCGCCGGTAGGCTCCATCCAGGACGAATCCGGTTTCCCCTTGCGGTGGCGCCTCATAGGTGAAGGTTTCCTCGCGATAGGCTCCATCGCAAGGGCATTCCAGGGTCGGGCACGGCCCCTTGGTCACGGCGCGCCCGCCACGGCCTGATCCAGCGCCTGACAGGCCTCGTCGCTGTCCAGCCAATGGACGATCCGCAAGTTCTCGGCCTCAAGATAGGTATAAAACGCATCCTCCGGCCACGCTCCACCAGAAGCAGAAAATACCGCCCCGTTCCGCGGTTCTGGATCAGCACCCCCCGCCAGCCCGAACCCCGCGAGCCGTCCGTTGAGGGAGGGCGTGGCGTAGAAGCCCCAATCCTTGCGGGCAAGATCGTATTCAGCCCCTGTCTTGGTGACAAAGGTGACCTGTTCGTCCGGTTCCAAATCCAGGCTGCCACAGTCATTGATCTCGATGGTGCCGTCGGCGCCTACGGAAAAGCGGCGCGGCGGGTTCTTGGATCGAAGCGCATCGATCAACTCCAGTCCAGTCGGGATCAGGAAATCGGGAATGGTCCAGACGCCGCCCTGCCGATGCCAGACCGCCTTGTTGCGGAATGTTTCCGCAATGCTGTGGAGGCGATCTTCCGTAATGTCCAGAAAGCCGCACAGACGGGCAATGTCGTCGTGCGGCGTGTCGTCGCCGCGGGCCCGGATGATGGCGATGGCATCCGCCCGGCCAATCCGACCATTGCGGATTTCCAGACTCAAATTGTCAAACAGGCGGGTGAAGCCGAACTTGTGCCACTTAAACCAATGGTGGACGGAGATGAAGTCGTCGTCGATGTCGGCATAGTCATACAAGCCCGTCCGCGCGCCGCGCGGGTCGGCGCGAAAACCGTGGGTCCGCGCCACGGCGAGGCTGGTTTCCGGGTCCCAGGGAAATAATAGCCAAGGAAAACGGCCAGAGTTCCAGCCTGGGCCAGGGCACTCTCGTCTGGCAAACGATAGGGAAGCAGATGCCGCACGGTGATATCCCCATCCTCCCAATCGGCAGCGGCCGTGCCGTGTGTCACACCGAAACGGCGCAGCCATGCGGCATCGAGTGCAAAACCGCGGCTCTCCTCCTCCGTTCCACCATATTCGAAGGCCGAATTCTCACCCCAGACGATCAGCGGAATGCGCATCTGTGCCGCCAACCTGAGCGGAATGGAGAAGATCGCCATGTGCATCGGGATCGCCGGATCCCGAACCGCTCCAGCGCCTTCAGCATGAAGCGCCGCTCGGTTTGCGGGTCGATGGTGAAATCGATGTGATCGACCCCAAATCAATCAGATTGCGCAGGTTGGCCTCGCCGATCGCTGTCCGCCCGGGTGTGCGCCATGTGACGCACAGGGGCGTAGGCCATGCTCCAGACACGTCACCACCTGCCAAGTGCTGTCCTTGCCGCCGCTGACCGGGATCAGGCAGTCGTATCCGCCGTTGGCCCGCGCCCGGGCGTTGGCGGCCACCGACGCAAAATGCGCCGCGCGGTGGTCCCAGTCGATGACGCGCTGGTCGCGTGGTTGCGGCAGGCGTTGCACACGCCGTCCGCTCCGATCGTCAGGTTAGGACGGGTGTCTGGCAAGACGCAGGATCGGCACCATCTCATCCGCCGAACTCCTCCAGGAAGAGCTTTGCGTTTAGGAAATAGAACAGGAACTTGCTGCGGCTGTTGGGCAGGGTTCCCCGCTCCAGCAGGCTGCGGATACGATCTTTGCGGACATGCTCAAAAATCGGCCCGTCATCGAACAGCCAATGCCGAACCTCCGAATCGGTCGTGTCCAGCAGATCCTGGATCGGAGCGTTGAAACCGACCTTGCGCGGGTTGTCTATGATGGCATCCGGTGCAATCCCACGAACCGCTTCGCGCAGCAGCGCCTTGGCCCTCCCGTTCCGCACCAGATGACGGGCCGGTACCCGCTGGGCCGTTTCGGACAGTTTCCGGTCGAGAAAGGGCGAGCGGTTTTCGATGGACCAGTACATCGCGTTCAGATCATCCTCGTGGAGGATCGGCGGCACCGATTCATGAAAAGCTCGTTCTGCATGCGGTTGCGCAGCAGGATCGCGCTGTAATCGGTCTCTTCGAACGGCTCGTGCCAGGGCTGGGTCAGGAACCCGGCAAATTCCTCGGCGTCCAGATAGATGTGCCGCCGCTCCCCTGGGTCGCGCACGAAAAGCGCGGGGTCCTGCAGATAGGGATTCCGGACGATGGGCCGCACATGCGCCGACCAGTCGGCCAACGCCACCGCGTGCCGGCCCGGATCGTCGTGCACGGCGGCGAGATAGGCGTTGTGGTGGTCGAAATAGCCGCTGAATATTTCGTCCGCGCCCGTTCCGCTGACCGAGACTCGGTAGCCGTCGCCCGCGATGGCGCCCATCAGCAGCCATTGGACGTAATAGGTAATGGTGTAGACCGGAGCGTCATGCTGACGGATGAGGGTCCGTAGCCCCTTCAGAAAGCCGTCGCTGTGGATCGGCACGACGGTATGCCGCAGCCCGAGCGCCGAGACGGCCTCCTTGACCATCGCGGCTTCCTCATACCGCTCGTCCTTGTTCATCAGGGTGAAGCCATGGACGTCATAGCCGAACAGACGCTTGGCGATGGCGATCAGAGCGTTGGAGTCGACACCACCCGACAGACAGAAGGCCAGAGGCACATCGGCGCGCAGCCGGAGCTCGACAGAGCGAACAAGGGCCTCGCGCACCATCGTCACCGATTCCTCGAAGCCCAGCCCGTCTTCGACCGGGTCGCGCGTTGGCGTCCAGTACCGGCTCAGGGTTTCGCGCCCAGCCTTGTCGATGGAGAGCACGCAACCGGCGGGCAGTTC
The DNA here is from genome assembly GCF_005222205.1 of Azospirillum brasilense. NCBI lineage: Bacteria > Pseudomonadati > Pseudomonadota > Alphaproteobacteria > Rhodospirillales > Azospirillaceae > Azospirillum > Azospirillum brasilense. Next base: position 189,931 of record NZ_CP032350.1, on the reverse strand, counting down.
GCTCACCCCCTTGAAGAATCCCGTGCCCGCCCGCTTGTAGAGCGCCTTGTACCCGTTCACCAGATAGCGCTTGAGGTGGTCGAGGTCGGGTTCCGGCCAACGCCCGGCAAGGGCCGCGATGAACTTGACCTCCGACCCGAAATACAGCCCGTCGGCGGTTCGCATGAGGTAGAGCGGCTTCTCGCCGAACCGGTCGCGGGCCAGCAGCAGGGAGCCATCCGTCTCGTCGAGCAGGGCGAATGCCCACATGCCCTCGCAGGCATCCAGACCGCTCCAGCCATGGCGGGAAAGCTGGCGGGCCAGCACCTCGGTGTCGCTGTTGGTCAGAAAGGGCGGAGCGCCCTCCGCCAGAAGCGCACGCCGAACCTCCACGTAATTGTAAAGCTCGCCGTTGTAGCAGAGCGCCTGTCCGTCCAAACGGAGCGGTTGATTGGCACGCCGGTCGAGATCGATGATGGCGAGGCGGCTGTGCAGCAGGACCGCATGGCGTCCGTCCGACCAGGACCGCCGAAGCGCTCCGCGAGCGTTCGGCCCGCGTCGCGTCATTGACGCTTGGCAGGCCTCCAGACGGCTGTCGTCAAGGAACCGGGTGCCGATGTAACCGGCGATGCCGCACACGGGTCAGCCCTCCGCCATGTGGTCTAGCGTGAAGGCTTCGCCGCGGGCGACCGGCACCGCAAGCCGGCAGCCGATCAGCTCGCTTTCCCGTCCGGGTTCAAGACCCCTCCTTGGTCGCAGCCAGGTCAGATCCTCCAGCGCCAGGACATGGCCGGCGGGCAGATCGCGAACCGCAGCGATAGCCCGCCGGGCGGCGGTCATGTTCGCCAGTTCCGACGTCGCCGGCCGCTTGATTCCGTCGCCCAGCAGGGTTTCCGCCTCGCGCACCCGCCGCACCAGCTCGGCCATGTCTGACGGGTCGGCGGACAGGGCGTGGTCCCGGAAGGTCGAAAGGGTTTTGTCGAGCGTGAAGTGCTTTTCGATCACCCTTGCGCCGAGCGCCACCGAGAGGACTGCCGCCTCGATCCCGAGCGTGTGGTCGGAATAGCCGACTGGATGGCCCAGGCTGGCCATGCTCCGCAAGGCACCAAGATTGGCGTCCTCGACCGGTGCCGGATAGGCTGCCACGCAGTGCAGAAGGACAAGACCGGCCTGCGGCTTCTCCGCTGGCCTCTCCGTCGGCCGTTGCGCTGCGATATGCTCCGCCGCGCGTTGCACGCCAGCAAGGTCCAACATGCCGGTCGACAGCAGGACCGGCTTTCCCATCCGGGCCACCACAGCCAGCAGCGCAAAGAAGTCGTTGTCGCCGGAGGCCACCTTGAAAGCTGGCACGAGGGGAGCCAGGGCCGCCGCAGACTCCAGATCGAAGGGTGTGGACAGGAAGATCACACCGGCCCGCTCCGCCGTTTCGGCCAAGCGCGCGAACTGGTCATAGTCGAAACGGAACCGGGTCAGCTGCTCGATGCGCGCGGTATCGGTCGCTGAGACGAGGCGATCCGGTACGATCGTCTGGAACTTCACGGCGTCCGCGCCGGCTTCGGCGGCTCGGACGATCATCTCCTGGGCGCGGGTAAAGTCGCCCTCGTGGTTGTTGCCGATCTCGGCGATAACGAGCACCCGCTCGTTCAGGTCATGAGTCCCGATGCGCATCCGGTCAACCGTGGTGAAGGTGAACGACATAGTGGGAGGATACGAGCAGGAACCCCATCCGCCCATACAGCCGCAGAGAGGGAATGTTGGCGGCCTGGGTGCTGACCCGAAGACGGTCAACCCCGGCGATCCTGCCCGCGGCGAAGGCGATCATGCCGGTAGCCAGACCTTGGCCCCGTGCCGATTCATCTACGGCGATCAGGTCGATGACAAGGGTTCCCTTCTCCGGTCCGAGCAGCAGCAGGAATCCGGATGGCTCAGCGCCGGGCAAACCGGCAACCACCATCGCCGATCCTCGGCCCCCGTCGAAATAGCCGTCGATCCAATCGGCTCGGGTCATATCCGCCGTGGAGGCGGCAATCGCCGGGTCCAGATGGAAGCGCGAGAAGCGGAACGCACGGCGCGCCACCGCACGGACGGCATAGCGGTCGCCCGGTTCGGCGAAGCGCACCCATCCTTTGGGCGACGGCGTCAGCCCTTCCGCCTCGCGCTCAGCGGTCATCGTTGTGTCGACCACCCGGAAACCCGCGTCGAGGAGTTTGCCCAGAGCGCCCACGTCCGCCGTCGGCAGCCGCGCGTAGGCAAAGCCCTTCCGGTTGAGGACACCGGCCATGGCGTCGGCCCAGCCTGGCACCGTCGGATCGAGCCGCCATGCCGGTACGCCGAGCCGCTGCCCCAACCACGCGTCCCGCGTCCATCCGGCACCGTCGCGGGTGCCTTCTCCCGGAAGCGCGGCTGCGGTCATACAGCGGCGGCCTGCGGCGTCTTCTGGCGTTCGGCAAACAGCTTCTTGTACCAGTCGATGTAAAGGGGAAAGCCCCGTTCGACCGGGAAGCTGGGTTCGAAGTCCAGCAAGCGGCGCGCCTTGTCCATGGACAGGGTCCCACGCGAGGGCATGAGGCGATCCCGTGGGATGTAGGTCACCGAGACGTCGGGGAAGTGCGAGCAGACGATGTCGATCATTCCGGCGATCGAGCGCGACTGGCCAAAAGTCATGTTGAAGATCTGGTTGCGCGACCGCTCGTCCTCAATGATCCGCGCGACCCCATTGACGACGTCGGCAACATACGTGAAGTCAAGCCGGTCGGAACCGTCGCCGGCAACCTGCAATTGGAAACCTTGCAGCGCGTTCTCGATAAAGACCTGCCCGACCCGTCGACTGACGCACCGCTCGCCATACAGCGCCGACGGGCGAACGATGGTGTAGGGAAGATCGAAAACCTGATTGTAGGCGATGACCATCTTCTCGCCGGAAAACTTCAACGCGCCGTAGATGCCCAGAGGGTTGCACGTCGACTCTTCGGTCACGAAGCCATCGGGGAAATCGCCGTAGACCATGCTCGACGAGAAATAGACGAAATGCGTCCCGAACTGGCGCGCGTAGTCGAGCGTGTTTTCGAGGGTGCGAAGGCTGTGATCAAAGGTTGAATAGGGATCTTTGTTGGCGACGTTGGCGTGAGCGATGGCCGCGAGATGGACGATCACATCAGGCTGAAGCTCCGCCAGAAGGCGACCCGTGGTGTGGTAATCACGCACATCGATCACATGGACCGGAATGTCCGCACTGAACAGCATCGACAGGCGCTGCTGGATCAGGCTGAGATAGAGATCGCGATTTGGCAGGTTGTTGGTGTTGCTTGCGAAGGCGTTCAGATTGTTGACCTGAAGGCTATCCAGGATATCGACCTTTGCGCCCATGGCCTTCAGGGACAAGGCAAGATTATGGCCGATGAACCCGGCGCCGCCGGTAATAACTATCTTGCGACCAGCCATCGCACTTGCCATCACTTGCTCTCCTTAACTGCATCAGCCATCGCATTGGCAATGTAAGCCATGTCTTCTTCATCCAGGTGAGGCCCCACCGGCAGCGCGATCGAATTGTTGCTGATCCGCTCGGCCTGGGGGAAATCGCCTTCGTTGAACCCGTATTTGCCCCGATAATAACTCATAAGCGGGACGGGGCGCGGGTAATAGATGCTGGTGCCGATCCCCGCAGCGTTCAGGTGCTTGATGATCGACAGCCGCCGCGCGGCCAGGGAGTCGTCAAGGATGGCGCTCAGGCAGTAATGGCTGCTTTCGCCGCCCGCCGGGCTGTCCTCAAGAAGACCGATCCCTGCGATCCCCCGCAGCCCGTCACGCAGAACGGCGCTGTTCGCCCTCCGACGCTCCAGCATGTCCGGCAGGCGTTCAACCTGTTCAATGCCAATCGCCGCCTCGATTTCGTTCATGCGGTAGTTGAAGCCCAGCATGGTAACGTCATACATGCCGGGGACCGTGCGCTCCCCAACCGTGCGGTCCACCCCGAAGGCCTTCTTGCGCTGAAGCTGCGCGGCAAGCTGCGGGTCCCGGCAGATGATCATGCCGCCTTCGGCTGTGGTCATGTGTTTCACCGGATAGAAGGAGAAGCAACCGACATCGCCATGCAAACCCGCGTGAATGCCGTCGAGCCGGGTTCCGATTGCCAACGCGCAATCCTCAAGCACGAACAGCCCATGTTGCCGAGCAAGCGCTGTGATGGCCGCCATGTCGACCGGAACGCCCAGATAATGGACGACGGCAATCGCACGGGTGCGCGGCGTGATGGCCGCCACCACCGCCGCCACGTCGATGTTGCCGGTTCCGGCCTCGCAATCGACGAAGACGGGCTTGGCTCCCACCAATTCCACCGCATGCGCCGTCGCGGTATGCGTCTGCGCCGGCACAACCACCTCGTCGCCGGGACCGAAGCCAAGATGGAAGTAGACGAGGTGCATGGCCGCCGTGCAGGACGCCACCGAGACCGCGTGCGGTGCCGCTGTGAAGTCGGCAAAGACCTCCTCGAACTTCTTCGCCAGCGGTCCGTGCACCAGAGTCGATCCGGCCAGAACAGCCATGACCGCTTGGCGTTCTGCATCGCCAATGATGGGTTTTCCAAAGGGAATGCTGCGCATCGGTATTCCACCGCTCCAGGTTTCAGCCGATTTCTCGGTAATGCACGGCGCACGGAGCGCCCTCAACGTTTGATCGGTCGATCGCCAGACACACGGACATGGCATCGAACACGTCCTGTTCTGTGACGTCAGGCCGCTCTCCGGTCAAGATCGCATTCACGAAGGCGGCAACCCCCGCCCCCTTGTCAGTGCCGGAGTGGAGATTGTCCACAAGTTCCACTGGATCGCCTGGATCGCGGGAGAAATGGTAGCGGGCACCGTCCGGCTCGTTCACAAAGGTGCCGGCGGTCCCGTAGACGGACAGGCGGTGAAAATGCGGGTGCACGCAGCCAAAGTTCGCCGCGACCTTGCCGACCGCGCCACCGCTGAAGCGCAGCGTTGCGACCACCATGTCGTCGAACCGGACCTGCGAGCCCTTGCTGGCGATCCGGTTGCCCATCGCGAACACCTCGGTCACCCGTTGGCCAGTGAACCAAAGCAGCAGGTCCACCATGTGGATCCCGCCCCCTTTCATAACCGAGTAGGACGGGAGGGCGCCGCGCCAGCCTTCCGTGATCTTGTGCAGGCGCCCATAGTTGTAATCACCTTCGACGTGATAGAGGGCCCCCATCGCTCCGGACAGGATGCGCGCACGCAGATCAAGGAATCGTGGTACCCGCCGGAGCGGCAGGTTCGAGCTGAGGCGGAGGCCGCGGTGACGCAACAACGCCCGGTAAATGCCGTCGAGTTCGACATCCGTCTGGCAGAGCGGCTTCTCCACGAAGACATGCTTGCCATGCTCCAGGGCGGTGACGACTTGCTGGAAATGAGCGTCGTCGTAGGAGGCGATGGACACTACATCAATATTCGGGTCGCACAGCACTTGTCCGGGATCAGAGACCAGGGAACGGCCTGGATGGCGGGCGCCGACGGCGGCCAACCGATCATGGTCGATATCGCATAGAACCGTGACGCGGCAGGCCGAATGACGTTCGAAGCCCTCGATATGCTGTTCCCCGACTCCGAGTCCGATGACAGCAGCTTTCAAAAAGGTCACGAAGCCTCCCCGGCGCGCGCGCCAGGCCAGAGCGTGGCAAGCTCCTCCAGCCCATAGTGCCAGTGCGGCCGTTCCATGGCCGCGACACAAGAACTGAACCGTCCCCAATCCGCCTCGGTGTCCACAGCCATATGCAGTCCCCTATACGGGCGCAGAGCCGTGAAATTTCTGATCCGGAAGCGCGAGGCGTTGCGATAGAAATGGAGGGTCACATGTTCGCGCACGTCGTTGGACATGTCGTCCAATGCTGTAAGAAACGTGTCGGTGCGGATCACCTCAACCGACTGCCCCGGTGGAAAGCTGCGCGGAAAGACATTGGAGACCAGATCGGCATCAGCCGATCGATACAGTGCCACCCCCTGGTCGATAAGCGCCGGATCGAGCAGCGGACTGTCTGCATTGACGCGCACGAAAGCATCGGCGGGATAGCGGCCCAATGCCCCCGCGAAACGGGCGGCCACGTCGAACAGATCGCCCCGGAAACAGGATACACCCGCTTTCCGGCACTCTTCCGCCACGGCATCATCTTCCCTCTGCTCCGACGTCGCCACGACCACGCCGGAGAGGGTACTGCATCGCGCGATCCGCTCCAGCAGGAAAAGGAGCATCGGCTTGCCGTCCAGCGGCCGCAACACCTTTCCAGGCAGCCGCGAGGACGTCATCCGCGCTTGAACGACGGCCTGCACGCGCATCACAGGAAACTCCGCCTCTTCCCAGGCGAAGGCCGGCAGTTCGGCTGTTGGAAAACAGTCAGGATCATAGGTACCGGCAGGCTGTCGTGGTCGGATACGGTCCTTCCTCGGGCTGGCGATTCCCGTGAAGCCGATTTGGCCCATTGTTGCCGAAAAAGGTTAAAGAAGATGAATTGCTGCTTCTGACGCGCTCTTTCCCACCATGAGTTGGCGTACAGTTCATAGGTGAAAGCAATTGCCTCTCCATATACGGACCTCTACACTGTGTTGTCACCGCACCGGGCGAATCGGAGTGGGCGGCATGCCGGGCGCGCTTTGTCCGCAGCTATCCAGGTTCTTCGTCATCGTGCTTCCCTTGCCCTCCCCCTTTGTGACCTGCTTGACGGAAAATCCCATACCCGATCAATCAATCTGGGTGACTGGCGCAGCGGGCTTCGCCGGGCGGGCAATCTTACAGCGACTGCGGGCGAGCGGACGCCGGGCCATTGGTCTGGGGCATGCCCCAGAGGGCTCACCTGAACGGGCCGATCCTCTGTTCTTGGCTGGAAGCATCGCTCCCGACCTGATCGAATTTGCGGTCCGGCGCTTCGGAGCTCCGGACGCCGTGGTGCATGCGGCCGGCGGTTCCTCCGTCGCAGCCGGCCAAGCGGCCCCTTTCGACGACTTCCAACGCACAGTGACGACGACGGCCAGCCTGGTCCATACTCTGGGCCGTCTGGCGCCCAATGTCCGCATTGTGTTTCTTTCGAGCGCCGCGGTATATGGAAACGCGGCTCCGGTTCCCCTCAAAGAAGACGATCCGTGCGCACCGGTTTCCCAATATGGCTGGCACAAGCTGCTGGCTGAGAAGCTCTGCCAGCAGGGAGCTGCTACCCACGGGATCCGTTGCGCCGTCATCCGCTTCTTCTCGATTTATGGCCCGGGCTTGCGCAAGCAAGTGCTCTGGGACGTTGGCCGGCGCCTTCTGACGAGCTCTGGCACAGTCGATGTCAATGCGACTGGAGAAGAAACCCGAGATTTCCTCCATATCGAAGACATGGTCGATCTGACGCTGTTGCTGCTGAACAGCAGGTTGCCCGACCCCATCATCATCAATGGCGGTACTGGACGGGCTGTAAGCCTCTCCGACCTCCTGGAAATGCTAGGCAAAGCCCTCAGCCCTGCCGCCAGCATCCGCTTCACAGGCACGGAGCGGCACGGCAATCCACAGCATCTCCAAGCGGACACAAGCCGTCTTTCCGCTCTGGGATTCATGCCGCGACGGTCGATTGAAGAGGGAATACTGGATTACGCCCTCTGGCTGCGCCGTGAGTCGGCGATAATATAAAGACAAAATCGGGCATCATCATGCATAAAAACGCTGAGTTGACGCTTCTTGTTTCATTATTCCGCAGCTATCATGGCTGGATGGGCGGCATTAATTACGTAACAAATTTCATAAAGACAATTGATTATCTTCCAGAACAGAAAAAGCCTTCAATTTATGTCTTCAATGATACGCCAGGAGAATGGCCGTCTTCTGTTGAGGAGGCTTGCTCACTGGACGTGGTGAAGGCTGTGATCGGCCCCCAAGGCGCCATCATCCGGGCTTCCGGGGACGAAGCCGGACGTTTTCTCCTCCATGTCCCCGCCGCGGAGCGGCGTCGAGCGATCGCGCGCAGCGTTACGGCCATCGTGCCGATGCCAATGGGCGAAACCCCTATGGTCACCACACCACGCCACTGGGCATGGATTCCCGATTTCCAACACCGGCGCCTGCCAGCACTGTTCAATGACGCGGAAAAACAATATCGGGACGATATCTGCCGCGTCCTGGCCGACCGCGACGGTCCGCTCATCCTCAGCAGCCGGAACGCGCTATTCGATTTTCAGGAATTCTTCCCATCCCATCGGGCCCGCCCCTACGTCTGGCCGTTCGTCAGTACCATTTCAACCGGCGAATCAGCACCGGTCCGCGCCGTGATCGAGAAATACAAATTGCCGTCGAGCTTTCTCTATATTCCTAATCAATTCTGGGTGCACAAGGATCACCAGACCGCCTTCAACGCCGTCCGCCTACTAAAGGAACGGGGTTTTCCCGTTGATCTCGTCTGCACTGGCAGCACGAAAGATTACCGTCACGACGGGTATTTTGAAACGCTGTTCGGCATCGTCAAGGAACAGGGGCTCGAAAGCTGTATCCGCCACCTTGGCGTGATTCCGCAAGATGAGCAGATCGCGCTGCTGCGGGCGTGCACCGCCGTTATCCAGCCATCCCTGTTCGAAGGTTGGAGCACCGTAGTGGAGGATGCGCGGGCGGTCGGCTGCCCGCTGATCGTCTCCGATTTTGCTGTCCACCGGGAGCAACTCGGCGCACAGGGCCATTTCTTCCGCGCCGGCGATCCTGAGGATCTGGCCGGTGTCATCGCGCGCGCCCTTCCGAACCTGCCGCCAAGGCGGGGAGTCGAAGCGGAACGAGCGGCTTGCGAGGCCAGTCTGATCCGCCGCCGCGCCTGCGCCGAAACCTTCTTGAATGATCTGGTACGTGAAAGCCGCCTCTGAAGACACTGCCGCCCCAGCCATCCGCTGGCTTGGCGGCATCCCGCCTCAACGAAACTGGGGATAAACCGCTTCCGGACGATCCTTACGTACGAAGAAGAAATCCACCTGCCAGAACGCCCGGTCATGATCGCGGAACATCGGCTCCCCCATGTCGATGCAGTGGAATCCCAGACTTTCCACATGCTGGCACATGGCGGGGAAACGCCGGCTGTCCTCCCCATAATTGTACATCTCGATCACCAGCACTTCGCAGCTTTCCAGGACCCGGCGAGCACCGGCCAGAATTTCGCGTTCCGTACCGTGCGTGTCGAGCTTGACCATGAACGGCCCTTCAAAGCCAAGCCGTTCCACCTCTTGGTCCAGGGAGACCTGCCGGACGGTCCATTGCGGCGCGCCCGCGTCGGGCATGGCCGTGCCACCGAACGGATCGTCGAAGGAGTTGGTGAACGGCGTCTCGCCGTCCTCCGCCCCGGCCGCCGCCAAGGTGAAAGTCATTCGGGGATCGTCTGCGGTCAGCGCCTGGAGCGCGCCGTTCCAATGCTCGAACGCTTCGACCAGATGATAATGCGCGTCCGGCCAAAAGCTCCGCGCCATTTGCGACCATCGGCCATCGGACGCCCCCACGTCGATCACCGTCCTGCAATCAATGCCGCGATTACGGATTCGCTGCAATGAATTCGCATGACTGAGAACATGCGGTGCGAAAGCCTCCGTGTTGGCCTCGATGACCCGCCAGATGGCTTTCTTGAACGAGTCGATGGCGCTGTCCGGCAAATCCAAGGTGGTTCTCCCAATTAATCGGCTCGACTGGCCGGAATCAGTGTACTCATGTCGCAGTGGCGTGCACCATGCGCTCGCACAAGCTTCGACACAAAAGCTTATAGAAGATCAGCCATGCCCCGCTGCTTCCAGATCGTCACCCCCTGCCTCGACAGCGCGGCGTTCATCGACGATACGGTCGCAAGCGTGCTCAGCCAGAGCGGCGATTTCGAAATCGTCTACCATGTCCAGGACGGTGGATCGCGCGATGGCACGCTGGAGCGGCTGGAGCATTGGCAGGCCTGTTTGGAGAACGGCAACTTCCCGATCCTGTGCCGTGGGATCCGGATGACGGTTGATTCGCGCATGGACAACGGCATGTACGATGCCCTGAACCGGGGCTTCGCGCAGCTCGGCGTGGACGGTGATTCGCTGATGGGTTGGATCAACGCCAGCGACCGCTTGGCACCCGGAGCCCTGCAAACCGCCTGCGACGTGACGGCGGCCTTTCCCGACATCGAGTGGTTGACCGGGCGGATCACGCGGCTCAATGCCCGTGGCAGCCTCGTCCACATCGAAGATTGCTTCGCCTTCCCGGCCAAGACGCTTGCCGCCGGGCTCCACGACAACCGCCACCTGCCCTTCCTGCAGCAGGAAGGCAGCCTGTGGACCGGGCGATTGTGGCATGCCTGTGGGGGGCTGGACACCCGTTTGCGGATCGCCGGCGACTTCGACCTGTGGCGCCGGTTCGCGGGGAGGGGGGCGCCGACGGTGGTGAACAGCGTGCTCGGCCAGTTCCGGCACCACGATCGCCAACTCGGTGCGGGCGATGGTTACATAAGGGAGTTGGATGCCTCTTTTACCGACGCCATGGCCGCCCATCGGGCGGCGGTCTGGGCTGAATACCGGCTTTTGTCGTCGCCGAAGGACCTGGGTGGCCTGGCTGCCCATGGCTTCACGGGACCGGTCGTCCAGTTCGTTGAGAGCCTAGGCGTCTGGAAACGTGTGCACCGCTTTCCCTTCGCTCAGCGCTGAGGGTGTTCCCCCTTGCTCAGGAACCAGACCGAACAGGTGCAATGCCCGTGATCGTCGCGCGTCACCAGATGCGGCCGGCGTTCCGAATCCTCTCCCCGCACGGCGATCCGATCTAGTGTGGCGTCGCTCAGGCTCCAGTCCACTCCCCCGCAGAGCACCAGCCCGCTCCTGTCCGCAAGGATGCCCATCACTGCGGCGATCCGGTCCGGAGCCGGACAATCCCTCCGCCCCCGATTATCGAGAGCGGTCTCCACGGAGCAGGTGATGACTCCGCCTCCGGCCAGTCTGCGGGCGGTGTTGCGCAGAAGGGTGTCGGCCTGCCGCAATCCGGCCCCTAGCAAGGTGTTCTGCGGAATCAAGACGGCATTCCATGAACGGTCCGGCCATGAACGGTCCGGCGCCGGGGAGGCCGGATCGGGGTGGATGGACATCCGGTCCATCCGGCGCATCCGCCGCCGCGCCAGCCAGCCGGTCCCATGCCCCTGAAGGTCGATGATGTCCACTCCGGCGGTCCGGAGCGACAGGAAGTGGCCCAGCCCGTCCGGCGCCCGGCTGATCACCGCACAGCGGGCATCATGCCCGATCACGCCAAGCCGCCCCAACCCGTACAGCATGTGGGTGCGTTCCCACACCCCGCGGCTGCGCTTGAAATAGGCGTAGGTGGATGCCCGGAAAGGCAAGCCGTCACGCGTGAACTCCTCGGCGACGGCCCGCCAATGAGTATCCTCCCAATCCTCCGCCGCGCAGAGCTTGTTGAGCAGCGGCGGGGCAGGAGGCTTGGATGACACGATGAGAGGATCGATACGCTCCCGCAGGGCACGACTCGGCCGGTTCCGTTCGATCCAACGTCTGCGCTCCTGCCGCACCGGCTCAGGCACCGCCGCCCCGACAACGTCCAGCAACGCCTGAGCGACCGCCGTGCAGCGGTGCGGTTCGACAGCGTCCGGCCCTTCGGCGGCAAGGATGCGATCCAGATCGCCGCGCGCGATCTCGACCTCCTGCCGGTCGATGGGAAAGGCTCGGCCTAGGGCCGCTCCAAGCCGCCGCCCTGCCTCGTCCGCCGCCCCATCGGATCGGACGGCGAGCCCTGTGCGGCGGACCTGCCCATGCCGGACGCGCGTGCTGAACATCGTGTGCGTGAACATGACCCGCTCTCCGAAGCGCATGCCGAAGAACGTGTTGACCGCAGGCACGCCGATGAAACGCCTCGGCGTGCCCTTGCCCGCCGCGAGGCGTTGGCGCTCCCGTTCCGTCTGCTGAATGAAGAGGCCGTAGATCAGGCCGAGTTGCCTCAGCCCTTCCTCCGGAATCCCCTCGAAGCAGGGGCAGGGATCCTGCGCAAGCCAATCGTCGTCCAAGGCAAATTCGAACAGGAAAAGGGAAGCCCGGCGGTCGAACTCCAGCGCGTCGACGGCTTCCACGCCGGGGAATTCATCCGGAATCACCCCACTTTCGGGCACCAGGACCGCCTCGCCATGGCCAAGCGCCCGCCAAGCCCGCAGCGTGCGTTCGAACATCCCACGGTGGCTGCCGACATAGGCCAGCACCGCATCCGGCGGCGCCGTCGCCAGGAGATCCGCGACATAGGGAAGCGCGTGGTCCGGGTCGAGCCGCAAACGGAAACGGGCGCTGAAGTTGGTGAAGTCGTTCCATGCCTCACGTCCGGGATCGTCCTGCGCCGGCAGGCTCTTTTCCAGGGCGGCGGGCAGACGGCCGGAAGGGGGGGCGTCCGCGCGGAATTCCTCCAGCGCATGACGCACCAGCCCCCAACGCTCCGCCTGTTCGGGCAGGTCATCCCGAACGACACGGTCGATGTAGCGCACCGGATCGTTCATGACCGTGTCGTCGCGATGGATCGCCGTGGGGAGACGGGTGTGGCCGCAATGATAGGCCAGGACTTGGCCCGACAGGGAATCGACACGCCCATACCGGCGGTGCAGCCGATGGCACAGGTTCATGTCGACGTTCCACCCCGCCAGCATGTCCTCGTTGAAGCCATGGATCGCGAACAGGTCCGACCGGAGGGCAAGCTGGAAGTCTCCGATGCCGTCAAAGCGCGTGATCGGATCGGTGTGCACCAGCTCGTTCAGATGGAAACGCGCACCCCACCAGCGAAATCGTTCGATCGCCAAGCGGGGATCGCGGCGGTCCAAGGATTCCCACAGTGATTCCGGCACTTCGAAACGCGGCACCTGATAGAAGCCGTCGGGCAACCCGTCCACCAGCTCTGACAGGGAACGGCCCCCATCCCGGCGGAGGAAAACCATGTCGGTATTCGTGGACAATATCCAGCGGTTGCGCGGATTGGAGCGGCGCAAGCCCACGTTCCGGGCGACCGATTCTATGGTCGCATAGCTGGTCCGGTCGGCGAAAAGGGCATGCAGCGCCGGACGAACGCGAACGACACGCAGAATCTCCCGGCAGCCCCCGGTCAACGTATCGAGAATCGCTTCGACGAAGGTTGGCAGATCGTCAGGCGTGTTGTAATCGACGAAGACGATCTCATCGCCGGGAGCGGTCAAAACCTCTGCGATGCTGTTGAGGCTAAGAGCGGCGCGTTTGTGCAGATTATAGCCGTGCGAGTCGTTCCTGCCGTAGACAATGACGGAAATCATGAAACACCACCGGAGCAACAGGACAAGAAGGCGGTTCTGTGTGGAAAAGACCGCAGCCGCCCCCACCTCCACCGGGTTCTGAAACAAAATTCCCTACTGCGCAACCCATCTTCGGAGAGACGCGAGAGACGGGCGCCCGCAATATTTTCGACTTGACCTTCAGCAGAAGCAATCAGAGGGTGGCGCGATTTCCTCCGCGTCCTTCCCGGATCATCAATGGCGATCCCTTCACCGCTGGGCCCGAACGACATGGCCCGCTATGCCCAGGCCGACGTCATCTTCGTCGCGCAGGACGGGTTCAAACTGGCACCCGCCCGTGTGCGCGCCTACAGCTTCGCAAAGCTGGTCAACCAGCGCGGACTGCGCGCGGAGGTGCTCTCCTTCTTCGACCATCTCGGCGCGACCGAGCAAGGGGGGTTTGCCGCCAATCTGCCGGAGGAGGAGAAGCTCCGCCTGACTCTGGCCGCCTTCGAGGTGCTATCGCGCAACCCGCGCGCGCTGCTCTACGTGCAGAAGGCCGGCTACCACGCGGTCGCCTGTCTGATGGCGGCAGGCTGCAACGGCAACCGGATCGTGCTCGACTACGACGACTATGATCTGGGCAGCCAGCCCTTCCGCCGGATCGAGCCCTGGCTACCGTCGCTGAAGCCCGAGGAATTCCTTGCCCGCTTCGCCGAACGGGCCCAGGCCTGCGTGGCGTCCAGCCGGCGCATCCTCGACCTGCTCGCCCCCTTCAACCCGAACACGCACCTTGTCCACACGGTGGCGGACCGGGACGTCTTCAATCCGGACCGCCGCGGCGACGGTCGCCGGCGTTTCGGCGACTCCGTGAACATCCTGTGGTGCGGCGACGTGTGGGGCGACATCCCCATGCGGGACATCGTCTTCGGCGTCGATGCCTTCGCCCTGGTCCCGAGCCGCATCCGCCGCAAGGCCCGCTTCCACATCATCGGCTTCGGGCGGGCCTGGGAGGAGTTGAAACGGCGCCTGCGGCAGCGCCACCCGGAGATGGACAACCTGGTCTTCCACGAGCACATCCCGCCGGGCGCGTTCGGCGCGGTGCTCAACGAGATGGACATCGGCGTCCTGCCCTACGCCGACAACGCGTTCAACGCCTCGAAAAGCCCGACCAAGATGTTCGAGTACATGCTGACCAAGGTGGCGATCTGCGCCACGCCGGTCGGCGAGGCGGTGCATTGCCTGGAGAACGGCGCGTCCATCCTTCTCGGCGAGGGGCTGGAGGACTTCTCCGACCGTCTGGCGACGCTGATCGACGACGACGACAGGCGCCGGGCCGTGGCCGAGGCCGCCTATGAACGGGCGCTCGCCGACTACACGCTGGACGCCGTCGGCGACCGGCTGACCGCCATCATCCGGCAGGCCATGGCGCCGGACGCATCGGCCGGCCCGGCGGGGATGCCGCTCGAAGCCTTCATGCGGCAGGCCCTGGGCCGCCGGCTGGCGATGCCCTCGCGCGAGGTGGCGCTTGCCCGCGGCGACCTGAAGGCCGCGGCGGCGGCTCCCGACCTCGCCGCCGTCGATCCGCGCCGCTGGTCCGCCCCGCTGCTGGCGCTGCTGGACTGGCCGGGCGCCGCGCGGAGCGAAGGCGTGTCCGAAGAGACTCTGGCCCGCCTCCGGGACGCGGCGCTACGCCACCGCAACGCCCGCCGCCTGCGCCCGCGCCTGCGCATTACCGCGATGGAACGGCCGGATGGACCGCCACGCCTCGCCAAGCTGGCCGCGTCGGAGGATTGGGAAGACCCGGCCTGGTTCGCCTGGGCGCAGCGCTTCAAGACGAACTGCGGCACCTTTCACGTCAGCGCGGCCGACAACATCCCCGACTTCGAGGCGCTGCGGGACGACGAACGGCTCAACCACGTCTACAGCTACTTCAAGCGCAGCCGGGGGACGTGGGAGCGCGTGCACCTCCTGTACGGGCTCGACCGGCTGGGGCTGCTCGACGGAACGGCCCGGATGCTGGCGATCAGCACCGCCATCGACGGCTTCTATCTGGCCCTGACGGAATGGGTCTCCCATGTGGACGTGCTGGACATCGGCCCCGGAGCCGCGACGCGGGCCGGGCGCGCGGCGGCGGGCGAATTGGACACGTGGCTGCTGAAGCCGCGCCTGTTCCGCCGTGACCGGATCGCCATCCACCACGGCCTGCCCGAAGCCGCCGGGCAACGATCCGGGGACACCCCCTGGAACGCGGTCCTTCTGCTCCAGGACGCAGTCTTCGATCGCAACGCCGATGGTCTGCTCGCCTGGGCGGACGAGCGGTTGGCGGACGGCGGCATCCTGGCCGTGATGGGCCGGCTGCGGCTCGACGGCGGCACGGATGTGGCCGGCCTTGCTCCCGACCTGGCCGGCGAGGGCCTCGCGACCCTGTTCCAACGGCACACCGGCTTCGAACTGCTCGGCGGCTTCGATTCATCGTTGAGCGACGCGACTCTCGACCGGCTGGTGCGGACCGGAGCGCCCGGCGCGGAAAACCCGCATCTGGTGGCGCTGACCGGCGACACCCTCCACGCGCCCGTGGTCTGGTTCTGCCGCAAGACGGGGCCCACGGCGCCCGGCGGCTGGACGCGGCTGGCCGCGGCGCTGAGGGCTTGATGCGAAAGCCCTGGCGCCACGCGCAATTTGAGGCTTTGTTAACCGCCCCCCTTCGATCATCGGCCCATTCCGCCGCAAGACATTTGGACGAAACCCCGTCATGAACGCCACACGCCCCTGCAGGATCGTCGTCACGGGCGGGGCGGGATTCGTCGGCTCCAACCTTGCCCTTCTGTTCAAGCGCGACCGCCCCGAAGCCGAGGTCGTCGCCTTCGACAACCTGCGCCGGCGCGGTTCCGAACTGGCCCTGGACCGCCTGCGCGCGGGCGGCGTGCGCTTCGCCCATGGCGACGTGCGCAACCCGGAGGATCTGGAGGAACTCGGCGCCTTCGACCTGCTGCTGGAATGCTCCGCCGAACCGTCGGTGCATGCCGGCTATGACGGCAGCCCGGCCTACGTCATCAACACCAACCTCGTCGGCACGGTGAACTGCCTGGAGGCGGCGCGGCGCCACGGCGCTGACATGGTGTTCCTGTCCACCAGCCGCGTCTATCCCATCGACCCGCTGCGCCGGCTGCCGCTGGAGCGCGGCGCCACGCGGCTGGTGCTGCCGGGCGGCGCCGCCGGGCCGGGCTGGTCGGCGGCGGGCATCGCGACGGGCTTTCCGATGCCGGGCAGCCGCTCCATCTACGGCGCCACCAAGCTGGCGTCGGAGCTGATGATCGAGGAATACGGCGCCATGTACGGCCTGCGCGCCGTGATCAACCGGTGCGGCGTGCTGACCGGACCCTGGCAGATGGGCAAGGTCGACCAAGGCGTCGTCGTGCTGTGGGCGGCGCGTCATCTGTATGGCGGGACTCTGTCCTACAGCGGCTTCGGCGGCGAGGGGCTTCAGGTGCGCGACATGCTGCACGTCGCCGACCTGTACGACCTGCTGAGGGTGCAGGTGGCCGGCATGGACCGGTTCAAGGGCCGGATCTTCAACGTGGGCGGCGGGCCGGAGGTGAGCGTGTCGCTGGCCGAGTTGACTAGGCTCTGCGCGGAGCGCACGGGCCGGACCATCCCCATTGCCGCCAGCCCGGAAACCCGCGCCGCCGACATCCCCTGGTACGTGACCGACAACGCGGACGTCACGCAGGCGACCGGCTGGCGCCCGCAACGGACGCCCGGCGCCATCATGGACGAGCTGATCGACTGGCTGGGCGCCAACCGGCGCATCCTGGAACCGATTCTGTTATAGACGACGCTTGGCGGTCCCCCCGCTTCACTTTTCCCGAGGAGAACTCCCTCATGTCCGTCGTCATCGTCACTGGGTCCGCCGGCCTGATCGGCGCCGAAGCCGTCGGCTTCTTCGCGGAGAAGGGGTTCGACGTCGTCGGCGTGGACAACGACATGCGCCGCTACTTCTTCGGCGACGAGGCGAGCACGGCCTGGAGCCGGGAGCGGCTGGAGAAGCGGCACCCGTCCTACAGCCATGTCACCGCGGACATCCGCGACCAGGACGCCATCGACGCGCTGTTCGCGCGGTACGGCTCGTCCATCGCGCTGGTGATCCACACGGCCGCCCAGCCCTCGCACGATTGGGCGGCGCGGGAGCCCTTCACCGACTTCTCGGTCAACGCCAACGGCACGCTGAACCTGCTGGAGGCCGCGCGGCGCCATTGCCCGGACGCCCCCTTCATCTTCACTTCGACCAACAAGGTCTACGGCGACACGCCCAACGCCCTGCCGCTGGTGGAGCTGGAGACCCGCTGGGAGCTGGACCCGTCCCACCCCTGGGCCGCCCACGGCATCCCGGAGGCGATGAGCATCGACCAGACCAAGCACAGCCTGTTCGGCGCCTCCAAGGTGGCCGCGGACGTGATGGTGCAGGAATACGGGCGCTATTTCGGCATGAAGACCGCCTGCTTCCGCGGCGGCTGCCTGACCGGGCCGGGCCATTCCGGCGCCCAGCTCCACGGCTTCCTGGCCTATCTGGTGAAATGCGCGGTCACCGGCACGCCTTACCGGGTGTTCGGCTACAAGGGCAAGCAGGTGCGCGACAACATCCATTCCTTCGATCTGGTGAACGCCTTCTGGCACGTCTTCCAGAAGCCGCGCAGCGCCGAGGTCTACAACATCGGCGGCGGGCGTCACTCCAACTGCTCGATGGCGGAGGCCATCACGAAGGCCGAGCAACTCACCGGCCGCCCGATGGCCTGGAGCTACGACGAGACCAACCGGATCGGCGACCACATCTGGTGGATCAGCGACATCCGGCGTTTCCAGGAGCATTATCCGGACTGGTCGCTGACCCGCGACATCGACGGCATTCTGGCCGAGATGCACGCCGAGATGGCCGACCGGTTCGCCCGCCAGTGATTGCCGGCCCGTGATGGCCGGTCCGAGCATGACGATCCGCAGGGAGCGGTGGAAGGAAGCGCGATGAAGGTCCTGTTCAGCAATCCGCCCTGGTGGATCAAGCGGTTCGAGTTCGCCGGCGACGACGCCCCGGCCTCGGCGTGGTTCAGCGGCGTGCGCGCCGGTTCGCGGTGGCCGCACACCAACCAGGCCCACTCCTCGCCCGGCAACTTCGTGTTCGGGGAATATCTGCCCTATCCCTTCTTCATGGGCTACGCCGCGACCTACGCCGCCAAGGCGACGGGCGCCAAGGTGACGTTCCGCGACTCCATCGCGCTGCGCGAGTCCTACGACAGCTATTTCCAGCACCTGCGGGAGGAGCGGTACGAGTACATCTTCATCGAGACGGCGACGCCCTGCTGGGATCACGACCAGACCATCGTGCGACGCGTCAAGGAGATCCTGCCCGACACCAAGATCGTGCTGACCGGCGCCATGTCCGCCAAGGGCGAGGCGGTGATGGAGCAGTTCCCCATCCACGCCGTCATCCAGGGCGAGTACGAGAAGGGCAGCGTGCGCGTGCTGAACGGTGCGTCGGGTGTGCTGCCCCACGAACTGCTGACGGTGGCGGAGATGAACGCCGCCCCTTACCCCTACTTCGACGACGTCATTGCCCACCGCTATTGGGACGTGAACCCCGCCGGGCAGAAGGCGCCGCAGCTCCAGGTCTGGGCCAGCCGCGGCTGCCCCTACAAGTGCATCTTCTGCGTCTGGCCGGCGACCATGACCGGCAACGACCCGGACGGCACCGGCAAGCGCTCGGTCCGCTTCTACGAGCCGGACTATGTGGAAGGGATGCTGCGCGATCTGGTTGGGCGCTACGGCTACCGGTCCATCTACTTCGACGACGACACCTTCAACCTCGGCGACAAGCACGTTCTGGGGATCTGCGAGGTGATGACCCGCATCGGCCTGCCCTGGTCGGCCATGTGCCGCGCCGACACCATCAAGCTGGAGACGTGGCAGGCCATGCGCGACAGCGGCTGCTTCGGCGTCAAGCTGGGCTTCGAGAGCGGCAACCAGTGGGTCAACGACAACATCGTCAACAAGCGCCTGAACCTGGAGACCGCGCGCGCCGCGGTGCATGAGATCAAGCGGCTGGGCATGACGGTGCACGGCACCTTCACCTACGGCCTGCCGGGCGAAACGCGCGAGCAGATGCAGGACACCAAGGCCTACATCGCCAGCCTGCCGCTCGACACCTTCCAGGAGACGGGCTGCGGCGAGATCGAAGGCACGCCCATGTCCACCCTGAGGGAGAAGGGCCATCTCGACCGCTACGCCGGGGCGGCGCTCGACGAGCAGTATCTCTACGTGCCGGACGGCGGCGAGAAGATGCGCCGTTTGTCCGAAGGCGACCTCGCCATCGGGGCCGACAAGGCCAAGAGCAGCTCCGACTACCTCATCCGCCAGTGGCGCGCGCTGGGCGCTGCGGTGACCGAAGCCGCGGCCGACGGCCCCGTGGCCCTGTGGGGCATCGGCACCGACTTCTTCGAGACGCTGGGGCAGGTGCCGGCGCTGAAGCCGCTCATCACGGAAGGCCGCGTGCGGCTGTTCGACGGCAAGCTGGCCGGCCAGTCGCTGGACGGCGCCCCGGTGGAGGCCCCCGCCGCTCTGCCCGGCTTCGCGGGGCCGGTCTTCCTCACGCCACGCATCGTCTCCTCCCGCACGGCGATGCGGCAGGACGCGGCGCGGCTGGGAATTTCCGCCGCCATCCTGCGCGATCTCTACGACGACGCGCCTGTGTTGGCGGAGTAAGGTCCGGCGGAGTGAAACCGGACGAAGAGGGCGGTCAGGCCAGGAACCCGGCCAGCCTCTCCCACCCGCCGTCCGGGGTATCGGCCCGCTTGCGGACGAACCAGACGGCGGTGATGTGCAGGGCCTCGCCGGTGCGGGCGGCGAAGTTCGGGTTCCCGGAACCCGGCGCGCCGGTCGTCACGAACCGGTCGAGCGTGGCGTCGCTGAGCGACAGGTCCACCGCCCCTGTCAGTTCCAGTCCGATGTCTGACAAGGCGTCTCCCAGGCCCTCGGCCTGACGCGGGGTGAGCCCCGGCACGCCCGGACGCCCGTTCAGCCGGATCTCCGCCGAAAAGGCCAGAACCCCGCCCGGGGCCAGACGCCGGTCGATCCAGGTCAGAAGCGCCGCCGCCTTTCCCTCCGCCACCAAGCGCGGCAGCGTGTTCTGGGGGAGGACAGCGATGTCCCACAGCGCGTCGGCGAACAGATCCGCCCCCGGCGCGCCATGGTGGATCACGATGCGGTCGCGATGGAAGCGGCGCGGCTTGGCGAGCCAGGGGTCGCGGTCGCCGCGCTCCACCCGCTCCGCGTGGGCCGCCGCCGCCGGCCCGACATCGACCACCCCGACGCACCGCGCCAGCTCGGTCAGCATGAGGTAGAAGCCGTCCACCTCGGCGCTCAGCACCAGGGCGCGGGGTCCCCGCTCCAGCAGGCCCAGCCGGTCGAGGCCGTAGAGGAACTGCGCGCGCTCCCAGGTGCCGCGGCTGCGCTTGAAGAAATTGTCGATGTTGTTGCGGGCGTCCTCGTCGCGGCGGCGCTCCGCGTCGGCGTCGTCGATGTAGGGGGCCTGGAAGGTCGAGACGTTGGTCCGCACCCGCACCGCCCAGGGCCGCCAGGACGGATCGTCCCAATCCTCCGCCGCGGCGAGCTTGCTGAGCGCCGGGGGGCCGGGGGGGCGTTCCCGCACCGGCAGGAGGATCTCCGGGCGCAGCCGGGCGGCGTTGCGATGGCGGGCCGCGGCGGCCTTCAGGGCGGCCACGCGGTCCGGCGCCACCCGCTCCACGCTGGTCAGGCCGGGCCAGTCGAGGGCGGCGACCAGCGGCCCGCTCCAGCGGCGCGGGTCGGCGGCCTCCAGCTCCTCGGTGGCCAGCAGGGCTTCCAGGTCGCGGCGCATCAGATGCACCTCGCGCGGGGCCGGCGGGACCGGCCGGGCGAGGCGAACCGTCAGGAAATCCTCCAGCGTCGTCACGGGCGGGGCCTCCGCCCGCTCCTGCGGTTCCAGCAGGCCGCGGACGACGGCGGCCAGCCGGGGGGCGATGCCCTGGAGGGAGAAACGCTCCATCGCCACCCGATGGGCGGCCTCGGCGACGCCCCGGCGGAAGGTGTCGTCGCCGAT
The DNA here is from genome assembly GCF_005222205.1 of Azospirillum brasilense. Taxonomy (NCBI): domain Bacteria; kingdom Pseudomonadati; phylum Pseudomonadota; class Alphaproteobacteria; order Rhodospirillales; family Azospirillaceae; genus Azospirillum; species Azospirillum brasilense. The sequence continues at coordinate 168,590 of NZ_CP032350.1, read as the reverse complement.
CAGCCGGGTGAGCGCGGCGGAGTAGCCCTCCATTCCTTCGGCCAGCAGTCCGGACACGCCGTTTTCCAGGCAGTGCGTCACCTCGCCCACCGGCGTGGCGCAGACCGCCACCTTGGCCAGCAGGAACTCGAACATCTTGGTCGGGCTCTTGGCCACGTTGAACTCGTTGGCCGAATAGGGCAGCACGCCGATGTCCATCTCCCGCAGCACGGCGGGGATCTCGGCGGGCGGAATGAACTCGTGCAGTTCGAGGTTGGGCAGATCCGGGAAGTGCTCTCTCAGGCGCCGCTTCAACTCTTCCCAGGCCCGCCCGAAGCCGATGATGTGGAAACAGGCGCGGTCGCGCACGGCGCGGGGGACCAGCGCGAAGGCGTCCACCGCGAACAGCACGTCCTTCATGGGGATGTCGCCCCAGAAGTCGCCGGAATAGAGGATGTTGACCCGGTTCCCGAAGCGGCGGCGCGGCGCGTCCCGCCCGTCCGCGGTGAACAGGTCCTGATCGGCCACCGTGTGGATCAGGTGCGTGTTCGGGTTCAGCGGAGCCAACAGCGTTTCCAGCCGGTGGCTGGCCGCCACGCAGGCCCCGGCCCGGTTGGCCACCGTGTGGAAGAGCTGGTCGGGGCGCAGGCTGGGGAACCAGGGCTCCAGCCGGCGGAAGGGCTGCATGTCCAACTCGTAGTCGTCGTAGTCGAGCACGATCCGGTTGCCGCCGCGCTCCGCCGCCAGGGCCGCGGCCAGCGTGTGGTAGCCCACCTTCTGCACATAGAGGACCGCCCGCGGGTTGCTCGCCAGCACCCGGTGGGCCTCCAGGTTCAGGCGGATCTTCTCCTCCTCGGGGATGGTGGAAAGGGCGCCGGCCTGGTCGGCGGCGCCCAGATGGTCGAAGAAGGACAGCACCTCCGCCCGCAGCCCCTGCTGGCGCAGCGCCTTGGCGAAGTTGTAGCAGCGCACCCGCGCGGAGGGCTGTCGGAAGCCGTCCTGGGCCAGGAAAATGACGTCCGCCGCCGCATAGCGGGCGAGGGCATCCGCGTCGAAGGTCGGCGGCAGGGTCATGGGGACTCGGTGCAGGAGGCGGGAGTGGCACCGCTATCTACCGCCGCTCCACGAGCCCCGGCAAGCCTTCCCGCATGGGCTGTGACCAGTGTCCCGGCTGTGGCCATTCTGGGACCAATGTCACACACCCAATCGATAGTGGTATGCCAGTTTTGGAGCGCGAGGGAGCATTCCGCAACCCTCGGGACGGGCGGTTTCCCCGCCCGCAGGCTCCAGGATCCCGCATGTCCACGTCCCCGCAACGGACCATCGACATCCCGATCGTCGTGAACGCCTGGGGCGTGTCCGCCGGCCAAGCGCCGCATTTCCGGCTGCTGGTCGACGGCGTGATGATCGGCGAGGCGTGGGTCGCCGCCACCTCCAGCACCCCCTACCGCTTCACCGCCACGCTCGATCCCGATCAGGCCCACCGGATTTCGATCTGGTACGACAACGACGGGGTGGTGAACGGGGTGGACCGCAACCTCTTCGTCGGCTCCATCCTCGTCGACGGGCAGGAGGTCAAATCCACCGACGCGCGGGCCACCTACGACAAGGGTGCGGTGGACGGGAAGGACGTGGTTCCCGGCCAGGTCGGGCTCTATTGGGGCGGACTGCTGTCCTTCGGTCTGGGCGAGGAGATGTTCGGCGGCCCTCTGGTCCGCCCGCCCCCCAAGCCGGAGGAGGTCATCACCCGGCCCATCCCCATCACCGTCGAGGCGGCGCGCGGCGCGTCCGCCACCGGGCCGGTGCGCTTCAAGGTCCTGGTGGACGGCACGCTGGTTGGGGAGGCGGAGGCCGCGTCCGGCACCGCCGAGCGCTTCACCTTCGGCGTCACCCTGGACCCGTCCATCGCCCACACGGTGCGGATCCTGCCGGTGGACGGGACACCGGCCGGCGCTCTGGCGCTCGGCGCCGTGACGGTGAACGGCAAGACCGTGGCCCCCCCGGCGCCGTCCAACGACGGCTCCGTCACCCTGGCGGTCGCCGCCCCCGTGTTCCAGGGCAGCGCGTCGGACGCCGCGGCTCCGCAGGGCGACGCCTTCTACGTGGCGAAGAACGGCAACGACGCCTGGTCCGGGCGGCTGGCCGCGCCGAACGCCGAGGGCACCGACGGCCCCTTCGCCAGCCTGGAGCGGGCGCAGGCGGCCATGCGCGCCGGCACCGTCAAGACCACCTACGTCCGCGAGGGCTCCTACAATCTGACGGGCACGCTCAGCCTCGGCGCGTCGGACAGCGGCGTCCGCATCCTCGGCTATCCGGGCGAGCAGGCGGTCCTCAGCGGCGGCGAGCGGGTCACCGGCTTCACCTATGAGGGCAACGGCGTCTGGTCGGCGCCCCTGTCCGCGGCGCCGGGGCTGGACGTCACCGTCGACGGCGTGCGCTACCGGCTGGCCTCCAAGGGCGCCTACGACCCGCAGGACCCGACCACCGGCTGGTTCGTCGCCGACGCGAGCGCCTATGGCGCCAGCAAGAACGCGCTGCGCTACCGGGCGGGCGACGTCACCACCGCCGATCTGGTGCCGGGCAGCCGGGTCCAGGTCTTCGACACCGAGCGGCTCCAGGACGCGATCCTGACCGTCGCCGGCATCGACACGGTGACGCGCACCCTGACCTTCACCGCCGACGCGCCCTTCACCATGCGCGACGGCTCGACCTTCAAGCTGCTGGGCAACAGCGCCCACGTCGATCAGGTCGGGGAGTTCGCCTACCGCGCCTCGGACGGGCGGCTGGTCATCAAGGCGGGGGAGGACTTCACCGGGACCGGGGTGGAGGTCGCCCGGCTCGGCACGCTGCTGCGGCTGAACGGCGCCAACGGGGTGACGGTCCAGGGGCTGACCTTCACCAACACGACGACGGACGGCAACGCTCTGGACGTCGTCAACGGCGACGTCAACACCATCGCCGGCAACGGCTTCGTGAATGTCGGCACCGGCATCCGGCTGACCCAGGGATCGGACCGCAATCTGGTCAGCGGCAATTACCTGGACCATCTGGGCATCAACGGCATCGCACTGACCGGCCAGTCGATCGGCAACACCGTCACCGGCAACCGCATCCAACACATCGGCGAGGTGCGCAAATACGCCGGCGGCATCATGGCGTCGGGGATCAGCGACACGGTGATCTCCCACAACGACATCGACCACAGCTCGCGCTATGGCATCTCGGTCAAGAACTGGGACACCGCGACGATCAGCCTGAACAACGCCATCCTTTACAACCGCGTCCGCAACACGGGGCTGGAGACGGCGGATTCCGGCGGCATCGAACTGCTCGGGCGGTCGAACCTGAACACCGGCACGCGGATCGAAGGCAACCGGGTCGAGCACACCGGCGGCATCGCCACCACCAGCACCGGCCAGTGGCTGCGCGACTACAAGGGCTACGGCATCTATCTGGATGACCTGACCAGCGGCGTGACCGTTCAGGGCAATTTCCTGCGCGACACCGCCTGGGCCGCCGTCATGATCCATGGCGGCCACGACAACACCGTGACCAACAACATCGGCGTGCTCGGCGCCAACGGCGAGAGCTTCATCCGCATCGAGTGGGTGCCCCTGGCCGGAGCGGCCGGCATCCCGGCGAACAACACGGTCACCGGCAACCTCGTGTCGGGGGCGGTGCCGCTCGGCGGCTACGTGACGATCCTGTCGGCGGGACAGAACGCCATCGACGCCAACTTCCTGCATCAGGTCGGCGCCTATGGGGCGAACGACCGGACCGGCGACCCGCTGTTCGCCGACGCCTACAACCACGATTACAGCCTGTTGCCGCTGTCCCCGGCCCTGACGGCCGGTCTCCAGGATCTCGCCTGGACGCTGATGGGCATCGTCTCCGGCGGCGGCTCGGCGCCCCCGCAGGACGGCGGCGGGACCACCCCCCTGCCCCCTTCCGATCCCCAGGCCAACGAGCCGCCCGCCCCGGTGCCGGTGCCGGTGCCGGTGCCCCAGCCCGACAACAGCACCCCCGCCGCCCCGCCCGCCCCCTCTCCAACGCCGTCGCCGGCCGCCCCGTCGGTCTCGGCGCCCCTCCCCGACCCGGCTCCGGCGCGGCCCTCCGTGCCTTTCAGCCGGATCGTGGACGGTGTGCAGACGACGGTGGTGGCCTACGCCTACGAGGGGCCGGTCGCCACCCTGCAATGGAGCTTCCTGGGAACCACCGAGAACGAGGTGGTCGGCGGGTCGGACGGCAACGACTTCATCAACCTGATGGGCGGCGACGACGCCGCGTCGGGCGGGGCCGGTGACGACGTGCTGGACGGCGGCTCCGGCTCCAACTGGCTGATCGGCGGGCCGGGCCACGACACCTTCTTCGTGGATGGGCGCGGGGGCGAGGTCACTTGGTCCACCATCGTCGATCTGGAACGCGGCGAGTGGGCGACCCTCTGGGGCTTCGTGCCCGGCCAGTCCCGGCTGACCTGGGAGGAGATGGGCGGCGCCGAAGGCTACAAGGGCGCCACCGTCCGCTGCGACATCGACGGCAACGGCACCATCGACGCCAGCATGACCTTCACCGGCAAGGCCGTGGGCGCCATGACCGTCACCACCGGCATGGCCGGCAGCGAGCCCTACATCGCCTTCATCACCCTGTAGCCGACTCCTCTTCCTTTTCCCCATTCTGGCCCAGCATGCGCCGCCGGGCCCACTAAAGCGGATTGCAATCCGCTTTGGACCGCGACGGCGGTCCCGGTCGCACATGCGACCGGAGCCCGCCGGCGAATGAGGCGCTATGAGTCTAAAGCGAACGGAAGTTCGCTTTAGCACGCCCCGGCGGATTGAACGGGGACAGAAGCGGCGTTTCATCGGCGTTATCACCACCCCCTTCATAACGCCATGAAAAACAACGGTATTTTCATTTTCCGGGTTGACGGGTAAACGGGAAGAGATCACGGTTCCGTCAACGTCTAATACAAAAGACAGTCTTCCATACGCCGTTCCACGGGATCCATGGAGCAGGACCGCACCCGCGTGCCCCGATTCCGGCGGATGCCCTTTCCCCAGACCGGACCGGGAGGAAACGGCCCCTTCCCGACATGCCTTTGAACCGAAAGGGAACAGCCCCTCATGACCAGCACGACAGCGGAGCTTGAAGCGCTCCTCATGCAGCGGTCGCTCACCGACACGCAGCTTCTGGCGGCGGCGGAGGCCGCGGCGGATTTCCGCATCCTGCCGAACGCGACGGTGCTCAAGATCGGCGGGCAAAGCGTCATCGACCGCGGCCGCGCCGCCGTCTACCCGCTGGTCGACGAGATCGTCGCCGCCCGCAAGGAGCACAAGCTGCTGATCGGGACCGGCGCCGGCACCCGCGCCCGCCACCTCTACTCGATCGCGGCGGGGCTGAACCTGCCGGCCGGCCTGCTCTCGCAGCTCGGCGGCTCGGTCGCCGATCAGAACGCCGCGATGCTCGGCCAGCTCCTCGCCAAGCACGGCATCTCCGCGGTGGACGGCGCCGGCCTGTCGTCGGTACCGTTATTCCTGGCCGAAGTGAACGCCGTCGTTTTCAGCGGCATGCCGCCCTACAAGCTGTGGATGCGCCCCGCCGCCGAGGGCGTCATCCCGCCCTACCGCACCGACGCCGGCTGTTTCCTGGTGGCCGAGCAGTTCGGCTGCAAGGCGATGATCTACGTGAAGGACGAGAACGGGCTCTACACCGGGAACCCGAAGACCTCCAGCAACGCCACCTTCATCCCGAAGATCTCGGTGGACGAGATGAAGGCGAAAGGGCTGCAGGACTCGATCCTGGAATTCCCGGTGCTCGACCTGCTGAAGAAGGCCCGCCACGTCCGCGAAGTGCAGGTCATCAACGGCCTGGTCCCCAGCAACCTGACCCGCGCGCTCGCCGGCGAGCATGTCGGCACCATCATCACCGCGAGCTGAAGGACCGTCTTCCATGTCCGACACCCAGCACAAGAAGCATGCCAACAGCATCAAGCATGTGGCCTCGCCGCTCGCGCGCCAGACCCTTCTCGACGGCAGCCTGACCGCCCCGGTCGCCGGCGTCCGCCCGATCCGCCTGCTGCCCTGGCTCCAGGTCGTGAAGATCGGCGGGCGGTCGATCATGGACCGCGGCCACGAGGCGATCCTGCCGATCGTCGAGGAGATCCGCAGCGTCCTGCCGGAGCACCGGCTGCTGATCCTGACCGGCGCCGGCATCCGCGCCCGCCATCTCTACAGCGTCGGGCTGGATCTCGGCCTGCCGGTCGGCTCTCTCGCCCCGCTCGCCGCGACCGAGGCCGGGCAGAACGGCCACATCCTGGCCGCGCTGCTCTCGCCCGACGGCGTGTCCTACGTCGAGCACGGCACCATCGCGAACCAGCTCGCGGTCCATCTGTCGGCCGCCCGCGCGGTGGTGGGCAGCGCCTTCCCGCCCTACCATCACCACGAGTTCCCCGGCTCGCGCATTCCGCAGCACCGGGCCGACACCGGCGCCTTCCTGCTGGCTGACGCGCTGGGCGCCGCCGGGCTGACCATCGTGGAGGATGTGGACGGCATCCACACCGCCGATCCGAACGGCCCCGAGGGCGGCGCGGCGGAGCTGCTGCGCGACACCACCGCCGCCGAGCTGGCCAAGCAGGGCGGCACGCTGCCGCTGGACGGCGCGCTGCTGGAGGTGATGGCGAACGCCCGCCACCTGGAGCGCGTGCAGGTCGTGAACGGGCTGGTGCCGGGCCGCCTGACCGCGGCGCTGCGCGGCGAGCATATCGGCACCATCATCCGCACCGGCATCCGCACCGGCATCCACACAGGCGCCCGGCCGCTCTGAGCGGGTTCGGTCCGGCAGGAACGACAAAGGCGCCCGGTGTCGTCACCGGACGCCTTTCGCGCAGCGGGCACCTTCAGGACTTCAGTTGCTCGCCACCGGCTTGCGGACGGCCTTCTGTCCGTCGGCCTTCGCCACGGCCTTCAGGACGGGCGGCGCCATGTCCTCCGAGGACGCCTGCTGAAGCCGGCCCTGTGGGCTCGCTTTCGACGGAAAAGCCACCGGCAGCAGCATCGCGGCGAAGACGGCGACGGCGATCAGGGTCTTCACGGCTTCCCAGGCGAAGCCGCCGCGGCGCGGGGACTTGGACAGCAAGAGGGCGTCATCCGCCTCCAGGGCGGTTGCCGAGGCAGTCGGCATCGGCTGGACTGCGGTCATGGACATGGCAGGCACTCGTGTTCGGGTTCGCCGGATTGGTACCCACACCATCGCAAGGGTCATGCCATGCCCCGCGCCCCGAACCCGCCGCTCCCAGGCCTTCGTTTGGAAATTATCTCAAAATCAAACCAATGCCGGGGAGTCCGCCCCGCTGCCGCCCTCGGTGCGGGCATCGCGTTTCGCGGGCGCAGAAAAGCCATTTCCAGCCCACGCGCTCGGCAAAAACCTCCCCATGGGCGGCGGCTTCTGCCCACCCGCCGGGAAAATATTGCCTCTTGGAGTAGGGGCTTTTCCCGCCTCAGGCCATCGCGCGGATCAACGCGATCTGGCGTTCCAGGCAATGGGACAGGTCGAACCGCTCGACCGCCGTCTCCCGCGCGGCGCGGGCCAGCGGGGCGAAGGCTCCGGGGTCCTGCAGCACCGCGACCGCCTTGGCGGCGATGTCGTCGGGGGAGAAGAAGTCAGCCAGCAGCCCGTTCTCGCCGTGCCGGATGACCTCCCGCACCGGCGCGGTGTCGGAGCCGATCACCACGCAGCCGAGCGCCATGGATTCCACCATCGACCAGGACAGGACGAAGGGATAGGTCAGGTAGATGTGTGCCCGCGACAGCCGCAGGACCGACAGATACCGGTCGTAGGGAAGGTGCCCCAGGAAATGGACGCGCGCCGGGTCCAGCGGCACCTCGGCCAGCATGGTTTCCCGCCAGCTCTTCCCGCCGGGGGGCGCCGAACCGTAACTGACCTCGTCGCCGCCGGCGATCAGCACATGGGCCTTCGGCCGCGCCTCCAGGATGCGCGGCAGGGCGCGCATGAAGCTGGGGAAGCCGCGGTAGGGCTCCAGGTTGCGCACGGCGTAGGTCAGCACCTCGTCCTCGCGCGTCAGCACCGTGCCATCGGCCAGGGTGACGCGGATGTCCGGATCGGGCAGGAGCTGCGCGGTGTCCACCCCGTCGTGGATGACCTCGATCTTCGGGTGGAACGGCGCCGGATGGGAGTTGCGCTGCCACTCGGTCGGGGCGATGCCGCGGTCGCAGGCCTCCAGGGCGAGCAGCAGCGGCGTGCTGCGCATGCGCAGCCGCAGCACCGTGTCCACATTGACCGGGACCGACGGGTCGAAGCCGACGTCCAGCCCCTGGGCGCGGTAAAAGAACTCGCAGTAATTCAGGTAGGGGGTGTTGGGGAACACGTCCTTGACGAACAGCGTCTCGCCCCAGCCCGGATGGCCGACGATGACGTCGGGGCGGAAGCCCTCCTCGCGCAGGCCCATCAGCAGCCGCGCGGCGGCTTGGCCGTGCAGCACCGCGTTTTCGGTGGACACCAGGTAGGGATGCGCGTTCTCCCGCGCCTTGCGGCTGGGCTGGTAGGACAGGCGGCGAACGTTCGGAATGTCCCGGTCGGTGCGCTTGGTGATGAAGACGACGCGGTTCGCCGGATCGGCGGCCAGACGGGCGGCCAGATGCTTGTACTGGCCCGGCATGTTCTGGTGGATGAAGACGATGTTCATGATGCCTCCGCAAGGGCCGCCGGCCGGACGTCTTGATGAAACCTGGCCGTCAGGCGCGCCCGGCGCCGAATTTCTCCCGCAGCTTCGGCCCGACCTTCGGCAGCAGAACCGACAGGATCAGCAGGCTGAGCCCGATGACGGTCGGCGCGATCCAGTCCGGCTTGCCGGCCAGGGCGTGATCGCCGGCGGCGCCGAACTGCACGAAGGCCACGGTCATCGGCAACTGCCCGACCAGCGACCCGAAGGCGTAGGCGCCGAGCCGCACCCGCGTCAGGCCGAGCGCGTAGTTCACCCCGCTGTGCGGCAGCACGGGAACCAGCCGCAGCATGGCGACGGCGCGCCAGCCGCCGGTCTCCAGCCGGCGCAGGACGTCGCCCCAGCGCGCCCGGTCCAGGGCCGGAACCAACCCGTCGCAGACGTAGCGGGTCAGCAGAAAGCCGGTGGAGGCGCCGATCACGCTGCCCGCCGCCGCCAGCACCCCGCCCCACCAAACGCCGAAGACCAGCCCGGCGACCATCGCCATGACGGAGCGCGGGAAGAACAGCAGGCTGGCCAGGATGTGCAGGAAGAGGAACAGGACCGGTGCCGCGGGGTGATGGCGCAGAATGTCCTGGAGCGCGTCCATCCCGAAGGCGCCATGCCATGCCCACCAAGCCCCGGCTCCACCGAGCAGAAGCAGGGCGAGCAGCCCCCGCCCGAGATTGCGGAGGGTGGACAGGGAGGGCGTGCGGCGCTCGGCCATGGTACGGGCCTTCGGTTCGACGAACAGGGCTTCTATGGTCGGCTTGCATATCACGGGCGCTACCGCGCCGCGAGAGACGATCGCGTGGGCGCCGGGCGGACATCCACGAGCCGCGGGCAAGAAAAAGGCCGCAGCCAGAACGGCGCGGCCTTCAAGTCTAGGGAGGAAACGCCCAAAGGGCATCCGGGATTCAATTTATGCTGCATCGCAGCAAAGGTCAAGCCCCCGGCGGATGCTCTCCGCTGAAAATATTTCTTTTCTTCCCCAGCTGGACCTGCCGCCTCTGCAGCCATGATGCCGGAAAAAGAAAAGGCTGCAGCCGGTGAGGCGCAGCCTAGTTCTGGGAGGGAGGAAACCAAGAGAACTTGGTGAAGCCATTTATGGACCGATTTGATTAACGGCTCGTAAACAGGCCATGTATTCCGAAGACATACCTATTTTTTGAGAAAGATCAACAAAGACAAGCTCACGCTCAAGCTTCAGACACGCCGCATCACGGCGTCTGGCTGGCGAGCGCCGTCCGGATGTCGTTCTGCCAGACCATGCTGACCAGGGCGATCTGGGTGAGCAAAGCGATCTCGCCGTGCCCGACGGCCGCCAGCAGTTCCTGCCGCGTCATGAACAGGATCTCGGTTTCCTCGAGATCATCGGACAGGGGATCGGCCACCCGGCGGCAACCGACCGCGTGGAACATGTGCGACACGGCACCGCCCTGGTTGGCGTTGACCGTGTAGCCGCCCAGCGATGTCCAACGGTCCGAGACGAAGCCGGTCTCCTCCAACAGTTCACGCCGGGCGGCCTCAAGCGGGTCCTCGCCCGGTGACAGGTGACCACCGGGAAAGGTCAGATTCACCCGCCGCGGTCCGTGGCGGTACTGTCGGTAGACGATCACATGCCCATCCTCCGTCTCTGCGAAGATACAGGCAAAAGACGGCATGTCGAACTGATAGTAATCCGGGATGATCCGGCCATCAGGAAGGGCCACCGTCTCCACATGGACTTTCAGGAACGGGTCTGCGTCAAGCAGTTCACGAGTTTCCAGCACGGTCCATGGGCGCAGACGGCGCGTCATTCCTCAATCTCCTTGATGGTGGCCTGCTGTGTGGCCGCGCAGCATGGGTAACGGCCCAAGGCCGCGAGGGCAACGGCGCAATCGGGGAGACGCGAGCAAGGCGGCTCAAACCGGGCTGCTCTGGCCGGGAGCGATGCTGCCGGGGCAAGCGTCCCGGATCCCTGGCCACCGAAGACACCAAACCGCGCCCGTCCGGAAAACGTCATCAACCAAAATAAGCCCCATTAAACCGAGAGACAATCTCAGGTTACTGATCCACACACAAATCCGACACCTAAAAAGGGGATTTTCGACGCTCTTGCTCTCTATAGGGATATTGGTAGGATGGATAAACAACGATGGATAATGGCGACCCATCAAATTTTACCCTTATATTTGCAAAAGCTTATGACGGAATATCTTCCGATGGAGCGCCGCCATCGACAACCGCCGACCGAAAGCCGTCCACCGAAAGCCGGAATCTCATGCCGAGCCTGCCCTTCCCCGATCTTCGTTCGACCTCTTCCGTGCCCACCCCGCTCCACGGCCCATCAACAGCACCGCGAGGCACGCCGGACGGCGCGTTCCAAGACCGCAAGGCCTCCGGCGGTCACGCCCCGGTACGGGCGCCGTTGGATCTGGGGGCCGGGTTGCTGATCGCCGCCTTCGGGATCGGCGCCTTGTGGCTGGGACGCGACTGGCCGACCGGCACGCTCGCCTCTGTGCAGTCCGGTTTCTTTCCGCGGATGATCGGCATGCTCATGGTTCTGGCCGGCGCCCTGGTGACCGGGCGGGGCCTGCTGATCCATGGCGCCGCCTGGCCGTCCTGGGGATGGCGCCCGCTGATCTGGGTGACCGCGGCGGTGCTGGCCTTCGCCGGAACAGTGGAGACCCTGGGGTTGGTGCCCGCGGTGCTGATCCTGGTCGGACTGGGCAATCTGGCCGGCCAACCGCTCCGTCCGGTTCCTTTGCTGCTGCTGGGGGGTGCCCTGGCGGCGGGCTGCGTCGCGCTGTTCGTCTGGGGCCTGGGCCTGCCCCTGCGGGTGTGGCCATGATGGACCTGCTTGGCAACCTGCTGCTCGGCCTGTCGGTTTCGCTGTCACCGGACAACCTGCTGCTCTGCTTCGGCGGGGCGCTGATCGGCACGCTGATCGGCGTGCTCCCCGGTCTGGGACCGACCGCCACGGTGGCGATGCTTCTGCCGCTGACCTTCTATCTGCCGCCGGTCGGCGCGCTCATCATGCTGGCGGGCATCTTCTACGGTTCGCAGTACGGCGGGTCGGCGACGGCCATCCTGGTGAACCTGCCAGGCGAGTCCTCATCCGTCGTCACTTGCCTGGACGGTCATGCCATGGCCCGGCAGGGCCGGGCCGGGGTGGCGCTCGCCACGGCGGCGCTCGCCTCGCTGTTCGCCGGGATCGTCACCACCATCCTGATCGCCGTGGCCGGCCCGCCGCTGGCCGGGGTGGCGCTTGCCTTCGGGCCGGCGGAATATGTGTCGCTGATGCTGCTGGGCCTGATCGGGGCGGTGACGCTGGCCCATGGATCGGTGGTGAAGGCCATCGCGATGATCCTGCTGGGCCTGCTGCTGAGCATGGTCGGCACCGACGTCAACTCCGGCGACACGCGCTTCACCTTCGGCCTGCCGCAGCTCTACGACGGCATCGACTTCGTTCCGCTCGCCATGGGCCTGTTCGGGCTGGCCGAGATCATCTCCAGCCTGGAGCAGACCGGCGGCGCCGGGCAGACCACCGCTCGCATCGTCAGCCTGTGGCCGAAGCGTGAGGACGTCCGCCAGGCCTGGCCGGCGACGGTGCGCGGGACGGTGATGGGGGCGCTGCTGGGCATCCTGCCCGGGGGCGGCGCCACGCTCGGCTCCTTCGCCGCCTATTCGCTGGAGAAGAAGGTGTCCCGCCACCCGGAGCGCTTCGGCCAGGGCGCCATCGAGGGGGTGGCGGCACCGGAAGCCGCCAACAACGCCGCCTCGCAGGCCTGCTTCATCCCGATGCTGAGCCTGGGCATCCCGCCCAACGCCATCATGGCCCTGATGATCGGCGCCATGACCATCCACGGCATCACGCCGGGGCCGCAGATCATGGCGAAGCAGCCGGAGCTGTTCTGGGGCATGATCGCCAGCATGCTGATCGGCAACGTGATCCTGGTGATCCTGAACCTGCCGATGATCGGGCTGTGGGTACGGTTGCTGCGGGTGCCCTACGGCTATCTGTTCCCGGCCATCCTGGTCTTCTGCTGCATCGGCACCTACACGCTGAACAACAGCGGCTTCAACGTGCTGCTGATGGCTCTGTTCGGCGTCCTGGGCTACGCGCTGCGCAAGCTGGACTGCGAGCCGGCGCCCTTGATGCTGGGCTTCGTGCTGGGGCCGATGCTGGAGGAGAATCTGGGCCGCGCCCTGCTGCTGTCGGGCGGCGATCCCACCGTCTTCGCCACCCGCCCGATCAGCGGCAGCCTGTTGGCCACCGCCGCCCTGCTCCTGATCCTGATGGTGATGCCGTCGGTGCGCCGCCGCCGGGACGAAGCCTTCAAGGACGAGTGAATCCCGAACGCCTTCCTATCCCCGCCCGCCTCTTCTTTCCAAAGGCCGGCGGCCTTCACGCCGTGAAAGGTGCCTGTGCGATGACCGTCGTCAAAGAGTTCCCCCGTCCCGCCCCCGATCTGGTCGCCGCCTTCCGCGGCCAGTCCCCGGCCACGCTGCACGAAGCGATGGGCAAGAAGGGCGCGATGTCCTTTCCGATCAAGCCGCTTTACCAAGGCATGGCGCTGTTCGGCACCGCGGTGACCGTGTCCGGCGGCCCCACCGACAATCTGATGATCCACGCCGCCATGGCGCTGACCCGTCCGGGCGACGTGCTGGTGGTCGATTTCAAGGGCATGACCGAGGCCGGCCCCTGGGGCGACGTGCTGACCGAGGCGGCGATCCAGCGGAGCCTGGCCGGGTTGGTCATCGACGGCTGCGTGCGCGACGCCGCGGCCATCCGCGCCATGGGCTTTCCCGTCTTCTGCCGGGGAACCAGCATGAAGGGCACCACCAAGACCCAGCCCACGGGCGACGTGAACACCCCCATCGTCTGCGGCGGCGTGATGGTCATGCCGGGCGACATCCTGGTCGGCGACGACGACGGGGTGGTGGTGGTGCCCCAGGCCGAGGCTGCGGCCACGCTCGCCAAGGCGGCGGAGCGCGAGCGGATGGAGGAGGGCCTGCGCGAACAGCTCCGCGCCGGGCGGACGACGGTCCAGGCGCTGACCCTGGAATCCTACCTGGAGGCCGGCGGCATCGCCCTGTGACGCGAAGCGCTGCGGAAAAGCGGGCGGGGCCAAGTCCCGCCTGCCGTTGCCCGGAGTGGTATTACCGGCTTCCGGCAAAGGAATGGCGATAGGCAAAAAAAAGCCGCGTCCGGACACGAGGTCGGCGCGGCAGACGAATGCTCTTAGAGCATCATGATGTTTTTGGTTTCCTCCCCAGACCTCAAGGCCTTTGTTTTGTGAGAGGAAATTTCCACAGTCGACGCAGGGAAGTCAACAGCATTGAGCGGGTTATAACTTTAAGCCTAACGTCTCCTTCCGATGCGCCAGGAAGGCGGATGGGGACGTCCGAAGAGAAAAATCTCAGCGCAAGCCAAACAGGGGGCTTGCGTTCCGCCGGGCGCGTGGGGTATCTCCCTGCCTCCTTCGTTGGAGCGGCGCGGGCGTAGCTCAGGGGTAGAGCACAACCTTGCCAAGGTTGGGGTCGAGGGTTCGAATCCCTTCGCCCGCTCCAGTATCACGAAGCCTTTCCCACATCACCGCCGGTCGGGCGGAACACAGGCCGCGGCCCAAGCGCCGCCGCGCCGCCGCGCCATCCCTGCGCGTGGAAGCCGCGGATTCCTTGCTGGAATGTTAACCCACTGCTAGGGGTCTCGGGCTAAGGTCGATCGAACCGGCCTGAATGAACCACGAAGCGCGGACGCCCTTGACCATGCAGCAGCTTGACCGTCCGAACGAATCGCCGACCGAGGCGCTGCTCCCCGGCTTCGGCATGCTGAACGGCCAGTCGATCCTGGTGACCGGGGGCAGCGGGTCCTTCGGAAAGCGTTTCGTGGAAACGGTGCTGCGCCACGCCAGCCCGCGCCGGGTCATCGTCTTCTCCCGTGACGAGTTCAAGCAGTACGAGATGCAGCAGCAGCTCGGCCCCGAATGGGCATCCACGCTGCGTTTCTTCATCGGCGACGTGCGTGACCGCGAGCGGCTGGAGCTGGCCATGCGCGAAGTGGACGTGTGCGTCCACGCCGCCGCGCTGAAGCATGTGCCCGCCGCCGAATACAACCCCATGGAATGCATCCACACCAACGTCTATGGGGCGGAAAACGTGGTGCGGGCCGCGCTGAACACCGGCGTGAAGCGGGTGATCGCCCTGTCCACCGACAAGGCGGCCAACCCGGTCAACCTCTACGGCGCCAGCAAGCTGGCCTCGGACAAGATCTTCATCGCCGCCAACAACCTGTCCGGCTCGCTCGGCACGCGCTTCTCGGTGGTGCGCTACGGCAATGTGGTGGGGTCCCGCGGGTCGGTGATCCCGCTGTTCCGCCGGATGATCGCGGAAGGGGCGCAGTCCCTGCCGGTCACCGACGACCGGATGACCCGCTTCTGGATCACGCTGCAGCACGGGGTGGACTTCGTCGTCTCCTGCATCGCGATGATGCAGGGCGGGGAGATCTTCGTGCCCAAGATTCCCAGCATGCGCATCACCGATCTGGCCCGCGCGATGGCTCCGCATCTGCCGCACAAGCTGGTCGGCATCCGCCCCGGCGAGAAGCTGCACGAGGTGATGATCACCGAGGACGATTCCCGCCAGACCTTCGAACTGCCGGACCGCTTCGTCATCGAGCCGGCCTTCGCCTTCTGGACGCACGAGCCCTATCAGCGGCTGGGCGCCAAGCCGGTTACCGACGGCTTCCGCTACGCCAGCGACACCAACGGCGACTGGCTGGACGGCGCGCGGCTGATGCGGCTGCTCGCGGAAGCGCCGTGATGGGCGAACCGGTGTCCCGGCCGCCGCTGCCCTTTCTGCCCTATGGGCGCCAGGACGTCGATCAGGCCGACATCGACGCGGTGACCGCCGTCCTGCGCGGCGACTGGCTGACCCAGGGGCCGACGGTGGAGGCGTTCGAGCGCGCGCTGTGCGAGCGCACCGGAGCGGCCCATGCGGTGTCCTGCGCCAACGGAACCGCCGCCCTGCATCTGGCCGCCCTTGCGCTGGGGCTCGGCCCCGGCGACGCGGTGGTGGTGCCCGCCGTCACCTTCCTCGCCACCGCCAACGCCGCCCGCTACGTGGGGGCGGAGGTCGCCTTCGCCGACGTCGATCCCGACACCGGCCTGATGGGGCCGGAACAGGCGGAGGCGGCGATGGAGCGGGCCGCCCGCGCCGGCTGGCGGGTGCGCGCCCTGGCGCCCGTGCATTTCGCCGGCCAGACCACGGACATGGCCGGGCTCGGCGCGCTCGCCGCCCGCCACGGGCTGGCGGTCATCGAGGACGCCTGCCACGCCATCGGCAGCGTGGACGTGACGCCGGATGGGCGCTCCCTGCCGGTCGGCTCCAACAGCTTCGGCACGCTCACCGCCTTCTCCTTCCACCCCGTGAAGACCATCGCGGCGGGGGAAGGCGGCGCCGTGACCACCAACGACGCGGATCTCGCCGCCCGGCTGCGCCGCTTCCGCAACCACGGGATGGAGCGGGACCCGGCGGGGTTCGAAGACCGCGAGGCCGCCTTCGCCGCCGACGGGACCGCCAACCCCTGGTACTACGAGATGGCGGAGCCCGGCTTCAATCACCGTCTGACCGACATCCACTCCGCACTCGCCCTCAGCCAGCTCGCCCGGTTGGATCGCTTCGTGGAACGGCGCCGGCACCTGATGGATCTCTATGCGGAGCGGCTGGCCCCGCTGGCCCCGCTGGTCCGGCCGGCGGCCCGCGTTCCCTGGTGCCGGCCGGCCTGGCATCTCTGCGCCGTCCGCATCGACTTCGCCGCCGCCGGACGGACCCGGGCGCAGGTCATGGCCGATCTGCGGGCGCGGAGCATCGGCAGCCAGGTCCACTACATCCCGGTCCACCGCCAGCCCTACTGGCAAAAGCGGTGCGGCCGCCTCTCCCTGCCCGGCGCCGACGCCCACTACGCCCGGACCCTGTCGCTGCCTCTCTACCCGGCCATGGCCGACTCCGACGTGGACCGGGTCGTCGGCGCCCTGGCCGAAACACTGGGCCTGCCAAGCCCCAATCCGCCATGATGCCCCCGGCCCGTCGCTCGGGGCGTGCTTGCTCGGAGGTTTTCTCCCTTCCAAAAATGCGCTATGCCAAGCGTCATCTCGAACGCTTCGGAGCAGGGTCATGGCCGAGGGTACTGTGGACTATTACGCGATGGTCGAAGAGGCCTGGCAGCTGAGCGACACCGCGCGCGACTATGTGAAGAACGCGGGCCGCGACGTGGACAATGGTGAGCTGTGGGAGAAGGTGTTCGCCGCCTCGCCCCTCATCGATCTCGAGCGCACCCGCGCCGAAGGCGGACAGCCCCTTCAAAAGATCTTCTTCAAGAACCCCTACGGCCTGCAGTACCGGGCCGACCACAAGGATTGGATTCCGTTCCGCCACGGCGCCCTCGACCCCGCCTACCTCCAGGCGATCTGAGCCGTACCGGAACCGGGCTTGTCTCGTGAAGGCCGGACCGTGCCGACAGGACGGGCATGCAGCCCTTTCTCCGGTCCGGCCCCGCCCCGCCTGCTGTTCCATGAGCCAGCATCCGACGGGCTGGCGCTCCACGGGCCGGCTTCGCGCCGTCCGATGAACGCCACTCCTCAAGACCTCCCCGGCAATCCGCAACCGGACGGATTCACCAGAGCAGCGACCCGAAACGCAACCTGCGGCGTTTGAACGCCAGGAACCGCCTCCCGGCCGGAGACGGGCAAAGGCGCGTGGCTTTCAGCAAAGGAACTTTCATGCGCATCGCGATGATCGGTACGGGCTATGTCGGATTGGTGTCCGGCGCCTGTTTTTCGGAGTTCGGCGTGCACGTCGTCTGCGTGGACAAGGACGCAGGGAAAATCGAACACCTGAAGCGCGGCGAGATTCCGATCTACGAACCGGGCCTGGACGATCTGGTGGCGCGCAACGTCGCCGCCGGCCGGCTGTCCTTCACGCTCGACCTGAAGGAGGCGATGGCCGGTGCGGACGCCGTCTTCATCGCCGTGGGCACGCCGACCCGCCGCGGCGACGGTCACGCCGATCTCTCCTACGTCTACGCCGCCGCCGAGGAGATCGCCGCCAACCTCGACCACTACACGGTGGTGGTCAACAAGTCGACCGTGCCGGTCGGAACGGGACGCGAGGTGGCGGCGATCATCCGCCGCACCAACCCCAACGCCGATTTCGACGTGGCGAGCAACCCCGAGTTCCTGCGCGAAGGCTCGGCCATCGGCGACTTCATGCGCCCCGACCGCGTGGTCATCGGCACCTCTTCCGAGCGCGCCGCCGACGTCATGCGCCGGCTCTACCGCCCGCTCTACCTGATCGAGACGCCGATCGTCCTGACCGCGCTGGAAACGGCGGAGCTGACCAAGTACGCCGCCAACACCTTCCTTGCCGCCAAGATCACCTTCATCAACGAAATCGCCGACCTGTGCGAGAAGGTGGGCGCCAACGTGCATGACGTGGCCCGCGGCATCGGCCTCGACGGGCGCATCGGCAAGAAGTTCCTGCACCCCGGACCGGGCTACGGCGGTTCCTGCTTCCCCAAGGACACGCTGGCCCTGGTGCGCACCGCCCAGCAGGTCGGCAGCCCGCTGCGCATCATCGAAACGGTCGTGGAGATCAACGACGCCCGCAAGAAGGCGATGGCAGGACGCATCGTCGCCGCCTGCGGCGGATCGGTGGAGGGGAAGACCGTCGGCGTGCTGGGCGTCACCTTCAAACCCAACACCGACGACATGCGCGACGCCCCGTCGCTGGACATCGTGCCGGCGCTGCAGGCCGCCGGCGCCACCGTGCGCGCCTTCGACCCGGCCGGCATGCACGAGGCCGAAAAGCTTCTGCCCGGCGTGGTGTGGGCCCAGGACGCCTATGGCGCCTTGGAAGGAGCCGATTGTGTGGTCATCCTGACGGAGTGGAACGAGTTCCGCGCGCTGGACCTGAAGCGGGCCAAAGCCCTGCTGAAGCGGCCGGTCATGGTGGATCTGCGCAACGTCTACAATCCCGAGGACATGGCGGCGGCCGGCTTCGCCTACAGCTCCATCGGGCGGCCCGCGGCGCCGTCTTCGAAGGCCTGAAAAACCATCCTGCCCCACGGAGGTCAGTCGAGAACATGGGCGAGCCCCACACCTTCCATCCGACTCTGCTGCGCGAGTACGACATCCGCGGCATCGTCGGCACGACGCTCACGACCGAGGACGCGCGCGCGGTGGGCCGCGCCTTCGGGACGATGATCGTGCGCAAGGGCGGCACGACCGCCTGCATCGGCTACGACGGGCGCCACAGCTCGCCGGCGCTGGAGGAGGCGCTGGTCGACGGGCTGGTCTCCACCGGCCTGCGGGTGACGCGCATCGGGCTCGGCCCCACCCCCATGCTCTACTTCGCCACCCGCGACCGCGCGGCCGACGGCGGCATCATGATCACCGGCTCGCACAACCCGCCGGAGTACAACGGCATCAAGATGATGCTCGGCAAGGGGCCGGTCTACGGCGCGATGATCCAGGAGCTCGGCGCCATCGCCGCCGCCGGCGACTACGCCACCGGCCCCGGCAGCGCCGAGCGCGTCGACGTCCAGGACGCCTACGTCGCCCGCCTGCTCAAAGATTACGACGGCGTGCGCGACCTCAAGATCGCCTGGGACGCCGGCAACGGCGCCACCGGCGAGATCCTGCGCCGCCTGACCGCCAAGCTGCCCGGCGAGCACATCCTGCTGTTCGACGCCATCGACGGCGACTTCCCCAACCACCACCCCGACCCCACCGTCGAGAAGAACCTCGTCGACCTCAAGAAGGCGGTCGCCGAGCACGGCTGCGACATCGGCATCGGCTTCGACGGCGACGGCGACCGCATCGGCGCCATCGACCATCTCGGCCGCGTCGTGTGGGGCGACCAGCTGGTGGCGATCTACGCCGCCGACGTGCTGAAGAGCCACCCCGGCGCCACCATCATCGCCGACGTCAAGGCCAGCCAGACGCTGTTCGACGAGATCGCCCGCCTCGGCGGCCAGCCGCTGATGTGGAAGACCGGCCACTCCCTGCTCAAGGCCAAGATGGCCGAGACCGGCTCGCCGCTGGCCGGCGAGATGTCCGGGCACATCTTCTTCGCCGACAAATGGTACGGCTTCGACGACGCGCTCTACTGCGCGGTGCGCCTGATCGGCCAGGTCAGCCGCTCCGGCGGCCCGCTGGCGGCGCTGCGCGACCGCCTGCCCGAGGTGATCAACACCCCGGAGACCCGCTTCCAGGCCGACGAGGAGCGCAAGTTCCAGGTCGTCCGCGAGGTCAAGGAGCGCCTCAAGGCCGAGGGCGCCCAGGTCAACGACATCGACGGCGTGCGCGTCCAGACCCCCGACGGCTGGTGGCTGCTGCGCGCCTCCAACACCCAGGACGTCCTGGTCGCCCGCGCGGAGTCCTCCACCCAGGAGGGCCTGGAGCGCCTCAAGAGCATGGTCGTCGCCCAGCTCGAAGCCTCCGGGCTCGAGGCCCCCTCCTTCGAAAACGGCGGCAACGCCGCCCACTGATACGGATGGACAAAGAAAAAGGCCCTTTCCTGCGGATGCGGGGAAGGGCCTTTTTCTTTGTCCGTGCCTTCGAGACGGGTCGGTGAGAATTCTCACCGACCCGTGTGAGGAAAAGGGTGTGGGGAAAAGCGATCGGTGAGAATTCTCACCGGTCCGGGTCAGCCCTCCCCGCCGTCCAGAATGGCGTCGATGGAGCGGCGGAGGTCGCGCAGAACCTCGCGGTCCACCTCCTCCAGCCGCTTCGGCTTTTCCTGGAAGGCCTGGAGAGCTTCGCGCGTGCGCAGGATGTTGCGGGAGACGCGCAGGCTGAAGGCGCTCAACACCACCTCCGGCTCGTCGCGCGCCGGCGCTGACCCCGTGCCGGTCTCCCGGGGTTCGGGCAGCGGCTGATCATTGGCCAGGCTGTCCAGAAGGCTCATCTGCGCCGCCGCGTCGTCGAGCGCCGCAATCTGGTAGAGCTTGTAGCGGGCGACCTTCCTCGCGGCATTCTCGTAGCGTTCCCGCACCGCCGGGGCGATCCGGGTCAGGCCGAGGGTCCGGGTGATCTCCGCCTTGTCGCGTCCCATGATCTGGCCGAGGTCGGCATGGGAATAGCCGTGCTTCTCCACCAGAGCCACGAAGGCGTCGGCTTCTTCGAAGGGGGTCAGGTCAGCGCGCAGGACATTCTCGATCACCGCGACCTCGGCGGTGTCGATGCCGTCCGGCACCAGGATGCAGGGGACCGTCTGCTGGCCCAGCGCGCGCACCGCGCGCAGGCGCCGCTCCCCGAAGACGAGCTGGAAGCGGCTCGGCCCCAGCTCGCGCACGCCGATCGGCTGCTGCAGGCCGTATTTGCGGATGGAGTCCGTCAGGGCGGCCAGCTCCGCCTCGTCGAAGCGGCGGCGCGGCTGGTCGGGATTGGCCTCGATCCAATCCACGTCGGGATAGACGAGGCGGACGCCCTGTTCGGGCTCCGCGAAGACGGCGAGGGCGCCGCGGCTCATGGCGTTCAGCCGGGCGAGGTTCCCGGTTCCGAGCTTACGCGACATTGGCCACCTCCACGCGCTTGCGCCGCTCCACGACGATGGCGTCGGCGAGCGCCCGGTAGGACGAGGCACCCGGTGCGTCCGGCACCGCCTCCAGGGCAGCGCGTCCGGCAAGGGCGGCGTCGCCGTAGATCGTCGCCCGCGGCACCGGCGGGAAGATGCGCAGCGTGCCGCCCAGCGCGCTGTGGAGCTGTTCCAGCGTCACCTGATGCTGGTTCAGGCGGGCGTTGTGCATGGTCGGCAGGATGCCCAGGACCGCGAGGCTGGGGTGGCAGCGCCGCTTCAGCTTGTTGATCGTCTTCAGCAGATGGTTCACGCCGATGGAGGACAAATACTCGGTCTGGCAGGGGATGACGATGAGGTCCGACGCCACCAGCCCGTTGGCGGTGCACTGGCCGAGGTTCGGCGGGCAGTCGATGAAGATGAAGTCGTAGGCCGATCGCGCGTCCTGAAGCCGTTCCCGCAAGGCCATAGGACCGCTGGGGTCGGCGGTCAGCTCCACCTCGACCGACGCCAGCTCGATGCTCGACGGGGCGATCTCCAGCCCGATGTCGCCAACCGGGACGACGATGTCCTCGACGGCGACCTCCTCGCGCAGCACATGGGCGAGCGACTTGCGCCGCCCCTCCTCATACTCGATCAGGTCGATGCCGAGATGCGCCGTGGCGTTCGCCTGCGGGTCGGCGTCGATGATGAGCACGCGGTAGCCCTCGCGCGCCAGGATGCTGGCGGTGTTCACCGTGCAGGTGGTCTTGCCGACCCCGCCCTTCTGATTGGCGAGGCAAATGACCAGGGCCGGGCCATGCTTGCCGTCCACCACCGCCGTCTCCTTCAGCAGGAAGCGGACCACCGCGTCGGGGATCTTCTCACTGTTGCTTTCCCAACGGGAAATCTTGGAACGGTCATAGCGCCGCTCCAGCCGCTCGTTCAGCCAGGCCGCGAAATCCGGCTGTGAAAGTTTGCGCTCCTCGCGCAGGAGCCTCATGTCTTCGCCACGCAACGTCAACCTCCACAGCGAATGCGCTTGCCGTGTTCAACCGATACGATGGACGCCCGAATCGGTCAAGGTTGACGGTCACCCCCGTTGCATCAACAGCCGGCATCAACAGGAAAAAGCCGGCCCAGGGGAGGGCGTCCCCCGGACCGGCGCGTTTCCGGCTGCCTTCAGCTCACAGGTTGATGAAGGCGATGTAGTTCTGGTCGCCCATGGTGCCGATCGTCGTGGTCATGGCGCCCACGCTCTTGCCGGTGAAGGTCATGCTGGCGTCGATGGTGCCGTTGCCGTCGATGTCGCAATGGACCGTCGCGCCCTTGTAGCCTTCGGCGCCGCCCATCTCCTCCCAGCGCAGGGTGGAGGTGCCTTCCTTGTAGCCCCAGAGGGTGGCCCACTCGCCCTGCTCCAGGTCAGTGACGGTGGACCAAGTGGTCTCGGTGCCGCGGCCGTCGACGAAGAAGGTGTCCTTGCCCGAACCGCCGATCAGCCAGTTGGAGCCCGAGCCGCCGTCCAGCACGTCGTCACCGGCCCCGCCCGCGGCCGCATCGTCGCCGCCCAGCAGGTTGATGAAGTCGTTGCCATCCGACCCGCCCAGCACCTCGCTGCGGGAGTCGCCCAGGAAGGTCCATTGCAGGGTGGAGACCGGCCCCTCGTAGGCGTAGGCCTTCACGTCCTCGGTCACGCCGTCCACGATGCGCTGCATGGCGGCGGAGGGGCGATCGTCCACCGGCGGGGTGGTGGTCGGCGGCTCCGTGGTGGGGGGCGTCGTGGTCGGCGGTTCGGTGGTGGGAGGCTCGGTCGTCGGCGGGGTGGTGGTCGGCGGTTCCGTCGTGGGAGGCGTCGTGGTGGGCGGCGCGTCGATCAGCGTGACGGTGTCGCCGTTGAGCTGGAACTGCCCGGCGGTGAAGCTGCCGACGAAGCGCAGGGTCACGTCGGCGCCCGCCGTGGCGTCGGTGCCGATGCGCAGGAAGGTGACGCCGTCCACCGTCTCGGCCTGCACCTGTCCGGCGCCGAGCTGGCTGCCGTTGCCGGCGGAGGCCGTCCCGGTCATGGCCGTCCCGGCGATGGTGAAGGCGTCGCCCACCATGGCTCCGGTCACCCCGCTGGTGAAGCCGCTGGCCTGGGCGGCGGTCATCGTCACCGTGTGGCGGACGCTGCCGACCAGATCGAGGTTCTCCACGCTGGTCAGGGTCATGCCGGAAATGTCGATCTGCGGCGTCGCCGTGGTGATCTTGCCTTCCGGATCGGTCACGTTGTCGGAGCTGATGCGCAGCGTGTCGGTGCCGGTGCCGCCGTCGTAGGAGACCGTTCCGGCGTCGCCCTGCGCGGCGATGATGAAGGTGTCGTTGCCGGCGCCGCCCTCGATGACGTCGGCCTCGTTCAGGTCGCCGTGCTCGCCGCTGTAGAAGACGTCGTCGCCGTCGCCGCCGATCATCGTGTCGGCGTCCCAGTCGCCGACCAGCGTGTCGTTGCCGGCCCCGCCCATCAGGCTGTCCTTGCCGCCGCCGCCGACCAGCAGGTCGTCGCCGTCGTCACCATAAAGCATGTCGTCGTCGGCGCGCCCGAAGATCTGGTCGTTCCCGGCCCCGCCATGGACGGTGTCGTTGCCGTTGCCGCTCTCCAGCGTGTCGTTGCCGGCCCCGCCGGTCACCAGGTCGGCGCCGTCGTGGGCCCAGAACCACACGGGGTCGTTCCCGGCCACCATGGTGTCGTCGAAGTTGGAGCCGACCCAGCGCTCAATGTCGATGAAGGTGTCGCCCGCAGCGTCTCCCGTGCTGTTGCCCGGGGTCAGCAGGTCCAGCACGAGGCCGGAGGTCGCGGTCTCGTAGGACGCCTCGTCGAAGCCGGCCCCGCCGTTCAGAACGTCGGCACCCGCACCGCCGATCAGCGTGTCGTTGCCGCCGCCGCCGATCAGCGTGTCGTTGCCGGCCCCGCCTTCGATCACATCCGGCTCATCATCGCTGGTCAGCAGGTCGGGACCCGCCGTCGGGGTGCCGGTCACGGCCAGGACATGGGTCCAGCCCTCAACCGCCGCGAAGGGGGAGGGAGCGCCGACCGGCGCGGTGCTCAGATCAAGCGTCCAGGAGGCGCCCTGCGCCGCCGGACCGACCAGACCCGAGGAGGCCGCGACCGCGGCGCCCGTGGCGGCGGCCAGCCGGTCGAGGAGGAGACGGCCCTCGGCACCCGCGCCGGCATGGCAGGCGTGGATATGGATCTCGGTGCCGCGCGCGTCCGGCCAGGAGCGGTCGAGCAGCGACCGCGCGTCCAGCGGCTGGGCGCCCAGCAGGACCCGTCCCGGCTCGCCATGGGCGACCAGATGCAGGACGGACGGGCGGGCGGCGAGCGCCTCGGCCAGAACGGCGTGGGCATCGTCGGCGGCGGAGACGAGCATGACCTGGACGTCCGGATGGCGGCGGCTGAGCAGCCCGTCGAGATCCTCAAGTCCAGCGTCCGCGATGATGACTTCGTTCAAGGGAAACTCTCCGTGCATTCTGTTGTGATCGCTGGGGCGCCCGATCGCATTGTTCGCGGTTGCGGGGGGTTCGCGAATACGGGGAAGCGCGACACCCAATCACATGCGCTTTCGGAGAGGGCTTCTGCAATTGCCCAAGAAGAAATAACTCTTCGTCTTCAATGAAACATAGTCGTCGGGTTATCTTGCAAGATAAAGGGGAATCTCAACGTCCTATGATATTTCGTTTATATATGACCTCAGAACACAGATATTAAACTTCAAGGGGGTGCTCCGGGTAAGGAGATAAAAGGGTTTGCGATTTCGGGGGAGCCGATCATCCGGATGGGGTGCCGCCTCCGGCGCTTCCGTCATGAAAACGCCGGCCTGGAGGATGACTCCAGGCCGGCGCGTTTCGGACCGCTTCA
Source organism: Azospirillum brasilense (assembly GCF_005222205.1). Taxonomy (NCBI): domain Bacteria; kingdom Pseudomonadati; phylum Pseudomonadota; class Alphaproteobacteria; order Rhodospirillales; family Azospirillaceae; genus Azospirillum; species Azospirillum brasilense. Next base: position 143,466 of record NZ_CP032350.1, on the reverse strand, counting down.
GATCACAGGCTGATGAAGGCGATGTAGTTCTGGTCGCCCATGGTGCCGGTCGTCGTGGTCATGGCGCCCACGCTCTTGCCGGCGAAGGTCATGCTGGCATCGATGGTGCCGTTGCCGTCGATGTCGCAATGGACCGTCGCGCCCTTGTAGCCTTCGGCGCCGTCCATCTCCTCCCAGCGCAGGGTGGAGGTGCCTTCCTTGTAGCCCCAGAGGGTGGACCACTCGCCCTGCTCCAGGTCGGTGACGGTGGACCAGGTGACCTCCGTGCCGCGGCCGTCGACGAAGAAGGTGTCCTTGCCCGAACCGCCGATCAGCCAGTTGGAGCCCGAGCCGCCGTCCAGCACGTCGTCACCGGCCCCGCCCGCGGCCGCATCGTCGCCGCCCAGCAGGTTCAGGAAGTCGTTGCCGTCCGACCCGCCCAGCACCTCGCTGCGGGAGTCGCCCAGGAAGCTCCACTGCAGGGTGGAGACCGGCCCCTCGTAGGCGTAGGCCTTCACGTCCTCGGTCACGCCGTTCACGATGCGCTGCATGGCGGTCGAAGGACGGTCGTCGACCGGCGGGGTGGTGGTCGGCGGCTCCGTGGTGGGGGGCGTCGTGGTCGGCGGTTCCGTGGTGGGCGGTTCGGTGGTCGGCGGGGTGGTGGTCGGCGGGGTCGACGGGGTCCCGCTCAGGGTGATCCCGCTGCCGCTGACCTGGAACTGGTCCGCCGTGAAGCCGCCGGCGAAGCGCAGGGTCACGTCGGCACCCGCCGTGGCGTCGGTGCCGATGCGCAGATAGGTGACGCCGTTCACCGTCTCGGCCTGGACCTGCCCGGCGGTGAGCTGGCTGCCGTTGCCGGCGGTGACCGCGCCCGTCATGGCCGTTCCGGCGATGGTGAAGACATCGCCGCCGGTGGCGCCGGTGATGCTGGCGAAGCCGTTGGCCTGGGCGGCGCTCATCGTCACCGCATGACGGACGCTGCCGACCAGTTCCAGCCTCTCCACGCTGGTCAGGGTCATGCCGGAGATGTCGATCTGCGGCGTCGCCGTGGTGATCTTGTTCTCCGGATCGGCGACGTTGTCGGAGCTGATGCGCAGCGTGTCGGTGCCCTCGCCGCCATCGTAGGAGACCGTGCCGGCGTCGCTCTGCGCGGCGATGATGAAGGTGTCGTTGCCGGCACCGCCCTGGATGATGTCGGCCTCCGGCAGGGGATCATGCGCGCCGCTGTAGAAAACGTCGTCACCGTCGCCGCCGATCATCGTGTCGACGCCCCAATCGCCGATCAGCGTGTCGTTGCCGGTGCCGCCATCGAGCATGTCGTTGCCGCCGCCGCCGGCCAGCAGGTCGTTGCCGGCCTCGCCGTAGAGCATGTCGTCGTCGGCCCGCCCGAAGGCCCGGTCGTCGCCGCCGCCGCCGTAGATCGTGTCGTTGCCGATGCCGCTTTCCATCGTGTCGTTGCCGGCGCCGCCGATCTCGACATCGTTGCCGCCATGGCCCCAGAACCAGACGCCGTTGTCGTTGCCGACCAGCCGGTCGTCGAACTCGCTGCCGATCCAGCGCTCGATGTTGGTGAAGGTGTCACCCGCGGCGTCGCCCGTGCTGTTCGCCGGGTTGCGCAGATCCAGCACGACGCCCGCGGTGGCGTTCGCGTAGGTCACCTCGTCGAAGCCGTCGCCGCCGTCGAACACGTCGGCTCCGGCGCCGCCCTCCATGGTGTCGTGGCCGATGCCGCCGATCAGCGTGTCGTTGCCATCGCCGCCATACATCAGATCGTTGCCTTGGCCGCCGTCCATGCTGTCGTCGCCGGCGCCCCCGTACATGGTGTCGGTATCCCCTTCACCGAACAGGGTGTCGTTGCCGTCGCCGCCGTCGAGCATGTCGTTGCCCCAGCCGCCGTAGATCAGGTCGTTGCCGGCCTCGCCGTAGAGCACGTCGTTGTCGGCGCGGCTGTAGATCTGGTCGTCACCGGCGCCGCCGTGGACGGTGTCGTTGCCGTCGCCGCTCTCCATCGTGTCGTTGCCGGCGCCGCCGATCTCCACGTCGTCGCCGGCATGGCCCCAGAACCACACGGGGTCGTTGCCGGCCACCATGGTGTCGGCGAAGTTGGAGCCGATCCAGCGCTCGATGCCCGTGAAGCTGTCGCCCGCGGCGTCGCCCGTGCTGTTCGCCGGGTTGCCGATGTCGATGACCATGCCGGTGGTGGCGTTCTCGTAGGTGACGACGTCGAAACCGTCACCGCCGTCGAACACGTCGGCCCCGGCGCCGCCGTCCATGGTGTCGTGGCCGATGCCGCCGATCAGCGTGTCGTTGCCGCCGTTGCCGATCAGGATGTCGTTGCCGGCCCCACCGTTGATGTTGTCCGCGGCGTCATCGCTGGTCAGCGTGTCGTTGCCGTCGGTCGGGGTGCCGGTCACAGCCAGTTCATGAGCCCAGCCGCGCGCGCCGGCGCCCTCGACCCCGGCGAAGGGGGAGGGGGTGAACACCGGCGCGGTGCGCACGTCGAGTTTCCAGGACGCGCCGCGCGCCGCCGGACCGACGGGACCCGAGGAGGCCGCGACCGCGGCGCCCGTGGCGGCGGCCAGCCGGTCGAGGAGGAGACGGCCCTCGGCACCCGCGCCGGCATGGCAGGCGTGGAGGTGGATCTCGGTGCCGCGCGCGTCCGGCCAGGAGCGGTCGAGCAGCGACCGCGCGTCCAGCGGCTGGGCGCCCAGCAGGACCCGTCCCGGCTCGCCATGGGCGACCAGATGCAGGACGGACGGGCGGGCGGCGAGGGCGGCGGCCAGAACGGCATGGCCGTCGTCGGTGGCGGAGACGAGCGTAACCTGAACGTCGGGACGGCGGTGGCTGAGCAGCCCGTCAAGATCCTCAAGCCCAGCGTCCGCGATGATGACTTCGTTCAAGGGAAACTCTCCGTAAATTTTGTTGTGATCGTTGGGATGACCGGGCGCCCCGCCCGCGTATATGGCAAAGCGTGCGACTTCCTATGACATGAATTCCCGAGGCATATTCCCGCAAGTTCCTAATAAGGAATAACTCCTACTCCTCATTAAAACTGCCGCTTCTATTGGCATCCATTCCATATGGAGGTCTTCATCAGAACCATCACTTTAGGACAACTTAAGTCCTTTGGATGGATCGGCGCTCCGTGCGGTGAAGGGCGGGCGCAATCGATATTGCCGGAGCGTATTTCGAAGGCGTGGCGGGCGGCGGCGGTGACACGGATGCGCCGCCCTCTCCTTCGCGCTAAGCCCCCCGCCCAGGCGGTGGCCTTCTGCGCTCTCGCAGCCATCATGATGCTCATCCCGGACATCACGGGCGCATTCCATCGCACACGGCGCGGGACCGCCGCGGCGTGTATCTGCCGCATCGGCTTCATGAGCCGATGCCGTTGTCGGGCGGTTCAGTTCAGGGTCTGGCAAGGCTTGAGCCGGTCAAGAGCGGCGGCGAAGGCGCATCCGGTCGCATTGATCCTGCTGTCCTCGGCAACCGCCAATCTTTGGAACAGGCAACCGTCCAGGGCGCTGGGTCAGCCGCACCGCGATGATAGTTATTCGGATATTCACTTCCGAATGAGGGGCGCCATTTCGCAAGCTGGTCTGCGGGGGCTTGCCGCGCAAAACCTTCCCATTTCGGTTGTCGTTTGTCGCCGTCTTGTGGTTCGTGCGAAAGGCCGGATTCCAAGGGGTTCGACACCCTGCCTGCCCCCGCTTTGCAGACCGGATCGTGCAAAATGTGGCGGTTCATGCGAAAAGTTCCCCGTCGGCGCGCGGGGCATCGCCCTATATCGTTGAAAAGCCGACGCTTTTTCAGGAAGGCAGATCGAGACGCGGTCCATCCGGCGGGCGTCCCTTGCCCGATGTCCCAACGCCATTGAGGCCGACGCGGCTTGGCATCTTGTCTCGCGCCGGCTTGTGAACCGCGGCGATCAGCGGAGCGCATGGCGACCCACGACTCACAGATATTTTACCAAACAACCGTTACGTGACGTCTGCGTGTTTGGTAAAACGCCCCGGCTGGACGCCGGCGACGGTGTCTGAAGCTCAATCGGATGAGATTTGGCGGTGTGCACCGTTTCCGGGCCGCTGCGCTGGGAGAGGTTCATGGCCCTGATCGGGTACGCCCGCGTGTCGACCGACGAGCAAACCACCGACCCGCAGTTCGACGCGCTGGAGGCTGCCGGTTGCTCGACGATTCACCGGGAGCATGGGTCCGGCGGCGACCGGTCGCGACCGGAGCTGAAGCGCGCCATCGCGCGCTGCCGCGCCGGCGACGTGCTGGTCGTCGTGCGCATCGACCGGCTGGCCCGCTCGCTCGCCCATCTCCTGGAGATCATCGAGGCGCTCGACGCCCAAGGGGCGGGCTTCCGCTCGCTGGGCGATCCCATCGACACCACCAGCCCACAAGGCCGCTTCACCCTGCAGATCCTTGGTGCGGTGGCCGAGTTCGAACGCGCGCTCATCCGCGAGCGCACCAAGGCCGGGCTGAAGGCCGCCCGGGAACGCGGCCGGATCGGTGGCAATCCGGGCCTGCGCTTCCGCTCCGCGTCGGCGGTGCGCGCCGTCAACGACGCCCGCGAGGCGCGACGCGACGCCGATGTATTGCGGGTGGCCGACGACATCCTGCCCCACGTCCGCGCGATGCGCCCCGGCTATTCCTGGGCGACCGTGGCCCGCATCCTGGCCAGGAATGGCTCACGGCGGCCCGACGGCGGCCCTTGGACCGGAGCGGCCCTGGCGCGCGCCGTGCGTCGCCTCGCCCGCGACGGGTTCGTGGACGACCGGGTGCTGGAGCGCACCCCGCGGCGGCGGGACAGCGACGATCTCGTCACCTTGGTCGCCTCGGCGGTGAAGACGCTGGACAACCCGACCCTGACAAACATCGCCCGGCATCTTGAAGAGCTGCATTGCCGGACGCCCCGCGGCGAAACGCGCTGGTCGGTCTCGTCGGTTCAGAACCTGTTGGCTCAGGCCGTCGCCCAGGGGCTTCTGGAAGACCGGCCGCTTCCTGCAGCGGAAGCGCCCCGCCGGCGTGGCCGCCCACCCAAATCGCTCAAAAGCCTGAAAGGCAACCCATAACGGTGACGGCGGATATGTCTGGTCGGCCCAGCTGTTTTGGCCTCCCAAAATTTTTCCGGGGGCCGGATTGGTTGAGCCACGCCCTCATGACGGCGTCGTCCGGTTTGTGCGGGAGCCGCCGGTCAGGCCAAATAAGGGATCAGCTCGGTCAACCCGTGAACCGTCAGCGTTGCCGCTGTTTCCCGTGGCGGTTCCCCGGCCGGTTCGAGCATGACCCGCTGCGCCACGCCTGCGGTCTGCGCCGCGGCCATGTCGGTCGGCTGGTCGCCCAGGAAGACCGACCGGGACAGGTCGAGGTCCAGCCGCCGTGCCGCCTCCAGGATCATGCCGGGGTTGGGTTTCCGCCAGAAGCTGTCGCGGGCGTAACGCTCCACCGTGCCGCCTTTGTGGTAGGGGCAATGGAAGACTCCAGCCACTTCCACGCCCTGGGAGCGGAACATGTCCCGCATCCAACCGCTCAACTCCAGGAACGCGGTTTCGCTGAAATAGCCGCGCGCGATGCCCGATTGGTTGGTGATGACGGCGATCCGGAAACCACGGTCCGCCGCGTGCCGCGTCAAGGGAAAAATGCCGTCCATGAACGTGAAACGGCCACGGTCGCCGACATAGCCGTGATCGACGTTCACAATCCCGTCGCGGTCGAGCAGAAGGGCTCTGTGGGGCATGGAATCCTTTGCTGGAGCGGGGCCGTCTGGAGTGTTGTCGCGAGCGCCGCCGGCGGGGAGTTTGGAGTCTTGTCGCGTGTCCCGAAAAAGCTGAGCCGCCTTGCAGAGAGTTGCGCTCAGCGCATGAGCTGGCTCATCTTCCGTTCGGGAATCGGGGGAGGCGAGGGGTGCAGGAGCAGTCCATGATCCTCCACGTCGACGCGCGCCTCGGGATAGACGGCGAGGGCCAGTTGAAGAGCTTCGATGAAGCGCTTCCGGAAATCGCGCAGACGCGAATAACCGGCCCCGAACTGTTCGAACACCGCCGGCCAAGTGATGGTCGTGGATTTGTTCAGGCTGTGCAGCCGGTAGGCCAGCCAGATGTAGATGTCGATGCTCGTGCTGTTGTTCTGGATGTGCCGCAGCGCCGGTTCCCAGATCGGCACGGGATGCGCTTTCAGCTCACGGAAGAAGGCCTCGGACAGCAGGACCCTGTCTTCCCACAGCGTCCCCTGGGGGGAATTGTGCTCCGAGGAGAAATGGATGCCTCCCTTGACGATCGAGTCCTTCTCGAAGCCGAGGCTGTTAGCGTCTTCCCAGGCGAAGGTCAGGTTGCAGGCGGCGATCCGCGAGGCCTGTTCTCGGATGTCGCGGTAGGTCTGCCCGCCCACCGACAGTCCCATGCGATCCAGCCAATCATGCATGCTGCGGCCCAGTTCGACCTCACGGCTGTCCGTTTGCAGCGCGCGGGTCTGCAGATACAGCAGGATCATGCGGGCCCGGCTGCCATAAGGAACGCCGTAGAGTTTGAAGCCGCCGCCACGAACGGGCAGTCGGCCCGGCTCGATCAGCAAACGAATACGATGCCCGCGCCTTTCCCAGGGCTGATCGTCGGGAAGGCGGCGATGCGGAAGCGCGGTCAAGGCAAAGCCTGAATAGGTAATGCCAAGGTCCTGCCGTTCTTCCTCCAGTACCGCCGCGGCGATGTCGACCAGCGAACGCTGATCAGGGTCGGTCTGGAGTGCTTTGGCCTGCTCACGGCCCACTTGGCTGATCAGGCGATGCAACTGGCCCATAGCGCGCTGTTCTCGCCGTTTGTTCCGGGTCCATTTATGGTCCGATCCATAACACGGCAGGTTGACAGCCGCAATTTGGAATCTTGTCGCGCAGACTATTTGTAAGGTTACTAGATTCACCTATTAGTTTGAGCGACAAGACTCCAGTAGAGAATCGCGAGTCGCGCGACAAGAGTCCAGGAATCGCGCGACAACATTCCAGGGGATAACCCATTCTTCCTGTGGAAGCTTGGTCACACGCGACAAAACTCCAGTTCTACGTTTCCGAATCGCTTTTGAAGGCGATTCGGAACGCGACTCGGTGAATTGGGCAGGGACGGCGGGGTGTTCCGGTCTTGCGGGAGCCAGCCGGCGCGCCTGAGTCGGGGGAGGGGCGCGACAAGACTCCAAACCCATGGCCTTCCGTATTCGGTCCGGACGGTGTGCGGGGGGCTGGACGCGCCGTCCGGATGGGCCGCTGGCTCAGTCGATGAAGCGCTGCCGGAAATAGGCGATGGTGCGCTCCAGCCCGTCGCGGAGCGGTACGGTCGGCTCCCAGCCGAGCAGGGCCTTGGCCTTGGTGATGTCGGGGCGGCGCTGTCTCGGATCGTCCTGGGGAAGCGGACGGTGCTCGACCAGCGAACGCGATCCGGTCAAGGCGATCACCTGCTCGGCCAGTTCCAGCATGGTGAATTCGCCGGGGTTGCCGACGTTCACCGGGCCGGTGACCTCGTCGGGGGAATCCATCAGCCGGATCATGCCCTCGATCAGGTCGTCGACGTAGCAGAAGGAGCGGGTCTGCTGGCCTTGGCCATAGACGGTGATCGGCTCGTTGCGGAGCGCCTGCATGATGAAGTTCGAGACGACGCGCCCGTCGTTGGGGTGCATGCGCGGCCCATAGGTGTTGAAGATGCGCATCACCTTGATCGCCAGCCCGTGCTGGCGGTGATAGTCGAAGAACAGCGTCTCCGCGCAGCGCTTGCCCTCGTCGTAGCAGGAGCGCGGCCCGATCGGGTTGACGTTGCCCCAATATTCCTCCGGCTGCGGATGGATGGCGGGGTCGCCGTAGACCTCGCTGGTCGAGGCCTGGAGGATGCGGGCGTTCAGCCGCTTGGCCAGCCCCAGCATGTTGATGGCGCCATGCACGCTGGTCTTGGTCGTCTGCACCGGATCGTGCTGGTAATGCACCGGCGAGGCCGGGCAGGCCAGGTTGTAGATCTGGTCCACCTCGACATAGAGCGGAAAGGTCACGTCGTGGCGGATCGCCTCGAAGTTCGGGTGGCCCAGCAGGTGGGCGATGTTGCTCCGCGATCCGGTGAAGTAGTTGTCGGCGCACACCACCTCGTCGCCGCGGGCCAGCAGGCGTTCGCAGAGGTGGGAGCCGAGGAAGCCGGCGCCGCCGGTCACCAGGACGCGCCGATTGTAGCTGCGGATTGCGGTCATGGTGTCTCTCCAGGCGGTTTCAGCGGACTGGGCGGTTTCAGCGGGCATGATGGCCTCGCGCCGGCGTCCGGGCGCGGAACGGCCTTGCAGATGGCCGCAAGCGTCCGGCTTTGGCAAGCGATTGTGCCGTGCCGGCGATGTCAGGCCAAGAGATCCAGCCTACGGCCCGCCTCAGGCTCCGGCAATGCCTCTCCGCCGCAGTTCCTCCACCACGCGCCGGGCGAGCGCGTCGGCGTCCTCCGCCGCCGTGTCGAGCCGCAGCTCGGGCGCGATGGGCGGTTCGTAGGGGGAGTCGACGCCCGTGAAGTTCTTCAGGGCCCCGCTGCGCGCCTTGGCGTACAGCCCCTTGGGATCGCGCCGCACGCATTCCTCCAGCGGCGTGTCCACGAAGACCTCCAGGAAGGCGCCCTCGGGGAGCAGGGCGCGCACCGCTTCCCGCTCCGCCCGGAAGGGGGCGATGAAGGCGCACAGCACGATCAGCCCGGCGTCCGTCATCAGCTTCGCCACTTCGCCGACGCGCCGGACATTCTCCACACGGTCGGCGTCGGTGAAGCCCAGGTCGCGGTTCAGCCCCAGCCGGACGTTGTCGCCGTCCAGCATCATCGTGTGATGGCCGAGCGCGTGGAGAAGCCGCTCCACCCGGTTGGCGACGGTGGATTTGCCGGCTCCCGACAGGCCGGTGAACCACAGCACCGCCGGGCGCTGCCGCTTGAGGTCCGCCCGTTCCGCCGCGGAGACGGCCAGCTCCTGGGGGTGCAGGTTGGCGGCGCGGCGCAGCGGGTGCTGGATCATCCCGGCCCCGACGGTGCGGTTGGTGTAGCGGTCCACCAGGATGAAGGAACCGGTGTCCCGGTTCGCCGTGTAGGGATCGAAGGCGAGCGGGGCCGCGGTCGACAGGTTGCACAGCCCGACCGCGTTCAGCTCCAGCGTCTGCGCCGCGGTGTGTTCCAGCGTCTCCACGTTCAGCGCGTGGCGCAGCGTGGTGACGGTGGCCGGGACCCAGCGGCTTCCGGCGCGCAGCAGATAGGAACGGCCGGGCATCAGCGGGTCTTCCGCCATCCACAGCAGATGGGCGGCGAACTGGTCGGCCACCTCCGGCGCGTCGCCGGGGTGGCTCAGCAGGTCGCCGCGCCCGGCATCCACCGCATCCTCCAGCGTCACGGTGACCGCGTCGCCGGTCGCCGCGCGCGCCACGTCGCCCTCGAAGGTCAGGACGCGGGCGATCCGGGCGGGCCGCCCCGACGGCCACACCGTCACCGCGTCGCCCGGCGCCAGCGACCCCGACAGCACCGTCCCCGACAGGCCGCGAAAATCGGGGTCCGGACGGTTCACCCATTCCACCAGGAAACGCAGCGGCCCGTCCGCCGTCCGCTCGTCTCCGACCTCCGCCGTCTCCAGATGCGCCAGCAGGGTCGGGCCGGCGTACCAGGGCATGGCGCCGGAGGGGTGGACAACGTTGTCGCCGCGCCGCGCCGACAGGGGGATCGCCGTGACCGACCGGAAGCCGAGCGGCTCCGCGAAGCTCTGGAAGTCCCGTGCGATGGCGCTGAAGACCGCCTCGTCGCCGCCGGCCAGATCCATCTTGTTGACCGCCAGCACGACGTGCCGGATGCCCATCAGCGAGCAGACGATGGCGTGGCGGCGGGTCTGGGTCAGCAGGCCCTTGCGCGCGTCGGCCAGCAGCACCGCCAGCGACGCGGTGGAGGCGGCGGTCGCCATGTTGCGGGTATACTGCTCGTGCCCCGGCGTGTCGGCGACGATGAAGCTGCGCCGTCCGGTGGCGAAGAAGCGGTGCGCGACGTCGATGGTGATGCCCTGCTCGCGCTCCGCCTCCAGCCCGTCCACCAGCAGGGAGACGTCGATGTCCCCCTCGGTCTCGACGCGGCCGCGGCTGTCGCGCCGCGCCTGTTCGAGCTGGTCGTCGGGCACCAGCCCGGCGTCGTGGAGGAGGCGGCCGATCAGCGTGGACTTCCCGTCGTCCACCGAACCGCAGGTCAGGAAGCGCAGCAGGCCGCGACCCGCGGCGGGTTCGGCAACGAGAGCGGCGGCAGACGTGACGGAGGAATTGAGGGTGGAATTGAGGGGGGTCGTCATCAGAAATAGCCCTCGCGCTTCTTGCGCTCCATGGAAGCCGGTTCGTCGCCGTCGATCAGGCGCCCCTGCCGTTCGGAGGTCCGCGACGCGCGCATTTCCGCCAGGATGTCCTCCACGGTCGCGGCGTCGGAGGGGATGGCCCCGCTCAGCGGGTAGCAGCCCAGCGTGCGGAAGCGGACCCGCATGATCTCCGGAACCTCGCCGGGGTTCAGCGGCAGGCGGCCGTCGTCCACCATGATCAGCGCGCCCGACCGGCGCACCATCGGGCGCTCCGCCGCGAAGTAGAGCGGCACCACCGGCAGGCGCTCCGCCGCGACGTAGCGCCACACGTCCATCTCGGTCCAGTTGGACAGGGGGAAGACGCGCACCGACTCCCCCGGTGCGAGGCGCGTGTTCCACAGCCGCCAGGGTTCCGGCCGCTGGTCGCGCGGGTCCCAGCTGTGGGCGGCGCTGCGGACGGAGAAGACGCGCTCCTTCGCGCGGCTCTTCTCCTCGTCGCGCCGTGCGCCGCCGATGGCGGCGTCGAAGCCGTGCCGGTCGAGCGCCTGGCGCAGCGCCTCGGTCTTCATGACGCGGGTGTGCAGGGCCGAGCCGGAGCGGATCGGGTCGATGCCGCGGGCCACCCCGTCCTCGTTGCGGTGAACGAGCAGCCGCAGGCCCAGCCGGCGCACCGTCTCGTCGCGGAAGGCGATCATCTCCCGGAACTTCCAGCCGGTGTCGACGTGAAGAAGCGGGAAGGGGATCGGCGACGGGTGGAAGGCCTTGCGCGCCAGGTGCAGGAGAACGCCGCTGTCCTTGCCGATGGAATAGAGCATCACTGGGCGGGTGAAGGCGGCTGCGACCTCCCGCAGAATGGCGATGGACTCGGCTTCGAGAAGCCGGAGGTCGTCGGGCAGCGTCGGCATGGGATTCCAAGGCGGTGCTTCGGGGGCGGCGCCACCCTATGCGCCCGGCCGACCGGGAGTCTAGTGTCCTATCCGTGACAGGTTTCGTTTCGCTTGTTCGTGTCTACGGATGATAGCGGTACCACCGCTTCATTATGTCCACCCGCAAAATTCCTGACGGCTCCGTGTTTTTTGGTATGTTCGACGCCCTTCCGCAACGTGATCGAATTGGTAGAGATGGGAAGAGAGAACCACCGCATCTCATCGGGGGGTGCCGCGACGCGCATTCTACTGCCCGCAGCGTGGCTGTTGGTGTTGATAACGGCGCTGTTGAACGGTTTCCGGCTCAGCCTTCACAGCGATATGCTGTTTCAAGCCGACCTGTTCCAGGATCTGTTCGACCTCGGCGGCGCATGGTCCCATTGGCGGTTCACCCCGGCTCCGGCCTACGTTCCGGACACCGCCTTGAACGCTCTCGCCTATTTTCTGCTCGCTCAGCCAGGCGACCGCATTCTGTTGGTCACCATCCTTCAGATCCTGATCCTCGCCGGGTCCGCCATCTTTCTGGCGCGGCAGATCATGCCCGACGTCTCGAAAGTCGGAATCGCGTTGTTGTTGATTGCCCTGTCGCTGGCAAATCTCGTGGCCGTGGACCATGGTTGGTTCTACCACATCCACAACAACGTGCATGTTCCGACGACCATCTTTGGATTGCTGTGCCTGGGCGCGTTCCTGCGTTTCATCGATCGGGGCGGTGTTGTCTGGCTGCTGGGCCTTGGTCTTGGCGTGGTCGTTGCGGTGCTTTCGGGCTCGCTGTTCATCCTGGCCTTCGTTGTGCCGATGGCCCTCGTCGGATTGATGACGGCCGCGCTTGCGGGAAGGGATGCACGGACGCGAAACCGGGTGATTCTCGCAACCCTGATGGTTCTGGGGGCGTTTGCCGTGGCCAAGGGGCTGGAAGGCTACGTGACCTACAACGACCCGCTGCTTGGCCGGGCGTCGATCTCGCGTGTGCGGATGATCGCGTCCTTGAACAAGTTCCTGGACAGCTTTGAGCTTCTCTACAGCGCTGCCGATGCCCTTGTCTGGGTTTTTCTCGGGTCCATGGCCGCGGCCTTGCTGTATTCGATGGCGGCGTTGCCCGGCATCGTGCAGTTCCGCCGCGAAACTGGCGCACGGACCGAAGGGCTGTCGAGCCTGCGGGTCGGCATGGTCGAGTGCGATGGCAAGCTGACCATCGCCTGGGCATTTTTGTTGGCGTCATGCGGTGTTCTGATCACGGGGTCGATCATCTCCGGCGGGTATGCGGACGAATTCGGCCTGCGGTACCTTATGCTTCCCGGCGCCCTAGTCTTTTTGTTGAGCCTGATCGTTCACGACCGCCGGTGCGCCGGGCGGCCGACCCGCTTCCGCTGGTCCGCCTACGCCGCAGGGCTGTGCCTCGTTGGCTTGGGAGCGACAGGTGCGGCGATGGCGACGTCCCGGATCATGACCCCCAACTTTAGCTTGCTCGATTTGCGCGAGAGCGGAAACCTCCCAATTCTCGGACTGCAGGGCGACAACCGCCTTAATGAACGGGAGATCGGCGCTTGCCTTGACGATCTGGGCGGCAAGCATAAGCTGCGCACCGGTATTTCCGATTACTGGCATGCTCGGGGCGTTCAGTACCAGACCCGCTCCATCGACCGGATGATCGCGGTGCAACCCGATCTCCGTCCCCTTTTCTGGATGTCGACCGTCGGCCCCCTCATCCGCCAGCAGCACTACGGGACCCACATCAACTTCGTGATCGCCGCAAGGAATTCGGCAGCCGCCGGCTCCACCCCGTTCCTGGCCGACAACATTGAGGCTCAGTTGCCTTCCGGATACGAGCGCCACCGGTGCGAACAGGCCGCCTTCGATGTTTTCTATTACAGCGGATCGGAACTGCACGATTTCATGATGAAGCGGCGTGTTCCGCAGACCAAGCTTGAGACCGGCCTATGGGGCGGGTCCGCAGTCGCGCTTGTGGCGGCCGATCTGCCGGGCATCGTCGGGCATGTCCAGGGAGACGCGCGAACGGTCCAGGGAGGGGATGGGCAAGGTGGTGTCCTGACCTTCGGCCCCTACGCAAATCTGTCGCCGGGGAAATACGTCGCCTGTGTCGACTACCAATCCAGCACAGGGGGTTCGGGTGGGGCCGACGTCGGCTCCTGGGACTTTGTTGGCGTCGTGGACGGCCCGGAAACGTTTTTCCAAGCACCTTTGAAAACGGGCGGGCAGAGCGCTTGCAGTGGTGAGGTTTCAGTTCCAAAAGGTGCCAAGAATGTGGAGGTTCGCACCTTCTTCAATGGTGTCGGGGACCTGTCGGTTTCAGGCATTGCACTGAAGCGCATTGATTCAAAATAAGACGATTCCTTGTCTGTTAAAATCTGCGCCGTATCTTCGGTTTGCCGGCGAGCGCAAAGCCCGATGTGCCGGGCTTTGCGCTCGCCGGCATGAAGCCGGAGCGAATACAAATTGGCTTCGATAAAGCCCGGCAGCGGCGTCAGGGTGCGGGAGGCGCAGCCCGCCCCGTCACCTGAAGCAGGGCCGACAGCGCCGCCTCCGCCGTGACCGTCGGGACGACGAAGCCGTTCGGCCAGTGGCGCAGCCGTTCGGCGGGCGCGCCGACACCGAAGACGCCCACCGGCAGCCCCAGCCCGACCACCTCGTCCAGCACGTAGCAATGGGTTTCCGGCCAGATCGAGGGCAGGAAGACGGCCCGGCACCCCCGCCCGGCCAGCAGGCGCGGCAGCTGGTCCGGCTCGTAGGGGCCGTTGTCGTGGAAATGGGCGGAGGGGATCGGGCGGTCGATGTTGCCGAACAGCTCGAAGACGAGAGGAAGCCGGTGCGCCTCGGCCAGGCGGACCATCGCCTCGACGATGTTGGACCCCTTGGCCACCCCGATGCCGCCGACGATCGCCACCCGCGCCGCCGGATCGGATCCGGCCGGCGGAGGGGACGGGGGCGGCAGCGGGGTCACCGTCACGTGACCGGCCAGATGCGGGATGATCCTCAGCCGTCCGTCCTCGAGCGAGAAGGCCCGCCGCATGGTGGCGAGCGCGCTCCGCGAGAAGAAGACGTGGCGGTCGGCGAGGTCGAAGAAGGCCTGCCACAGGCGGCGGTGTCCCGCCAGATCGAAAGCGGGGTCCGGCGTCACCGTCCCCACCGGCCCGTGGCGGTGCGGGTTGGCCGGCAGGCAGGCGCGGCAGCGCTCCAGTTCCGGGACGCCGCAGAACCGGTCCTGCGCGTCGATCAGGTTGAGCGACGGGCACACCGGGAAATAATCGTGGTGGAGAAGGCGCAGCGGCACGCCCCGCGCGGCGCGCAGATCCCGGATGAAGGCCATCACCGCCGCCGGGTCGGCGTAGCCGACCAGGGAACTGACCGTGATCCCGGCCAGCGGCAGCGCGCCGGCCAGGGCCGCGAGGTCGGACAGGTCGTTGGCCGGCCAGCGGAAGCTCAGCCCTTCCTCCGACGGTTCTTCCTGCGCCGGGTCGCGAAGCCGCAGTTCCAGGTCGAGCGCGCCAGCCGGCATGCCGGGCATCGGCCGGCCGGCCGGGCGCACCAGCAGGACGGCATGGCCCGCCGCCTGAAGGCGCGCGATCTCCGCGGCGCGGAAGGTGGCGGTTCCGCCGCCGCCCGCATGGTCGAACAGCAGAACGGTCCGTTTGCGGCCGAGCCGGCCCAGGGCGACCACCGCGGCGGCGGCGCGGATGGGGCGCAGCGGATCGGCGCGGATGAAGTCCTGGACCTCCGCGTCGAACTCCGGATAGCGCTGCCGGATGACCGCGCCGGAGGCGGCGATCAGGCGTTGCCTCTCCTCGCCGGGGAAGCTGCCGCCGTGGCGGTGGTGGACGTAGAGGTTGGGCACGGCGACGTTGACGAAGCCGTGCCGTTCGGCGCGCCGGCACCAGTCCACCTCCTCGCCGTAGCCGCGTCCGAAGGCGTCCAGGTCGAAGAAGCCGGCGGCGCGCAGGGCCTTGCGGTTCAGCGCCATGCAGAAGCCCACGCCGGTCGGCACCTCCACCGGCGGCAGCTCCGCCAGCGACGCGAAGGCCGCGTCGATCTCCCCGACCGTGGCGCCGAGGAAGGGGGCGTTGTCCTCCGGCATGGTGGGAAAGCCGCAGATCGTGCCGGCGTTGGTCAGCGGCGTGGTGCTGGCGACCCGCGGCATGCGCTCGATCGGGCCGACCAGCCGCTCCAGCCAGCCCGCCGGCAGCTCGACGTCGGTGTTCAGCAGGACGACGTGCCCGTCGGGGTTCAACCGGGTCGCCACCTCCAGCCCGTCGGCGACGGCGCGGGGATAGCCCTCGTTGCGCGGCTTGGCGACGACCGTGACGTTGTCCAGCGACACGCCGAGCGCCACCAGGAAGGCGGAGACGCTGCGGTCGGGGTTGCCGTCGTCCACGAAGACGATGGGGTGCCGGGATTCGACCGTGTCGAGCAGGCTGTGGAGCAGCGGGGTCAGGAACGTCTTGCCGCCATAGACCGGAACCACGATGGAGACGGGCGCGGCGAGCGGCGCGGCGGCGTGGGGCATCCCGGCGTGCCGTGGCGTGGCGAACAGGCCGAGCGCCGCGCCCGCTCGGCCCAGCGCCGGGGGGAGGGCGGTGGCGAAGGACACCCCGCGCTCGGTCAGGAAACGGTGCTCCATCACCGCGATGCCGCTGCCCATGGCCGGTTGCCAGCCGCGCAGCGACGGGCCTTCGCGCACCAGCAGCGGCAGGCTGGCCCCTTCCTCGCCGGCGCCGGGGGTTCCGGCGGCCAGATGCAGGGTCACCGACGTGGCGCCCGAGGGCAGGGCGGCCACCAGCTCGAAGCCGGAGCGGTCGGCCTGCGGCATCCTCAGGGCGAGGCCCACGTCGTGACGGCCGATCCCCATCAGCAGCCGGTCGGCGGGAGAGGGCGGCGCGCCGTCGACGGAGGCCGCGACGAGGCAGGGGCCGTGGCGGTGGTGGAAGGCCCAGCCCTCGACCCGCAGCTCGGTGCCGACGGTCACCCTGTCGATGCCGATGGTGAAGCTGGAGGCCGTGTCGGTCATGGAACGCATCCGGAAACGGGTGTCGCGTCGGGGAGCGGGAACTCGCGGCTTTCGAGCCCAAGGACCTCCGCCGCGTCCTCCGGGTCCAGGAGCAGATCGGTGTCCCAGGGCATGTTGCCCCGCACCGGGCCGCTCGGGGTGCAGCGGATTTCCGTGTAGTCCAGGCCGCGCAACGTGGCGATGAACCAGAAGAAGGTGTCCGGCATGCCGGCCGGGGCCAGGGCGGTGACGCGGGTCCCCGGTGCGGCGAAGGCGATGTTGGTCAAGGCCGCCCCCATGACCCCGGCGATCCGCGACGCCCCCTTGAACAAAGCGATCTGGTCGGCCAAGGGCAGAAGGGCCGGTTCCACCGGAACGCCGCCCGCCGCCATGGCGTGCATCAGCAGCGCGTCCTCATCGACCAGACGGCGGAAGCCGACGCTCTGGCGGCTGACCAGCAGGGGGCGGGGCGACTGGGGGGGAACGGCCGCGGCGAGGGCCTCCACGCACTCCATGACCAGGGGGGACATGTAGGCCCCGTGATCGGTCAGCCCCTCGACCAGCAGCAGCTCGCCGAAGGCCCGGGGGGCGTCGCCGGCCACCACGGCGTGGGCCGGGTCGATGCCGAGAAGGGCGAGCGACGCCGCCATGGAGGCGCGCAGCTGGCCGGGCACGTCGGCCACCAGGACGCGCGCCCCAAGGTCGGGACGATGGCGGTGGACGAGGTGCGCCCTGGGCAGCATCTCCATCAGCCAATGTCCGTAGTTGCCGACGCCGCGCTTCTTGCACAGCACGACCGGGCCGTCGCGGTCGGGCGTGGCGCCGCCCCGCGCGATGGCCTCCCGGACGGCGGCCTGCGCCACGGCCACCTCCGCCGCGCCGTGCTGGGTGACGGTCCTGTGATAGAGCGCGCCGTCGCGGTCGAAGACCAGCCCTTCCTTGGCGACCCAGACGTCGCGCAGCCGCAGCACGCTCACTTGGCGCTCCTCGAAGCGGCCCGGCGCCCAGGTGGCCTCCATGGTGCGCAGGACGTCGGGGGGCACCCGTTCCCTGTGGCGGATGGACGGGGGCGGCGCCTCGAAGGCGGGCGACAGGAGAGTCAGAAGATCCGCGCCGGCCGGCAGTTCCGTTGTGATGGGCGGGATCGGGGTGGACGGCATGCAAAGGTCCAGTCAGCGTGTCCGGATCGGCGAAGCCCGGCCAGCCGGCGCCGTGGCGACTATAGCCGCAAGGCGGTTGTGGGACAAAGAGTTGTGGGACAAAGGGATGAGCGGAAGGTGAGGCGATGAGCGGAAGGGTGCCGGGTCACTCCGCCGCTCCGCCTCCGGCGGGCTTGCGGGCCAGCAGGCGCGGCAGGGCACGCCAGAGCATCGCGCTGCCGCGCAGAACGGCGCGGGCGTCCGCCGGCGAGCGGGCCAGCAGCGCGTGGGCCAACCGCACCAGCGGCTCCAACCCCAGCGTGGCCGCCGTGGCCAGGGCGGCGCCGGCGGGCGGGAAATGCTTGGCGGCGAACAGGATCCGGCTGCGCAGCCCGTAGAACAGCCGCAGGTCGCGCACTTGGTCGCTGGTGCCGCCGCCGCGGTGATAGGCTTCCGCTCCGGCGAAATGCACGACCGCCCAGCCGGCCCTGCGGGCGCGCAGGCACAGGTCCACGTCGTCATAATAGACGAAGAAGCGTTCGTCGAAGCCGCCCAGCTCCTCGAACAGCGATCGGCGGATCAGCAGAAAGGCCCCCATGACCTGATCGACCGGCCGGCTGTCGGCGTGGTCCCACTCCGTCATGAAATGCGGCGGGAACAGCCCGGGCCAGAGCCGGTCCAGCCCCACCGCCTGGGCCAGGATGCGGCCCGGCGTCGGCGCGCGCGCGCAGCAGCGCTGGGTTCGCCCCGTCCCGTCCACCAGCCGGACGCCGAGGACGCCGACGCGCTCCTGCGCGGGCTCCGCCAGGAAGGCGAAGGCCGGCGCCAGCGACCGCTCCGACAGCCGGGTGTCCGGGTTGAGGAACAGCAGCCAGTCGGCCCGCGACCCGGCGGCCCCCTGGTTGCAGGCGGCGGCGAACCCCCGGTTGGACGGGTTGCGCAGCACGGCGAGCGGAACGCCGTCCGCCGTTAGCCCGTCCGCCGAACCGTCGGTGGAGGCGTTGTCGACGACTGTCATGAGTTCCAGCGCGAAGGCGCCGGTCAGCGCCGCGGGAATGGAGGCGACGCACTGGCGCAACAGGTCGCCCGCGTTCCAGTTCACGGTGACGATGCGGAGGCTGGGTCGGTCGGCGGGCGGCATCGGCGGGGGAAACAGGTGGGGGATGCGGGCGAGGCGGGGAGCGGCACCATGGCACGCCCCGGCGCGCGGGGGGAAGGTTCGGCGTTTCCAGCACCGGCGGAATATGGTCTGTTACCGCCGCGGCCCGGACCGGGGCCGCGTCTTCCGTTCGGATTCCCCTGTCGCTGTCGAGCCGGTGTGGATGTTGAAAGAGTCGATGAGCCGTTCCGTGCCCGTCCGCCTGCGCGCGGCCTTCCGGTTCGAGCCGCTTCTGATCGCCGTTCCATCCATCCTCTTCTTCCTGCTGTTCGGCGTGTTCCTTCTGGTCAAGACGCCGCCCTACGCCGGGCCGGACGAACCGTTCCACTGGCAGCGGGTGCTGCAGATCGCGCAGGGCCGCTTCCTGGCGGACACGCTGGGGCCGAACTCCTGGGGCGGGCCGATCGACGAGGCCGGCTACCTGCACATGATCCATTACTTCGTGCTGATCCAGAAGCATGAGCCGGTGGACGCCGCCCAGGCGCGCGCCCTGTCGGACCATCTGGCCGGCAAGCCTCCGGCCGACCGGGTGGTGCCCTTCCCGAGTTCGGCCAGCTTCTCGCCGCTCGCCTACATGCCCCAGGCCGCCTTTGTCGCCGCGGCGCGCGCCTGGGGGCTGGGTCCGCTCGAGCAGGCGCACGCCGGACGGATCGGCAACTTCGCCGTCTACGGCCTGATGATCCTGGCCATCCTGCGGGCGTTGCCCGGCGGGCGGCTGGTGTTCCTCGCCCTGGCGCTGTCCCCGGGGGCGCTGCAGAGCGCCTGCTCGCTGAGCGCCGATCCGCTGAACCTGATGCTTCCCGCCCTGATGCTGGCGCTGGTCTGGGGCTACCGCGAGCGAGGCACGCCGCTCGGTCCCTGGGACATGGCCGGGCTGGTCGCGCTGTCGGCGGCGCTCGGCCTGCTGAAGCTCACCATGGCGCCCTTCGCCGGGGTCGTCCTCTACCTGCCCGCCGCGGTGGCGGGAGGCAGCACCCGGTTCCGGATCGGTCTGGCCGCCCTGTGCCTGGGCGTCGCCCTGGGCATCGCCCTGCTGTGGAACATGGCCTATCCCTTCGTTCCGGGCCCCTATTGGGGGACCGGCGCCGACCCGGCGGCGCAGCTCGCCCGGCTGCGGGCCGATCCGCTGGGAACGCTGGAGCTGTTCGCCGTCAACGCGTGGGAATGGGGCCTGACGTGGTGGCGGGACAGCTACGGGCGCTACGGCGGACACCCGTCGCCCTGGAGCGGCTACGCCCCCGACCGCTGGATTCTGCCGGCGCTGTTCGTCCTGCCCCTTCTGGCGCTGTGCGACGGCGCCCGGCGCCGCGATCCGGTGGTTGCGGTGGGCTACCTGCTGCCGGCGCCGGGCTACGTCCTGCTGATCATGACGGCCTTCTGGATCGGCTACACCACGGTGGGGTCGACGACGGTCGAGGGGGTGCAGGGCCGCTACTTCCTGCCCGCCCAGCTCCTGGTCGTCCTGGCTCTGGCCGCGGCGGCCGGGCCATGGACGCCCGCCGGGCTTCGCCGCGGCCTGCGCCTCGTCCTCTTCGCGGCCGCCCTGGCGCTGAGCGGGGCGGTCCTGGTGCATGTGCTGACCGCTTGGAGCGCCCTGTGGGTTCCCGCCGGCTGAGGGAGCCCAGGCTGACGGAACCCGGGCCGGCGTCCGCTCCAGCGCCGCTCGCCCCGCCGTCCCGACGGGGCGGGCGAATTGACAGGGCGTGAGTGCCACGCCTATCTGTTGCGGCCTTTCCCCTTCGCTCGCGGGCCGCGTCTGCCTGCATGGACATCAGGACGGTGGCATGGAACAGCGCCCTTCTTCTCTCCGTCTCGCGGCCAGGACCATCCGCGGGGCCCTGTCCAGGGCCGGCCTCGCGAAGGCCGCGACAGGGCGGGCCCCGGCGCGCAAGCCGTTTGTCCACGCCATCGAGGTCTTCTGGTGCGACCGCGACGGGGCCTATCTGGAGGGCTGGATACACGCCTACGACAAGCGGATTCTCCGCCTGCGCGTCGCCGCCGGGGAGGACGCCTACGAGATCGCCAGCTTCGCGCCGCGCCCGGACGTCCTGTCCCATTACGCGGACTTTCCCAACAGCGGGGAGAGCGGCTTCAAGCTCTATCTCCCCTGGCGGGCCGGGACGCCGCTGACCTTCGAGGTGGTCACCGCCGACGACCGCTTCGTCGAGACGATCGAGCTGCCGCGATCGTCGTCGTCGCTCCGCACCCCCTTCTGCCTGACCGACGGCAGCGCCTGGCGGGACCCCCACCCCGAGCAAGGCCCGGCGGAGGAGGCCTACGCCGCCTTCCAGCGCGAGGTGAACGAACGCGCCCTGGTCGTGGCGGAGGTCGGCGCCCGGGTGGTCAGTTCGCAGATGAGCCCGCTGCGCGCCGCCTTCGCGGGGGCGGAGCGCTACATCGGCATCGACATCCACGCCGCCCCCAACGTCGACGTGGTGGGCGACGCCCATTACATCGACGCGCTGATCGGCCGGGACGCCGCCGGGGCGGTCTTCTCCCTGTCGGTGATGGAGCATCTGGCCCAGCCGTGGCTGTTCGCCTACGGGGTGAACCGCGCGCTCCGGGTCGGCGGCCTGACCTACCACCTGACCCACCAGACCTGGCCGCTGCACGAGGAGCCGAACGACTTCTGGCGTTTCAGCGACGAAGGGCTGAAGGTGCTGTTCGGACCGGCCACGGGGTTCGAGGTGCTGGCCGCCGGGCTGTCCAGCCGCGCCCGCATCTATCCGGACCATCGCCAGCCGGCGCAGGCGCTGATGCCGCTGGTTTCCGCCTTCGGCGGCGCCTTCGTGCTGGCCCGCAAGGTGCGGGATCTGCCGGACGGGGCGGTGGCCTGGCCGACCGACCAGGACCGTTCGGAGGAGCGCGCCCGCCATTATCCGCAGCGCGGGTGAGGAAGACGGCCCTGCGGCAATGGCGACATGGCGCTCCGGGCAAGGCCCCCGCCCTTGTTGCCGTCGGACCGGGCTGTTAAAGACAACGAGTGTGTTGGATCGAGACCGGGGATAGGAATGGAAAAGATCGCCATGGGTGGCGCCGAGATCATCAATTGGACCCAGACGATCGCCTGGGAAGCTGGTGATCGCCACCTGGAGGCCACCTGCCCGGCCTGCGGGGACGCCGGCGCCAAGCCGGTGCGCCTGGCGGTGCGCTCGCCCTGGCCGCCGCACCCCGAACAGCCGCTGGTGACCTGCGCGGCCTGCGGCACGGCCTTCCACCCGACCATGGGGCAGCCGCCCTACGAGGCGGTCCTCGATCCGCTGGTGGATGTCTATCTGGAGCAGAACGCCGGCATCGACGTGATGGCCGAGCTGCTGGCGGCGGTCGATCCGTCCGGTATCCGGCGCTACATCGAGATCGGCTGCGGCTTCGGCTTCCTGCTGGACTATGCCCGCGTGGCGTTCGGCTGGGATGCCCGCGGCTTCGATCCGGGCTACAGCGCGCGCTTCGGGCGCGAGGCGCTCGGCGTGGACATCCAGCACATCTATCTGAACTCGGCGGCGGACGCCGGGTCGGAGCCCTTCGACCTCGCCCTGTGCGCCGAGGTGATCGAGCACGTCTTCGAACCGGAAAAGCTGCTGGTCATCCTGCGCGACTCTCTGACCGCCAACGGCACGCTCCTGCTGACCACGCCGAGCGCCAGCGGCATCCGGCCCGAGACCCAGCCGGGCACGCTGCTGTCGCTGCTCTGCCCCGGCTACCATTACGCGCTCTACAGCCCCAAGGGCATGGAGGCCCTGCTGCGGCGCGTCGGGTTCAAGAGCGTCTCGGTCATCGACCGCGGCCACACGCTGCGCGTGGCGGCCTCCGTCGGGGACGAGCTGCGGGCCGACCTCGCCCGGCCCTTCGACCGGCGCTCCTACCACGACTATCTGCGCACGCGCATCGGCACGACGGACCCGGTCAGCCCGCTTGGCGTCGGCTACCGCTACCGGCTTCTGAAGGAGCTGACCAACGCCGGCCAGTTCGAGGCCGCGCGCGCCGCCCAGGCCCAGGTGGCCGCGGTGATCCGGCAGCGCTGGAACATCGACCTGAGCGATCCGGCCGCCCTTCACGCCGCCCTGTCCGAGGCCCCGCTGCCGGCGAGCATCGAGGCCTACCACGAGCGCTATCCCTTCTGCCTGGGCAGCGTCCTGTATTTCAGCGGCATCCTCGCCTGGCTGGCCGACGGGCGCCGCGACATCGCCCAATCCTGGTTCCAGGCGGCCACCCTCGCCGGCGAGCGGATGCGCGCGACCCTGCACATCATCGGCGCCGACGACGAAGAGAGCGAGGAACTGATGTGGCGCGCCCGTTGCTACGTCAGCCATCTGCGGGTGTGGAGCGAGCCGGCAAAGGCGGCGGAGGACATCCGCCAGCTCGCCAACACGCCGAGTCCGCTGCTCGGCGAGCGCGTGCCCGCCCGCATCCTCGAGGACGCGCAGCGCAAGATCTTCGTGGATCTCGTCAATCTCGGCCAGTACGCGGCGGCCGACAGGCTCGCCGGGCCGGTCGAGGCCGCCCTGCCGTCCGGTGGCGAGGGGCTCGCCTCCCTGGCCTTCGCGCTCGGCATCCTGACGCTCAACCACCGCAAGGCGCCGCGCGCGGCCGCGGCCCTCTTCGGACGCGCCCATCAGGCCTGTCTGGATCTGCCCGACCGCGAGACCGCGCCGGTCGTCCAGTCGCTGCTGTGGCCGGCGCTGTACCATCAGGGCCAGTCCCTGGCCAACGCGGGCCTCCGCCAGGAGGCCGGCGAGGCGCTGCGCGGCCTTCTGAAGCCAGCCGCCGGCCTGCCGTCCGTGCCGCTCGACCTGCGGGCTCGCACCGAGCTGTTGGTCCGCACCCAGCGTCTGCCGGTTTGACCGTGAGCAAGGACATGCCATTTTGATGATCGGCATTATGTACCGTCTCGTTCAGCGGCTGCGCATCGCGTTGGCGTGGAGCCTCGCGCAGCTGAAGCTGGGGGGCGCCTATCTGTCCTACTGGGCCTCGTTCCTTCGCCGCGAGAGCTACGTGCAGGAGCGCTGGGAGGGCGCGCAGTCCCTTGCCGGGGCCAAGCGCGTCGCCGTCTTCGTGCATTACGACCGCCAGGGCGTCGTCCACGATTTCGTCGAGCACTATCTGCGCCAGCTCCACGATCTCGGCTTCGCCATCGTGTTCACCAGCAACGCGCCCCGGCTGGCGCAGTCGGACACGTTGCGCGACCTGTGCGCCCTGGTCATCCGGCGCGACAACGTCGGCTATGACTTCGGCGCCTACAAGGAGGGCATCGCCGCCATTCCCGAGCTGGCGGCGGTGGACACGCTCCTGCTCGCCAACGACAGCGTCTATGGCCCGCTGTACCATCTGGCGGGCGTCCTGGACCGGATGGACCCGCAAGGGGCCGACGTCTGGGGGGCGTCCGACAGCTGGGAATTCTCCTTCCATCTGCAGAGCTATTTCCTGGTCTTCCATCGGGCGGCCCTGGCCTCTCCGGCCTTCACGGCCTTCTGGACGAAGCTGCGCTACGTCCAGTCCAAGACCTGGGTCGTGCGCCGGTACGAGGTCGGCCTGACCCGCGCCCTGCGCCGCGCCGGCCTGCGCTGCCGTGCGGCCTTCCCCTACCGGCAGGCGGCCTCCGCGCTGATCGAGGCGGTGGTGGAGCGCAACGTCGCCGGCGATGGCCTGGACCCGGTGCGCAAGACCTTCATCCAGCAGGTCTTCCGCACGGTCAACGCCGGAGTGCCGTTGAACGGCACGCATTTCTTCTGGGACTATCTGATCTCCCAGATGGATTTTCCGTTCCTGAAGCGCGATCTGCTGCAAAAGAACCCGGCGCGCATTCCGCTCCTGAACTATTGGGAACGCGTGGTGAGGCAGTCCACCGACTACGACACCGACCTGATTCTGCGCCATCTGGAGCTGTCGTTGAAGAACCGCAGCGTTTGAGCGCCGGAACAGGGCGGGCGACGGAGGGGCGCGCTGTCCGTGGTTCGCTGGCGGCTTGCCCGTGGCTCAATGTCGCGGGCGGGCGCGGGCCGCTTCGCGCTTCAACCTTCGGGGACGAGCCGCGTTGCCGGGGGATGGGCCTTTTCCACCAATGCGGGTCCGATGTCGCGGCGGACTTGGTTTCAGGACCAACCGATGGCCGCGGATACCCGCGACCCGAAGGCTGCTGGACGCGACGGAAAGGCGATGATATATCGTTTTCCCCCAACCGGCACGAATTGCGCTCAGCGAGCCTGATGACGATCGCCCGCGACGCCCTTGGCCATTTGTCCCCCAGCCCCTGCGTGATCACTTGATGTGCGAAGCCGCCTCTTCTTCGCTTTCCGCAGCGGCCGGGCGCCGACGGAAACTGTTGATCTGGTATTGGGGACGACGCGGCGGGGGAGCGCAGTACTGTTACGAGATGGCGCGTGCGCTTCAGCGGCAGGGCGAGTTCGATCTGTGCCTGTCCTTGTCGCGGCAATCGGATCTGTACGACCGCTTCCTGGAGTTGGGAATCTCGTCGCTGGACATCGACACCTACACGGACATCGGCAGCGCCATGCGGTCCGTGATGCGGTTGCCGCGGCTGCGGCGCGCCTTCGCCCGCTTCCTGGACGAGCAGGGGGTGGATGCGGTCCTGTGCACCATGGCGCATCTGTGGAACCCCCTCTTCCTCGACCTGATCCGCAGCCGCAACCTGCCCTATGTGGTCACCGTCCATGACGCGAAGCTGCATCCGGGGGAGCAGTTCAAACCCTATCAGCGATGGCTGGACCATGAGATCGGCCGTTCCGACGGCGTGGTGACGCTGAGCCGTCATGTCCGCACCGTTCTCTGCGCCCGCCATGTCCTGCGGGAGGATGCGGTCATCACCGCGCCGCTCGGGCCGCTCCTGAACGAACGGCTGCACCCCCTGCCGCTCGACGGGCGTCCGCCGCGGCGCCTGGTGTTTTTCGGCCGGATCCTCGAATACAAGGGGGTTGACCTCCTGCTGGATGCCTTCGCGGCGCTTCTCCGCGACTTTCCCGACATCACCCTGTCGATCCACGGCAGCGGCAATGCCGCGCCTTACGCGGACCGCATCGCGGCGCTTCCCAACATCACGCTCGACAACCGCTACATCCCGGAGAACGAGATCCCGGCCATCATGGGCAAAGCCGATCTGGTGGTCCTGCCGTACCGGGAGGCCAGCCAGTCGGGCGTCATCGCCATGGCCCAGTCCTGCGGCGTTCCGGTGGTGGTCACGCCGGTGGGCGGTCTTGTCGAGCAGGTGATCGACGGAGAGACCGGGCTGGTCGCCAGCCAGGTCACGGCGGACTGTCTGGCCGCCTCGATCCGGCGCATGATCGAGGACGGCGCCCTTTATGAGCGCTGCGCCCGGGGCGGGGTCCGGCATTCCGCTTCCGTCTGGACCGAAGCCGCAGCGGAGGTGTCCCGTCTCATCACCCGCCTCAGCGCGGAACGGCAGCGCGTCTAGCTCCCCGCGGAGCGCCCTGGAACACGGACCCATGCGAACTCTTGCCCACACCGCTTGGCGGTTGATCCCGCCGGGGCTGCGCCGTTCCCTGCTGCACAAGGCGGCGGCGCTGCTGGCGGCCCGCCCCGCAACCGGCCCGGTCGCCGAAAGCCGTGCGGCGGCCCCCTTCATCGTGGTGGGGCCCATCGACACGGCAAGCGGCATCGGCGCGGGCGCGCGGCATTGCCTGCACGAGCTGCAGGCCGCCGGGGCCACGGTGGGCGGCATCGACATCGGCCGCTGGTTTCTGGGCGGCGACCCGCAAGGGCCCGTGGCCTTCCAGGATGCCCGCGACTGGACGGGGCCGGGGACCCTGATCCTGCACATGAACGCTCCGCTGGTTCCGGTCGCCCTGGCCACCCTCGGCCGGGATCTGGTGTCCGGCAAGAAGATCATCGGCTACTGCGCGTGGGAGCTCCCCGACCTGCCGCCGGCCTGGCGCGCGGCCTGCCGCTTCATGCACGAGGTCTGGGTGCCGAGCGCCTTCAACGCCGAGGCTTTCCGCCGCGCCGCGCCGTGTCTGCCGGTGACCGTCGTTCCGCATCCCATCGCGGCGCCGGCCCCGTCCGGACGGCCGCCGGCAGCCGAAGGGCGTCCCTTCACCGTCCTGACGCTGTTCAACATGGGCTCCGGCTTCGTGCGCAAGAATCCGCTGGCGGCCATCCGCGCCTTCCTGGAGGCCTTCGGCGACGATCCCGGCGTTCGGCTGGTGGTGAAGACCCACCATACGGAGGCCTATGCCGACCAGCGGAA
The DNA here is from genome assembly GCF_005222205.1 of Azospirillum brasilense. Classification (NCBI taxonomy): domain Bacteria; kingdom Pseudomonadati; phylum Pseudomonadota; class Alphaproteobacteria; order Rhodospirillales; family Azospirillaceae; genus Azospirillum; species Azospirillum brasilense. The sequence goes on along the minus strand of NZ_CP032350.1, from coordinate 116,732 downwards.
CGCCTTGCGCGCGGCGGTGGCCGGCCGGAGCAACATCCACCTGATCGACCACACCCTGAACCGGGACGAGCTGAACCGGCTGATGGCCGACTGCAACGTCCTGCTGTCCCTTCACCGCAGCGAGGGCTTCGGGCTTCCGCTGGCCGAGGCCATGGCGTCCGGCATTCCGGTGGTGGCCACCGGCTGGTCGGGAAATCTGGAATTTATGACGCCGGATACGGCCGGCCTGGTCGCCCATGGGCTGGTCCCGGCCGCCGACCCGGGAGGTCCCTATCATCATCCCGAGCAGCTCTGGGCGGAGCCGGATGTGCAGGACGCCGCCCGCTGGCTGCGCCGGTTGCGCGGGCATCCGGACGAGGCGCGGGCCATGGCGGAGAGGGCACGCGAGCGCATTCTTGCCGACTTTTCGGCGGAGGCGTGGCTGCGCCGCGTGCGGGAGCGTCTGGATCTTCCGTCCTGAACCGCCATCCATGGAACAATGAAGAAGCGGTCGGAGGATTTTTGTTATCTTTCAAGATAATGAACGGCTTTTTTATTCGTGCTGGAGAGGGGATTGCTTCTCTGAAGAAGCGGATTGACACGGCTTTCCTGTCTCGCCATAAACCCTGATTGAAAATCGGGGCTTCCTCCGATCGCTGTGACGTTTTTCGGCGGTGCTTCCTTTTCTGGTGCAGGTCCTTTACCAGGAGGGAGATTGTGGGAAAGTGTTTCGCCTGGCTTCGGGCTTGTCTGTTCCGGCGCCCCCATGGCATGAAGCTGGACAATCGGAAGTCTTCCAGGGAATGAGTGGAGACGCCATCGCCATGCTTTCCCACGCGCCGGCCGAGAGCCAATATGATGGCGAACTGCAGCGTGGTTTCGGGTAAACATCTGCGCAAACGTGGAACTGAACGGGATCAGGAACGATCTGATGGGTAGCAAAGCCTCCGCAAGCACAGTCACGCCGGTCATCCTGTCGGGGGGAGCGGGAAGCCGTCTTTGGCCGCTGTCGCGCGCGTCCTATCCCAAGCAGTTCCTGCCGCTGGCGAGCGAGCAGACGATGATCCAGGAAACCGCGCTGCGGGTGTCGAGCGATCGCTTTGCCGCGCCGCTGGTCATCTGCAACGAGGAGCACCGCTTCATCGTCGCCGAGCAATTGCGCGCCGCGTCCGTGTCCCCGGCGGAGATCATCCTCGAACCCGTCGGCCGCAACACCGCGCCGGCGGTGTGCATCGCCGCCCTGGCCCTTCTGGAGTCCGGCGAGGACCGGCTGATGCTGGTCATGCCGTCCGACCACGTCATCGCCCGCTCCGACCGTTTCCTGGAGGCGGTGGAACAGGCCGCCGTGGCCGCCGCCGCCGGCTCGCTGGTCACTTTCGGCATCACGCCCGTGGCGCCGGAAACCGGTTACGGCTACATCAAGGCGGGCGGTCCGCTGGGCACCGGTGACAACATCCGCGTGGTCGAACGCTTCGTCGAGAAGCCCGACCTGGCGACGGCCCAGACCTATCTCGCGGACGGCCGCTATCTTTGGAACAGCGGCATCTTCCTGTTCTCCGCCGCGGCCTACGTCGCCGAGCTGGAGAAGTCCAACCCGGCGATCGTCGAGGCCTGCCGCCAGGCGCGGTCGCGCGCAGCGCGCGACCTCACCTTCTGCCGTCTGGAGAAGGAGGCCTTTGCCGCCTCGCCGTCGGATTCCGTCGACTACGCGGTGATGGAGAAGACCGACCAGGCCGCCGTCGTCGCCGTCGACATGGGCTGGAACGACGTCGGCGCTTGGTCGGCCCTGTGGGACATCGCCGAGAAGGACGAGAGCGGCAATGTCGTCCATGGCGACGTGGTGCTGCACAACGCCCGCAACAGCTACGTCCGCTCCGAGGAACAGCTCGTCGCCGTCGCCGGCCTGGACGACGTGGTGGTGATCGCCACCGACGACGCGGTCCTGGTTGCCGACCGCAAGCATGTGCAGGACGTCAAGCTCATCGTCGAGCGGCTGAAGGCCGAGAAGCGCGACGAGCACGCGCTCCACACGACCGTTTACCGCCCCTGGGGCAGCTACCGCGGCATCGACATCGGCGACCGCTTCCAGGTGAAGCGCATCACCGTGAAGCCGGGCGAGCGCCTGTCGCTTCAGATGCATCACCACCGGGCCGAGCATTGGATCGTCGTGCAGGGGACCGCGCTCGTCACCTGTGGCGAGAAGCAGGAGCTGCTGTTCGAAAACCAGTCCGTCTACATCCCGATGGGGACGACGCACCGGCTGGAGAATCCGGGCAAGGTGCCGCTGCACCTCATCGAGGTCCAGTCCGGTTCCTACCTCGGCGAAGATGACATCGTGCGTTTCGAAGACGGCTACGGCCGCGTGGCCGGCAAGTAACGTCAAGCCAGAAAACCCGGTTCGCAAGAACCTGAGAGAGACATGGGCGAAGCAGGAATTCCCTCCTGCTTCGCCCATTTCTTTTCAAAGCGCGCAACGGCGCTAGGCGACCGATGGATTGATGGGGCCCGTCGCGGAGGGGCTCCTGGCGTCCACAAGGATCGGCCTCCGGGTCGGGATGGCGTTGCCCATCGGCTTTTCCGGTGTCGGGGAGGCTCATGACCCGGACAAAAACTATTGTTGGTTTAGCGATTCGGTGATAGGTCATCCATCAAATTGTGCTGATTGCGTGCTCACAAGGCGTGCCACAATGCCAATGGCGCGTGGATTCCCATCCAAGGCCATGCAGAGCGCCTTGCGGCTACCGTTTATCAAAACTGGTTCGTTGAGAGCCTCTCCTCAACTGGGCAAAGAAGAACCCGGATCATCTCTTTATTTTGCGATAGTGCGGCGGAGAAATTTTTTGTCATAACTTTTCCCGTAATTTTATCATGATGTTTTTCGCTTTTCGAGTATAGCGAAGGAAAGAAAATTGGTTACTGATTAGTGCATTGGCTTGTTTTTCTCTTGAGGTTGCGAGACGGCGTATGAAGATCCTGGTGGACCACATTCGGAAAACGGCTGGAACATCTGTCGGCGACTTCTTCAGGGGGCTCTCGGGAAGCGAGCGCGTTACGCCGCTTCTTATGGACGAAAGCATTCTGATATCTGAGCATTTGTTCAGAGACCATGACGTCGTTATTGGGCACTTCGTTCTTAGTCATGATTATCATTGGCCGAAGTCCGTCTACCATACGACCATCCTGCGCGACCCGATTGAGCGGTTCATTTCTCACTACTCCTACGTTCGTGAGAGAAAAGAAGCCTCCGAGCCGTTTGCCCGGCTGGCGCAGACGCGCAGCCTTCCTGAGCTTCTTGACGAGTGCGATTTCCACGTCCGCGAAGCCAGCCAAAACTATTATTGCAATCACTTCATGGGTGGCATGTACGCAAAGGAAGAACTTGAATCGATATCCAGTTCTGGAAAGATAAACGCCGAAGACATATTTGAATTCATGAAGGAGAGCTATCAGTTTGTCGGCATCAGCGAGTTCCTGAAGCTGAGCCTGGGAGCGATCTGCTTCGGAAACGCGGTCAATGCGAACCTCGTGGACATTCGTTCACGGGTGACCGGGGATCGCCTATCGGTGGACAGCTTGGATCGCGCGACTCTTCGCAAGCTTCAGGATCTTACAGCCAACGACATGGACCTCTATCGGCTGTGCCGCGAGAGGTTCTTCAAGCATCTGGAGCGGGTGACGCAGTTCGCGCTGCATCGCATGCCGGCCCCGCATCGGAACGCCGAGGATATCACGCCGCGGATGGGCGTTCCGAACGCGTCCATGACCTTCGTTGGCGCCGAACTCATGTGTCCCGAGCGGCCGCGCAACGACGTCGGCGTTTCGTCGCAGGAATGCTGGCTTGCGACCAAGTTCCGCATGGAGAATTTCCCGCAAGACTGCTGCGTGTCCATCACGATCCGCAACAGCGTGAAGCAGGTCATGTACCGGGAGCGACGCCCCTTTGCCTTCACTCTGAAGGATGGCGGCTTCGTGGAGTTCCTGTGGTTCTTCAACTGCACGCTGGGGGCCGACACTTATGATGTTTCGCTGGACGTGCGAAGCATGGTGAACGGGCTGCCCGAGACCCTCATCGCATCCAGCGACAATTTCTATCAGTTCCAGATCGTTGCCGACGGCGGCCACGACGCCACGGGCCTGTGCAACCTCCAGCCCGAGTTCCGTGTCATCGAGCAGGCGTCGGCGTACGACGCGGCCCGCGGCTCGCTGTCCGTCGCCGCCGGCACGGTCACGGTGCGGCCGGGGGAGAGCGTCACGCTGCCGGTCCGCGTGAGGAACGAAGGGGCGGCGGCGTGGCAGCCCGCCGGATTCCATTGCGTCGCCGCCAGCTACTGGCTGGAAGGTGGACCGGCGGAGGGCCCGCGCGAAGGCCGCCGCACCTTCCTGCCGGAGGGGCTGCAGCCGGGTGAGGAGGCGCAGATCGCCCTGCGGGTCGATGCGCCGGGAGAGGAAGGGGTCTGGCTGCTCCGTCCCGCCCTGGTGCAAGAGCGGATCGCCTGGTTCTTCCGCTGCCCCGAACCGGTCACCTTGATCGTGACGTCGGCGGGCGTGGCGCCGGCCGGGGACGCGGAAACCCCGGCTTCCTGACGAACCGCCGCAGGAAAGGCGCCGGTGCCGGTTACGGCCGGCGCCGGGACCGGCCTTCCAAGATCCGCATCGTCCGGCGCTTGGCGGCGCAGAGGCGGATGAAGGAGACGGCGGCCCGCCGCAGATGCGGCAGCCAGCTGTCCGGCGACTGATGGCGCAGCTTCATCACGTCGCCGATGAAGCGCGTCCGCCGTTCGTGAAGGGCGATGTAGAGCGCCTCCAGCTCAGCGTCGCTCACGGGCGCCGTGGCGACCGTCTTCTTGAGATCGTCAGGCCGCATGGTGGACACCATTCTCGAGGAGGCGGGATTCAATCTTGCTTCGATGATCGAGGTGGCTGACGCCGAGATAGAGTTGGCAGCCGGGCGCGACCTCCAGGGACGAGCCGACCATGCCGGTGCTGTGCGGGAAGCGCAGCGCGTCCATGACGACCTGGGCGTTGATGCCGGTGACGCATTCCGTGGTCAGGCAGCCGTTCACCAGCCGGGCGCTGTATTGGCAGCAGGGCGAGCAGTCCAGGTTCATCGTCAGCAGCCGTGCCCAGGTCCCGAAGGGCGCGTAGCGCCGGAACGGGCTGGGACCGAAGACCGACAGGGTCGGGCAGACCAGCGAGCACAGGTGACCGGTTCCGCCGTCCGAAGCGACGACCCAGTCCAACTCATCGACCCGGCCCAGAAAATCCGCGAAATCCTTCCCGCCGAGGATCAGGTCGCGGACCGGGTCCAGCCCGATCTGCCGGAGCAGGAAGCGGGCCAGACCCGCCTCCGCGGGACCGCTGATCACGCTCACCCCGATGCCGGCGTCGCGCAGCTTGCGGCCAAGCGCGATCCAATGGCCGGGCGGCCAGGAATTCGCGTGGAAGCCGGAGCCGATGGAGAAGCCGACCTTTCCGGGAAAACGCGAGGCCTTCGCCCGCACGCGCTCCAGCCGGTCGGCGTAGAAGGCCTCTTCGATGTCGTAGTGGCCGACCAGGGCGGACGCGACCCCGAAATCGATGATGCTCTGGTGATCGTCGTGCGTGTCGACGGGCAGGACGAAGCGCCGGCATCGCAAGGACGCCCATTGCGTGTTGAGGATTCCGTCGGATCGCAGGAAGGCCACCATGTCGAAGCCGCGCAGATCCGGGTAGCCGCCCTGGGAGGTGTCGGCCTTGGTCAGATGGGGGAAATCGATGGTTTCGATGGCCACGTCGCCGAACAGATGCCGGGCCAGCGAGCGGTTTTTCCCCGCGATGAACAGCGTCGCGTTCGGATGGCGGCGCATGATGGCCCGGATGGCCGCCGACGACAGCACCAGGTCGCCGATGTGATCCGGCTTGATGATCGCAACGTTCATTGGTCTTTACCTTCAAGCCGGGCGAGCAGGAGGCGTTCGATCGCCAGGGCGGATTGCGTTTCCCTTTGCACGATCTGGAGCATTCTCTCGAACGGATGCGCGGTCTTGGCGAGCCGGGGCGCCTCGCCCTTCGCGAGCGCCAGCAGGACGTAATCGACGCTGGCGCCGTCGGGGCATTTCGGCTCCGACGGGTCGAGTTCGTGAATCGTCTTGGGGAACAGGACCGCGCCCGGATGTTCGAACAGCCGGCGGTTGGAGTGCGCCAGGAGCCATTCACCGAACAGATGGATGAACGCGTTCATCGCGGAGCGTTGAAAACCGAGCATGTTCCTTACCCCAGAACGGCGTCGCGGATGTTGGCGGCGAAGGCGTCGAAGCTGAACCGGTCGTTGACCCAGCCGCGCATGTTCGCGGCCAGGGCGGCGCGGGCTTGCGGGCCCATGGCGGCGATGTGCAGCATCGCTTCCGCCATGCCCTCATGATCGTCGGGATCGCAGTAGGCCACATGCGGCCCGCCGACCTCCGGGCAGGCGCCGGTCGTCGAGGCGATGCTCGGCACGCCGTACATCATGGCCTCCAGCAGCGGCACGCCGAACCCTTCCAGATAGGAGGGGTACAGGAAACCGGTCGCCCCCGCGTAGATCGAGCACAGGTCCTCGTTCGAGGCGTAGCCGTACAGGGTGACCCCCGGCGTGTTCTCGGCCAGCTGGGTGATCTCCGGAGCGCCGTGCCCCCGCCCGCCGACGACCAGGAGCTGGTAGCCGCGCTCATGCAGGCCGCTGCAACGGAAGGCGTGCATGGCGCCCAGGATGTTCTTGCGCGCTTCGAGGCTGCCGACGAACAGGAAGTAAGGCTTCACCGCATGGAGCGGCGGTGCCCCCAGCCCATCCCGCAGATGGCCCGGCGAGTACAGGTGGACCGTCCGCATCCGGTCGAGTGGGAAGCCGTAGTTGGCGTAGAAGGTGTAGGCGGTGTTGTCGCTGATGGTGATGACCTTGGGCTGGACCTGGCACAGCTTCTCGAACGCCTTCGCGTAGAGCGCCGCCACGGCGGGCGAATGCCATTCCGGCTGCGTGACGGTCGACACGTCCAGCACCGTGACGATGTCGGTCGGGTAGAGGTCGGAGAACAGGATGTAGAGCGGGTCGATGAAGAAGCGCCGTTCACCGTTCTTGCGGCTGGGGCGCAGGACATTCCCGAAATTCAGGCGGCTCTCGTCGAAACGCCCTTCGCCCGCCATGGACAGCGCCTGGAACAGGATGCCCTTCAGCGTGTCCGCCTCCTCCGCCACCGGGGCCTGCTTCACGGTCACGCCGAAGTAGTAGAGCCAGGGATCGACATCCGCGAAGATCCGGGCGATGTCGTTGCAGATGTTGAAGACGGCCGTCCGGTTGATGAGCGTCGGGCTCATGTCGAGGGTCAGGGTCATGATGGTCTTCCAGATTTCCGTCGCGATCGATCCGATGATTCCCGAAGGACAATCCGGTCAGGACAACATGGCGGGCTCCTGCGCCGGCTGCGTGGCCACGGGCGGCGAGGTCGGTGCGCGAAGGCGGGCGATCTCGTCGCCGAGGATGGCGATCAACCGCCAGGACGAGCAGAAGTCGATGGCGTGCTGCCGGGCCGTCCGGACCACCGCGGCGCGCCGGGAGGCGTCCATCGCGGCGAAGTCGCGCAGCCGGCCGGCGATCTCGCCGGGCAGGGGCAGATACCAGCTCGACGAGTAGGGATAGGCCGAAACGTTGCCCTTGAGGCCCACGCACTTGCGGACGGAGTTCACCGTCAGGGGATGGTCGGGGGGCAGCAGGTCGGCGATGCCCGTGTGGCGGGGGGCGATCACCGGGCGATGCGCGGAGATCGCCTCGATGATCGGCCCGCCGAAGCCCTCGCCGTAGGAGGCCGAGACGTAGGAGTCGCACGCTCCGTACAAGGCCGACAGCTGCGGGTCGGGCAGGTGGTCGTGGATGACGGCGATGCGCGGGTCGACCCCATCGAAGCCGATGGTTTTCAGGATGGCTTCGAAATGCTCCGCCGGGGCGGCGTTGATCCCATGCGCGTGCCGGAAGGCGAGGCGCAGGACCAGAATGTCCTGGCAGGACGGATCGTCGATGTGGTTGCGCCATTCCCGCAGCAGGATCGGCAGCCCCTTGCGCGGCGCCAGAGACTGCACCGAGACGAACAGGTTGCGGGCCTCGCTGCGGATCTTGCGCAACGACACCGTCTGCGTCGCGAAGCGTCCGGACGGCCCGGAACGGCCGAAATACAGGGCCTGGATCCCCTCCAGGGTGCCCGGCCTCACGGCGGGCGGCTGGTCCGGAAACTCGTGGGGCCAGGGCACGACTGTGACGTCGCCTGTGAAGCCCGAGGCGCGCGCGTAGGTGCCGAGGAACGACGTCGGCGCCCAGATCCGGTCCATGCCGGCAAGCCGCAGCGGCCAGTGGCGCTGGTGCACGAGCGTGTCCGTTTCCCAGTAGAAGGCGCCGATGTTGATGGCGCCGGGCACCTGGATGAAATCGTCGATCCCGGTGTAGTGCAGGACGATCGGCGTCTGCGTCGATTGGCGAACCACCTGCCACATCTGGGAGTCGTTGATCAGCGTGTGGGCGAAGTCGCCCCCGCAATCCGCCGGGTTGGGGTGCAGGTCGATGCCGAAGACGGCGATGTCCGGGAAGCGGGCGACCAGATTTGTCAGGGCGCGTGCGGCGCGTGCATACCCCGTTTCGCTGCGCAGGTCGCCCCGGACGATGAAGGGAACGGCGTGAGTGATGGAAGTGCTCATGGTCGCTCTCACAGCGGCGTTGGGTAAGCGGGGCGGCGTCGCAGGGATCAGGTGAGCCGGACGAGCAGGCTGCGCACCGCGACGCCCAGCATCCGGGTGTCATGGCTGCCGAACTCGCTTGGCGAGAACACGCGGTCCAGCCCGATCCCGAGAACGTGCACGCCCGGCCGGTACGGCAGGGTGGCCCTGACGGTCGAATAATGTTCGGGGGTCTGGATGGTCTGCAGTTCGATGTGCTCGAACACCATGCCGTCCAGCGTCAGGGTCATGCAGGTGCCGAACTGCTGGGACGAAACCTGCTCGTAGTGGAACTCCAGCTCGATCTCGAGGTGGCTGGCCGCCGCGGGCAGGGCGACCGCGCCGGGGTCCAGGGCGAAGCCGATGGTCGAGATCGGCTTGCTGGACCAGGTGTGGAACTGCTCAGGCAGGTTCCAGCCGCCGCTGATCAGCAGGGAGACCGCGCTGCTGCCGGTCACGAAATGGACGCGCTGTCCGTTCGCGATGCGGTAGCGGCTGGCGCTCAGATAGCCTTCCGGCCTGGCCGTCGTGGGACGCGGCGTCGCGCCGTTCTTGACGCGGTTCGGGAAGACGATCGCCTCGGCTCCTTGCGGCCCGAGCAGTTCGGGCCAGAATCCCCGCCTGCGGTGAAGGGCGGCGGCACGCTCCGTGACGGAGGAGGCGTCCTGATCGACCCCCTTTATGACGCCCTTCAGGAACTCCGGCAGGTTGGAGACGTCGGGCTTCGCCAGCTCCTGGCGGATCAGGCCGAGTTCGTCGGGGGTCAGGAGATAGGTGAGGTCATGTTCCCACAAGCCGTATTGCAGGAACCAGGACTCCAGGCGCTGCCCGCTCTCCGGCGTCTTGAGCGCGAAGGCCTCGCTGACGTCGGAACGCAGGGAGCGCAGCCACGCGGCGGCCAGGCAGGTCCAGACCCCGTCGTCGCCCGCCTGGACCGGCTGGCGCATCCTGGCCTTCTGCTCCCTGGTCAAACGGCTGGTCAGCCCGAGTTGAAGGACACCCTGGAGACAGAACCAGCGCAGAAGCTCATCGGCGTACCATGTGATCAGCGCATCGCAGGTCCTGACGCCCTGGAGATTGATCGGCTGATCCTCGGAGGCGAAGCAGGCGACCAGCATCAGCGCCGTCACCGGCAGTTCCTTGACCGAGGTCGGCCCGACCACGCTGTTGGTCAGGGCTCCCAGGATCGCCTCGATGTCTTGGATATCGGCCCAGCGCATGAGGTTCTTCGGCTGCGAGAGGCAGTACCAGCCGAGGAAGCGGAACTGTTCGGCCTCGGTCGTCTTGGCGATGGCCGAGGCGCTCCACCCGCGCGACAGCCACCGCGCCGTGGCCAGCGGGGTGAAGAAGGGGGCGGCCCGCGTTCCCGAGGCCGCGATCATCCGGCATGTGGCCAGGGCGTCGGCCGCATCGACCTCCGGAATCCATTGGGCCAGAAGATTCGCCTGCGGGAGGTCCTCCGAAACCACGATATGCTTCATCTTGTCTTCGAGCCTTGATGTCCGGAGATCGGCGGGGGAGGGCGACCGGCGCCCGGCCAGTGCGCGGCAACCCGCATCGCCTGCTTCAGGATGACGCCCTGGCCTTCAAAGGAATGCCGGCTTGATGGCGAGGCGGATGGTGATGATGGCGTCCTGCTTTCCGGGGAGGGGCACCCTCGCTGGCGAGACGGCCGCCATGGTTATTCCTTTCGTTCATTTCGCCCGAGACGCCCGAAGGGGGCGACGTCATAGGCCAAAATTGACTCTACTATATCTAAAAGGGGCGGAAGCCATTAAAAAAATATGAACATTCTTAGGATGAAGGATCTTCCGTGAAGGAATTTCAATGGTTGCGGGGTGTCTTTTCTTAATATTTTTCCGATATTTGGCCGATGGATTGACGATTACGGCAAATTTTTCCAATTTCACTTTTGAAATATTCTGATTGGGTGCAGGTTTTAATAAATAAACAGTCGGCGCTGGGTTCTTCTTGTATTTTTCAGAAATTCTGCACCGCAAAAAATCCGGCAAGGATCACTGCGTTTGGCTTAAGGCTTCCGGTGACGGCGCCGACAATGATTTCGGCCCTAAGGATAATAGGCCGAAAGGCTATGTCCAAAAGCCCCTGCGGTCCCAAGACGGATCGTCCTGGGACCGCTCAACCCCCTTGGCCGGAGGCTGCGGATCAGGATGTCGCGGCGACCAGATGGGCGACGGGGACGACGGCCAGGTCTGGGGCCCCCGCGAGGTGAGTCGTGTAGACGACCATGCGGTCATCGCATTGGAAGCTGGGATGCGGGTGCGGGTGATAGGGGTCGAGGCTGGGCGAGGCGACCGGCATCGCCGTGACGATGGGGACCGCCCGCTTCGTCTCCCGGTTCAGGAACAGCACGGAGGTGGATGGCCCGCGGTCCTGGGTGGTTCCGGGCAGCGTGTCGGCGACGAGATAGCGGCCGCAGCGGCTCGCACTGGCGTGCCAGTTGCCGGCCGGCCAGACGCATTCGGGGGCTTGTCCGTCCAGGCCGACCCGCATGGTGCCCCGCTCGAAATCGACATACCAGATGGCCCTGCCCGAACGGTCCCACCATTCGTGCCCCACCGTTGCGCCCAGCACGAGCGGGCGTGGCGGGTCTTCCCGCCGGCACAGCGCTATGCGGACCCGGGGTGGCGTGACGCGACCGGTCAGGGGGTCGATCCACTCCTCCTCGGCCAGAAGGATCAGGTCGGGATCGGTGGGCGAGAACTGGGCGTGGTGCCAGCCCCGGTCCAGCCGCTGCCAGATCCGGAGGTCGCCGCCTTCGGAGGGAATGCCGCCCAGGAGACGGTCGTTGCCGACGGTGATGTCGAGAAGGAACCAGGCGCCGTCGGCGCTTCGGGTCAGATGGGTCGCCAAACGCCAGACGGGGCGCTTGCGCAGCAGATCGTCCGGGATCTGTGTCAGGCAGATCGGCCGGTCTCCGGTCTCCCGGCCGCGCCGCCACACCGCGTTCCGTGTCGCCCAGACGACCGAGCCGTCGTGGGTGTCCACCCAAGGGGAGGCATCCGTGAATTGGGTTTCCGGGAAATTGGTGAGAGTTCCCGCCTGGAAATCCACCACGGCCAGCGTGCGCCCGTCGCGGGCCGAGCCTGACGGCGGATGGGCGCAGTACAGCCAGAGGAAGCGGCCGTCCCGGCTCCAGCAGGGCTGCGTGAAATAGAAGGATTGCTGCAGCGGCGCCGCCGACCGGCGCAGGAGATAGGAGGTCACGCCGCTGGTCGGGTCGGTCGACGGCACGAACAGCCCGTTCAGCCCGTCCCGCAGAAGCTCCGGCAGGTGCTCCGCCAAAGGGGTCCGCCCGTCGTGCGCTCGTCCGGCGGCGGGCGAAGGCTGTGCGCCCTCGGGCGACAAGGCAAGCTTCAGGTTGCCGTTGATGAATTCCTGCGACGTCATGAAGCGCCGGCGAAGGCCGGACAAGGTCTGGGCCGCCGTCAAATGGCCTGCCACCTGCCGGGGGCTTTCCGGCGAACGGCCGAGCAGGATGCGGTAGGCCGCATGGACGTCCAGCGCGTCGATGCTTTCGAAGTTGGCGGGGCGATCGGCTTGGAAGGATTGATAAAGCCGCAGCGACGCAGGCAGAGCGGCGTTTCCGTCGACCCGGATCGTCCAGCGCTCCTCGGTCTCGAAGGTTCGCAGCACGTCACCGCTGGCCGAGATCAGGACCAAGCGGGCGCTCACCTGATGGGTGCCGGGAGGCAACGGGCCAAGGAGGACGGAAAGCTGCGCCGTGACCGGCTGATCGGGCGCAAGACATTTGGGCAGCGGAAGCAGCGCGCCCGATGTCTCTCCTTGCTCGGTATGCACATGGACGGAAACATGCGCGGTCGCCGGCGCTCCGGAGCCGTCCATCCAAGGGTGACGGCTTTCGTTGCAGGCGTAGACATCGATCGGCATGACGCCGCCAGGTGAGACGGTGTCCGGCTTGTTGCGCAGTTGGAATGTGTGGGCGTACGGCCGGGTCAAGGCATCCGCCCGAGCCTCGGCGGCGAGCGCCAGCAATGTCTCGCGCACGGCCTTCGCGGCTGGAACCTCCGAGACCGGCGGCAGCAGGCACCAGAGCGTGTCGACGACAAGGATCTCCCGTTCCAGGCGCCGTGCGAGCCTGTCGACGCCGTTCCTCACATCGGGAAAGCGGGGTCGGTAATCATGCCCGCATGCGATCCCGGTCGGGGGCAGATGCCGGCTCCAGAACTCCAGATTCCGAGACAGGATGGGGTCGGTGTGGACCGAATCCTCGAAGAACAGATCCACCGGACGGTCCCAGTCCTGGAAATTGTCCGGGCTGTACCCTTGCAAGGCTTTCGCGTTCGGGCAGTCCGCCAGATAGGCCCGGAACTGGTCGATCCCATAGGTGATCCCGAGGGCTTGTTCCATCGGCCGGATGCCGTGATTCTCTTCCCAGGGGTCGATGCAGTGGACGGTGACGCTGGGATCGGCGCTTTTCGCCCAGGCCCAGCTCGATCGACCGAACAGAGAACCGATCTCGACGATGGTGCCGCCGGGTGGAACAAGCGCTGCGACAGCTTCGATTGCCTGCAGTTCCCATTCAGACATCTGGCCTGGAATGGAAAGATCGTAAGGCATGATCAGCACTCCAGTTTCAATTTATGCAGGGATGTTTTATTTATTGATCCGCCACATGATTGATCGATCATGCGCTGTTCATGGTGAGCCAATGATTTATCTTGGCTGTATTTTCCAATATATCTTCACACTCTTGCATATTCGTGGTTCTGTTGGTGCTATTGCAACGGTTTGTGTATGTGAATAGAAGTTATCCCAACGCCTATTGGCCGCTCGTCATTGTTGATACCACGCTGGGCCGGGCTCAAGACATGGCTTGCTGCGATTGTGATATCGAGAGAGGGGAGGTTAGCAATTTCTTTGCCTATGGGGATAGAGACCAAAAAATTACCAAAATGAGAAAATTCGCTTGTCACGGTTTCCGAGGCGCTTGTTGTGACAGAGACAGAAACACTGAATTCGCTTTTTAAACCTCTCAACGCTATATCGGCGGTGGCTCCATTTAGGAAGTTGTCGGTATTTGGCAAGGATATTTTTGCTTCTTTGTCTTTTGACCAGCAACCCCAATATTCTTGAAGGTGCCATCCCTTGGTTAGGTAAGTTGATCCAACTGCATATTGTCCAAAAAAGATGCGATCACCCAGGCGAGGAGGACTAACATTGTTATAATCCATACCTTGGATAAACTTGCATGGAGCATTATGACAGAGCGGATGAATCCGGTCTTGCCCGATGTAGCGGCGTAATTCTCTTATTGCTTCACCATTCCATATGTCTTCAATAGAATTATTTTGTAGACTCCCTATGTTTCTCTTTGAAAAACAGCATGGGCGAACAGATCCGTCTGTCATGATCTGAAGCCAAGTCCATGGAGCTGTACATTGACGCAGAGATGGCATGGGTTTACTCCAGATGCAGCTTTTTATTTCCACTAATGCTAAAACCTATCCTGAGTATTTCTGCATGAGACTTTGCTTCTTGGAGGTTCTTGGTTACATCGTCTATGATGTCTCCAATCATCTGCTCGGAGTACTTGAAAGTAAAATCTCCTTTTGTGACCGCCCAGCTTGCTAGAGCCTCAGGGTCAAAATCGTTTAGATCATTAAAGTGCGTATGATCAGCTCCAATGGCTTTCGCGAAATGTACAAAATGAACTATTTCTTTGTAATTCTCCTTCATGATTGTCATGTTTAGCCATACTTTAAGTTTTGAGTCTGGCCTCTCATTTCTTTTTTCGCACAATCTCTTAATGTTTTTTGCTACTTTTTCAAAGCTTTCCCCTCGTATCTTTTTATACATCTCACGGGAGCAACCATCTAGTGAAATGTTTATTGTTGAAAGGTTTGAATTAAGTATTTTTTCAATAGCAGTATCTGTAAGAAGTACAGCGTTGCTGTTTACCTCGATATGGGCTTGGTGGTTGTCTTTTATCGCCGACAAGAATTGCCAAAACGCTGGACTAAGAAGTGGCTCTCCAATGCCGTGCAGTTGAACATTCTTAGCACTCTTAAGGAAATTTTCTAGTTTCCCAGCAATCTCTTGGTCCATGTGCTTCGGTCGATGGACGGCACCAATTGCATGGGGGCACATTACACATCTGAGGTTACATACAGAAGTCGACTCTATTGATAATAGTACAGGGTTATTGGTGACGACTTCTTTTCCTTGCTCCCAAGCAAGAATTGCTTCTTTTTCATTGTCAAATGGAGAGGAAGCCACGCTGTTTTTTAAAGCGTACATATTTCTCTCCTTATTGGGGAAGCTATCTCATTGAAAATCCCTTTCAAATACCACAAAAGGGTTTTGGTGTCACTCTTAATTTTATTATATTTAATAGTTCTGCTACCTATGCAGGCAATGGGCGCCTGTGTTCCTTTGAGAAAAAGGATGCGGCAAGGCCGCATCCTGTCTGAATCCTGGTTTTACCCGTCCATCGCGCCGGTGAGCACCGCCGCCGGGCTGTTCGGATCGTTGGCGGCAACCTTGATCGCGGCGTAAAGGTCGGTGTAGCGGATGCCTTCCTCGGTTCCGGGGAAAAGAGGACCGGCCAAATCCAGCGTGATGGTGGCGAGTGGCCGGCAGCCGGCCGCGCGGGTGGCGGCATCCACATAGCCGGCCAGAACGGTGCGGGCGGCCCCCTGGGGGCGGTTGGCCTCGAAGGCCAGGATGTGCCAGTAGGCGGCGTCGGGGCCGAAGGGTGTGGGAATGGATTTGATGAGCGCCATGGTGAATGCTCCTCTTGAGCGTGGGGCGTCAGGCGATCACGGCGAGTTTTCGCAACGCGCCCGAACTGTCTCTGATCTCGATGAAGCCGGTGACGGGAGCATCGCTGCCGGCCGTGAAGGTCCCGAAACGGATGCGTCCGGCGCTGCCCTTTGCATACAGCGCCAAGTCGATGCTGGCGTCGTTCCCTTCGGCGTAGAGCTGCACCGGCTGTCCGGATGATTGGGCGCGGACGAGCAGGGAATTGACAATGGTTCCGCCGTTCCCTCCGAAGCGGGCGAGCGATCGGCCGGCCCCGTTCAGCAGCAGGATATCGGAGGAGTCCTGCATGCTTCCCTTGCTCATCAGGCGCAGACCAATGTTGGCGTCCGCGCCTTCCGCCGCGATGACCGGAGGAAGGCCGGACGCTCCGGAGAACACGGCCAGATTGTTCACCTGACCGGTAACGGCGGCGGCTCGGAGCACCGCTCCTCCGCCGGCGACCAACGTCATCTGGTCGTTGGCTGGCCGGCAGAGGCCGGTGTCGGCATCGCCGGAAAAGCTGAGAGCGGGGGCGGCGATACTGCCGGCCGCCAATTGCACGCTGCCTGCGAAGGTCGCCGTGCCGGTGAAGCTCGGGTCGGCTTTGGCGGCGTAGGGGGCAAGATTGACCGGCGGCGTGCTGATCAGGCTGAGCGTATAGGGCGCGGTCATGGCATCACCCGAAGAAGGTCAGGGAGACGGTGCAGTCGGACGGGGCGACCAGCCCCAGCAATGTCGTTCCGTCCAGTCTGCGCGCTGCCGGGGCCAGTTCGGGCGCCGCGCCGCTCACGTCGTCCGTCACCGGCAGAACCGCGGCGGCTCCATACTGCACCCAGAAGGGGCCGGTGGAGGCAAATAGGACTGTCTTCGCATCGTTGGGCACTGGCACCGTCTTCCCCATCCCAGCAGCGAGCATCAGGGCGTAGCGGGAATCGGAGACGCTGAGCACGGCGCTCGGTGTGCCCATGGCGTCCCTGTGAGTCAGCAAGTCCCTCATGGAAATCTCCTTTTTCGCGTGGCTTGGGCACGAAAAAGCCCGCCTCGGCGATGCCGGGCGGGCGTATCTCTTCTCTTTGCGGCGCTATCCTAAGCCATTCGCAATTCCGGTTTCAAGAATTTTTTCCTGCTTCCTGTTTTCCATAAATTTTGTTTCCCTGTGATATTTTTTGATTCACGGCTTAATTTGAAAAGTTGTTTACCGTCTGCATCGTCGAATGGTATGGAATGAATTGGACGGCATTTGTTTTTTTGTCGTCTTAAAGTCGATGAACCTTTGAAATTTGCCAGAAGAGAGTGTGATGAACCGCCTCGTTCACATCGTTTTGTCGGACCGTGGATGGATTCTGGAGCGCCTGGCAAATGAAATCGCGAAGAGACTTTCTTATGTTCGCTTTGATACTCTGCCTGATGCCTCGTCCCCTATTCAATATTACATAACTTATGGATGCCGTAAGGAGCGCGTCTCTCCAGTAGAGGTGGCGCTTTTCACGCACCAGGAACAGGACGCGGTTACGGCCGGGCGGTTCTTGGCCGCGGCGCGTGACGTCGACGCGGCCATTGCCATGTCGAAGGCGACCGGGCGAATCCTGGCGGACGCCGGCATTGCGAACACGGTGATTTCGCCGGGTGTCGATCTTGACCGCTTCGCCCCCACCCTGAAGATCGCCGTCGTCGGCCGCACCTATCACACGGGGCGCAAGGGAGAGGCGCTCGTCAACGCGGTCATGGACATTCCCGGGATCGAGTGGCACTTCACCGGCGAAGGCTGGCCCGGACCGGCGCTGAAGCTGACCGACGAGGAACTGCCGGCCTTCTACCGCTCCATGGACTATATTCTGGTGCCGGCCACCAACGAAGGCGGCCCGATGTGTGTCCTGGAGGCCCTGGCTTCCGGCGTTCCGGTGATCGGCTCCAACACCGGATGGGTTCAGGATTTTCCGCACATCCCCTTCGACAACGGCGATGCGCAGTCGCTGCGCGCGGTTCTATGCAACCTGCGCGAGAAAAAATTCGCCCTGCGCGGGGCCGTGTCCGGCATGACCTGGGACGCTTGGGCCGAAGGGCATGACGCGCTGTTCCGCCGTCTTGCGACGGAACGGAACCTCGTGCCGACCAGCGCTCCGGTCTCGTGCCGCCGGGTCCGTTCCGTCGCCCTGCTGAGCCATGGGCTGGAGAGCACCGTCATCGGGGGCCCCAGCGTCCGTATTCCGCGCACCGCCCAGGCCCTGCGGCAGAAGGACATCGAGGCGGCGGCGCTTCGCTATCCGACGGTCGACCTGCCCCGCTACGATCTGGTCCACGCCTACAATGTGTGGCCGCCGGTTTCGGCCGTCCGGATCGCCCGCCGGGCAGCGACGCTTGGCAAGCCGTTCGTCTTCTCTCCCATCATGCTCGACCTGTCCGAGGCCGGCCTCTGGCAGGCCGACATCCTGCGCGTCTTCCGCGGCGCAACCTCGCCGGAGCATGCGGAAGCGGCGATGGCCTGGGCCAGGGCCCGCCAGGCCATGCGGGCGGAGGACGGCCTGCGCGGGGAGCCGGAGCCCGGTTACCTCGACGCCCTGCGCGAATTGGCGGAGACGGCGGACGCCTTCGTCTTCCTTGGCGAGCGGGAACGCGCGCTGACGGCGACGCTGGTGCCCTCCCTGCCCGAGGTCAGCCGGATCGTCCGCAACCCGGTCGATGCCGCGCTCTTCTCCTGCGGCGACCCGGACCTGTTCCGCTCGGCTTACGGGCTGAAGGACTATGTGCTGTGCGTCGCCCGGATCGAGCACCGCAAGAACCAGCTCCTGCTCGCCCTGGCGCTGCGCGACACCGGCATTCCGCTCGTCCTCATCGGCCATCCCGGCGACGAGGAGTATCTGCGGCTGGTGAAGTCCTTCGGCGGACCGAACCTCCTCATCATCGATCGCCTGGAGCCGGGTTCGGAGATGCTGCGCTCGGCCATCGCCGGAGCCCGCGTCTTCACCCTGCCGAGCTGGGCGGAGGGGGCCCCGCTCGCCGCGCTTGAGGCCGGCGCGGCCGGTGCGCGGATGGTGCTGAGCGACCGGTCGTCGGAGCGGGAGTATTTCGGCGACCGCGCCCTTTACTGCGATCCCGCCGACCCGGCCTCCATCCGCCAGGCCGTTCTGGAAGCCTGGGAAGGCGGTTGGTCGGACGGCGACCGTGAATCCCTCAAGGATCATGTCGCCCGTTCCTTCTCCTGGGACGTCCACACGGCCGCCGTGACCGACGTCTACGAGGAGGTCGCCGCGCGCCGCGCGGCCGGAATTCGTCCGCCCGGCGTCGCGCGCGTCGCGCCGCTGCCCGTGCCGGTCCATGACGAAAAGGCCGCCGCAGAGACGGGCGAGGTCCAGGACCCCATCGAGATCGTCTTCGATCTGACCACCCTGGCCAACAACGCCAACACCCGGTCCGGCATCGTGCGGGTGGAGCGTTCGATGGCCACGGCTCTGCTCGCCACCAAGGGGGTGCGTGTTCGTTTCGTGGTGTGGAGATCGGTCGAGGTCGGCTTCGTCGAAATTCCCCAATCGATCGTCGCCCGCGACCTGCTGTCCGCCTATCTCCAGGCGACGACGGTGTTCCCGATCGAGAAGGGGACCTTCCGTCCGGGCTCGCGGTTCGTCGTGGTCGGCAGCAGCTGGATGCAGAACGCCTCCTACGTCCATTTCCTGTCGACCTTCGCCATTGAGCACCGGCTCGAACTGTCGGTGCTGATGCACGATCTGACCCCGGTGCTGTTCCCGCATTGGTTCCTGGACGGCTATTCCGGCCGCTTCACGGCGAACCTGAACACGCTGCTTCAGACGACGGATCGCCTGCTCGCCTATTCCGACAACACGCGTTCGGACCTTGAGGCGCTTGCGCTCGAAACGGATCTCGACCTGTGCTCGATCGGCAAGTTCCGGCTGGCCGACGCCATCGGCATCTTCGCCATGGAGATGTCCGAGAAAGGCCGGGCGATCCAGGCGAAATTCTCCAAGGTTCCCTTCATCCTCGCCACCGGCGGCATCCACGCGCGGAAGAACTACGGGCTTCTGTACGACGTCTGGACCATGCTCCGGACGACGATGGGCGATCGCTGCCCGCATCTGGTGATCGCCGGCGGGGTGTTGTGGAACGGCGGCGAGATGGCCCGGACGATCCAGGAGGATCGCCTGGTCAACCGGCACATCCATATTCTGAACGACGTCGACGACGCCCTTCTCGACTGGCTCTACCGGACCTGCCTGTTCACGGTCTACCCGTCGCTTTACGAAGGCTGGGGGCTGCCCGTCGGTGAAAGCCTCAGCTACGGCAAGATCTGCGTGGCGTCGAACCGCTCCTCGGTTCCGGAAATCGCCCCCACGCTCACCGATCTGCTCGACCCTCTGGATCGCAAGCTCTGGGCGGCGGTCATCCAGCACTACGCGACGTCGAAGAGCGCCCGCGACGCGAAGGAAGCCCGCATCCGCGACGAGTATGTTCCGACCTCGTGGATGGACACGGTGGCGGGGATGCTGAAGGCTCTGGCCAAGCCTCTGGTTCCGGCCCGGCGCGACCTTTACACGCTCGGCGATCTCGTGCTGTTCACCGCGGATGAGCCGGTGCCGCGCTACCGGCATGGCGGCTGGTTCCAGCGCGAAAGCTGGGGGACCTGGGCAAGCTCGCGCACGGCGAGGATTCGCGTCGTCCTGACGGCGAAGCCGGACGAGGATCTGATCCTGACGGTGATCGCCAAGCATTTCAGCAAGGCGAACAGGACCGACCGGTGCAGCGTCGTCGCCAACGGCGTGAAAGTCGCCGACTGGGATTTCCGGTCCGCGACCGGGCGGGGCGGCTGGCCCTACGCCGCCGGCAAGGCGCTGATTCCGAAGGGATTGGTCGACGACGACGGACAGATCGTCATCGAATTGACCGCGATGGAAAGGTACAAGGTCAGCGAGGTCGTCGCGAACTCCGAAGACCATCGTCTCCTCGGTCTCGGCGTGACCGGTTTCAGCCTGCAAGCGGTGTCGGCGACGACGAACAGCCTCGACCTGCTGGCGACGCGCAGCGAGCTTCGCCGTGCGCTCGGCGCCCCGCCCACCATGAATCTCGCGCAGACTTTCCGGCTCAGCGCGGTGCGTCCCGCCTACCCGGTGAACCGCAGCTGGATGGCGGTGGCGGTGAATGATGCGCAGCTCGCGGTCGACGCCGCGACCGTCCATTTCGACGGTTTCCGGTCCCAGCGGGGCAGCCTCCGCCTGCGGGGGGGCACCATTGATCTGTCCGCGCAAAGCGACGCGGTGTTGGAGGCGGCCATCGTCGCGGACGTTTCCGCTGGCGAAAGCATCGTGATCTCGGTGCTGGTGAACGACGAGTTTGTCGACAGCTGGACCATCGAGACCGACGCGCCGAGCTCCCGGCGCATGGTTCTGCCGATGGCGGCCCTGTTGAAGAGGGATCCCGCCGAGATCGTCTTCCTGTCCACCCGGATGATCGGCAATCAGGAGGCTGGGCCGGGCGAATTCGTGATCGCCCAGATCCGGTTGGACCAGCCCGTTCCGAAGGCCCAGCGCAACATCCCCGAGCTGCCGAGCGGGCGGAGCGTCGTGTTGTCCTCGGCCAACGCGGCGGTCCAGCAGGCGTTCATGCCCTGGGGCTGGTACGCGGCGGAGGAGCAGGGCGTCTGGTCGATCGGCGACCTTGGGCGTTTCGATTGCACCGTGACCATCGGCGAAGACCGGAACGAGATCCTGCTGCTGAATGTCGCGGCGCTGTCGACGGGCAAGCCGGACGACACGGCCACAATCGCCATCGAAGGCACCGACATCGCGGTTCCGGTCGATCTGACCGCTCCGAACGCCTGTCTGGTCTCACGGATCGTGCCCCTCGATCTCGGCTCCGCGCTGCCACAGGGGAGCAAGGAGATCACGATCGCGTTCCGCCGGAACGTGGCCACCAGCCCGCAGCGCCTGGGCATATCCGGCGACCGCCGCCTGCTTGGCCTTCGGGTCGCCGAGATGGAGCTGAAACGCTTGGGCACCCTGCCGGAAAAGGCCTTCCTGCCCGCGTCCGACGAGGCGCTGGAGCGGGTCGCCCTGTTCCCCAACTGGCATGTCAGGGAGGCGCTCGGCCGTTGGACCAGCGGGGAGCGTGGGGACATCTGGATCGCGATGCCCACGGACATGCACCCGGGCTCCCGCATGACGCTGCATTGCGCCGCGGTCGCTCCCGGCCAGCAGGGCCAGGCGCGGGTCGATGTCCTGATCGACGACGACGTCGTGACCAGCCGGACGATGTCGCACATGGACGTGCAGGCCGTGCCCGTCGAGTTGCCGCCCGGAACGGGGCGGGCCGGGGGCCTCATGAAGGTGTCCCTGGTTACGGACAGCACGCTGGTTCCGCAGGATGCCGGGCTTGGCTCGGACTTCCGGTGCCTCGGTGTTCTTCTCGTCGGCATCGAATGGCATCAGCCCGCCGCCGGGGCCCAGCACAACGGAGTCCACCACAACGGGACGCAGCCGAAGCCGGAATCCGAAGCTGTGCTCGAGGCTCTTTCCGAAATCCGCTCCGAGGCCAACGGGGAGGATTCGGAGAAGGATGGCATGATGGGCGTCCAATCGGCCAGGAAGCCACGGGCCGCCGGCTGGAAAGCGGCCCCGTCGCCCGCGAAGCGGCCTTCGGTCTCGGAAGCCGGCCGGACGACCTGAGAGTCGGCAAACCCAAGGGAGCGGCCGGCGGTGTCCCCCTGCGTCCGATGGATGCACGGGCAGGGGACACCGCCGTCGCCGGCAGCCCGTCGGGGAGAGCCGGGCAGGGGGTTCTTCAATTAACGAAGTGTCAACAGTGCGTTGGCGGTATGGAGCGCGCCGATCCGGTTGCCGTGCGGCAGCCGGATGCGGTCGGGGCGTGGCGGAAAAGGACGTTTGATGCGACCTTTTTCCCGTTTGGCGGGTGAATTCGGGCGGCGATGCTGCAAAGCCAGAAGACGGGCGGCCAACCAGATGGTATATGAAGTTCCTCCCCACAAAGGCTGCCACGGCACCTCAAGCGGGGGCGCCGGCCGGTCACCCTGGGCAACATCCCCGGTATCTATGGTCCGTTCATGACTGACATCATCATCGTCACCGGGGGAGCCGGCTTCATCGGCTCGAACATCGCCGCCGCCCTGCACGGCTGGAACGACTGTGAGATCGTGGTCTGCGACCGGCTGCGCACCGGCCAGAAGTGGCGGAATCTCGCCAAGCATCTGGTGACGGATTTCGTGGCGCCGGCGGAGCTTCCGGCTTTCCTTGACCGTACGGCGGGCACCGTGCGCGCGGTGGTCCATATGGGGGCGATTTCCGCGACGACCGCCACCGACGTCGATCTGATCGTCGACACGAACATCAAATTCTCGGCCCATCTCTGGGAATGGTGCGCCGCCGCCGGCGTGCCGCTGATCTACGCCTCCTCGGCGGCCACCTACGGCGATGGCGCGCGGGGGTTCGTGGACGACAACGACCCGGCCGCCCTGGCCGAGCTTCGTCCGCTCAACGCCTATGGCTGGTCCAAGCATGCCTTCGACCGCCGGATCATCGATCTGGTGCGCCGCGGCCGGCCGCGGCCGCCGCAGTGGGTCGGGCTGAAGTTCTTCAACGTCTATGGCCCGAACGAATACCACAAGGGCGACATGATGAGCGTGGTGGCCAAGAACCACGCGGCGGCGGCGGCGGGGGACACCGTGCGCCTGTTCAAGTCGCACCGTCCGGACTACGCGCATGGCGGACAGCTGCGCGACTTCGTCTATGTGCGGGACTGCGTGTCGGTCGTGCGCTGGTTCCTGGATCATCCCGAAGCGAGCGGCATCTTCAACGTCGGCAGCGGCGAGGCGCGTTCCTTCCGCGACCTGATCGAGGCGCTCTACCGCGCCGCCGGCCGCGAACCGTCGATCGAATACGTCGACATGCCCGAGATTCTGCGCGACCGCTATCAATACTACACGCAGGCCGATCTCAGCCGGCTGCGGGCCATCGGCTACGACCGGCCCATGACCCCGCTGGAGGAGGGCGTGACGGACTACGTGCAGAGCTTCCTATCCCAGCCCGATCCGTACCGGTGACGAACGGACAGTGCGGCGCGGACCCGAGATTGGGGAAATCATGACGGCATACCTTACGGACATCGTCGACGGCCTGGGTGCGGCGCGCGTCGCCGTGGTCGGGGATGTGATGTTGGACCGCTTCGTTTACGGCGACATCGAGCGGATCTCCCCCGAAGCCCCGGTTCCCGTGGTCAAGCTCGACCGCACCGAGGAGATGCTGGGCGGGGCTGGCAACGTCGCGGCGAACGTCGCCTCGCTCGGCGGTTCGGCCCTGCTCGTCGGGCTGATCGGCGCGGATGGTGCCGGGGCCTGCGTGCGGCGGCTCGTGTCCGGCCTGGGCGGGATGGACCGTCTGGTCGAGTCCGGGGATCGCCCGACCATTCTCAAGACCCGCATCACCGCCCGCCAGCAGCAGGTCGTCCGCCTGGACGAGGAGCGGGTCGGCCCGCCGTCGGCGCGTGAGCGGGAGGGCCTGCTGGAGGCCGCCACGGCCGCGCTCGGCGAGGCCGATGTGCTCCTGCTGTCCGACTACGCCAAGGGCGTTCTGGCGGGCGACATGCCGACGCGGCTGATCGCCCTGGCGCGCGCGGCCGGCCGGACCGTGATCGTCGATCCCAAGGGGCGCGACTACGGGCGTTATGAGGGGGCCGACGTGGTGACGCCGAACCTGCGCGAACTGCGCGAGGCCACCGGCATGCCGTGCGACGGCGACGAGGCGGTGGTCGCCGCCGGACGGACCCTGATCGCCCGCCACCGGCTGAAGGCGGTGGTGGCGACCCGCAGCGAGCAGGGCATGACCGTGATCACCGCGGACGACCATGTGCATCTGCCGACCATCGCGCACGAGGTGTTCGACGTCTCCGGCGCCGGCGACACGGTGGTGGCCACGCTCGCCTGCGCCTTGGCGCGGGGCGTCGCCCTGCCGGACGCCGCCCGTCTGGCGAACGCCGCGGCCGGCATCGTGGTGGGCAAGCTGGGGACTTCCCAGGTGACCCGGGACGAGCTGGCCGCCATCACCCGCCGGCAGGAGATGGACGAGAGCGACCGCAAGATCGTCCTGCGCCACGAGGCCGCCGCGGTGGCCGGACGCTGGCGCCGCCAGGGGCTGAAGGTCGGCTTCACCAACGGCTGCTTCGACCTGCTGCACCCCGGCCACCTGTCCCTGCTGCGGCAGGCGCGGGGCGGCTGCGACCGGCTCGTCGTCGGCATCAACACGGACGAGTCCGTGCAGCGGCTGAAGGGGCCGACCCGGCCGGTTCAGTCCGAGTTGGCGCGGGCCGCGGTGCTGGCCTCGCTGGGAATGGTGGATCTGGTCGTTCTGTTCGGTGAGGACACGCCGATGGAGCTGATCGACGCCATCCGCCCGGATGTTCTGGTGAAGGGGGCCGATTATCGCGTAGACCAGGTGGTCGGTGCCGATCTGGTCCAATCCTACGGCGGCACGGTGCTGCTGGCCGACCTCAAGGACGGCTTCAGCACCACCCGCACCGTCGAACGCATCCGCCTCGTTTCCTGACCTCACCGCTTGCGATAAGGCCGATCCCGTGACCCTTTCCGCCTATCTTGACGAAACCATCGCCCTCCTGCGCGCCACCCAGGAGCATGGGCTGGACGGCGCGCTCGACCGCGCGGTCGATCTCACCGCCGCGGCGCTGACCGAGGGCCTGCCGGTGCTGGTGTGCGGCAACGGCGGTTCGGCCAGCGATGCCATGCACATCGCCGGCGAACTGGTCGGCCGTTTCCGGCGCGAGCGGCGCGGCCTCAACGTGGTCGCCCTCTCGGCCAACCCCGCGGTGCTGACCGCCTGGGCCAACGATTACGACTACGAGACCGTCTTCTCCCGCCAGGTCGAGGCGCATGGCCGCCAGGGCGGAGTCTTCATCGGCATCTCGACGAGCGGCAACTCGAAGAACGTCATCGCGGCGCTGCATGTGGCGCGCGAGATGGGCATGGCCACGGTCGGCCTGACCGGCCAGGGCGGCGGCGCCATGGCCGAGCTGTGCGACGTCCTGCTCGACGTTCCCTCGCGCGTGACGCCGCACATTCAGGAAGCCCACATCTGCCTCTACCATCTGCTGTGCGACAAGGTAGAAGAAGTCGTTGCGAGGAAAGAATGAAGAAGATTTCGATTTACTTATAAAAGCCTTATTAGCAAATATGGCTTTTTGAGCCTTTTATCTGCGGCGCTTTCTTTCCCAGCAACAGATCATTAGTCTTTCAGACTAAAGATTTGTTCATAATGGAATATAGAAGCGTGTCCAGACGATAAGGGGCCAAAAGAAAATAGTTTTTTTGAAAGGTAATGCCTATGAAAAATACCACGGGTAGCTTTCTGAGCAAGTGCGCTACAGAGGAGGATGTTCAAGAAATCTTCCGTGTTATGCTCGGCCGGTCTGTCAGCTCCGAGCATGCAGAAAGTCTTATTAAGACTAACGCTACTTGTCGAGACGTCATTGGAATTATTATGAACTCCAATGAAATGAAACGACGCATAGTTGGTAATTTTGAGGGGGCGTATGACGGCAGTGTTGAGGGGCATATTTATCGTGTCCCTCAAGATCTCTCATTGAACGAGACGCGCCTGAAAAAAGTACTTTTGGTAGGATCATGCCTTTTGGATAGCTGGCGCAATGTGCTTGCTAAGCAATATGACTCGCTTCATATGGAGTACATTATTTTTAATAATGCATCGATTCTCCCAGATCAAGATATTGATATTAAAAGTCAGTACGACTTCCAAATACTTCAAATACCATTGCGGTCGGTTATTCCTGAGGCGACATATTTCTCTCTGCGCTACTCAGATGAGGAGGGCTACGAAAAGCTATTTTCCGAGTCTTGCGAAAGGCTTTCCCGCAACCTTGATGCCATTTTGCGGTATAACACCGAGCATGGGCTCTTGAGCTTTGTCTTGAATTTCCACAATGTACAGCAAGACCCAATTGGCCGCATGCAGGATCGATATAAATTGACCAGCATGGTCCACTTTATTGATAAGCTGAATGGCTTCCTCTACGAGGAGCTAAAATCACGCAATAACGTTTACATGATCGACTTTGACCAAATTTGCAGTATGTTTGGGAAAAAGTATGTAAATGAAGACTTGGTGTCTGTGACTAGCCATGGTGCGATTCTGGCAGATATTGAAAGTAGGTTTGACGAGCCTCGTCTTGAACCTCTTGGGAGCGTAACAGCTCTATATGGACCTAAAACTGAGAAGTATATTGTCGCGGCTTTTGAGGAAGCCCGTGCTATGTATAGGACTATTCAACAAACAGACGCTATTAAGCTGGTAATTTTTGATTTGGATGATACTCTTTGGCGAGGCGTTCCTGCAGAGCGTGAAAACATCAGTGAAGAACTGACCGAGGGCTGGCCGATCGGAATTGTAGAAGCGGCTTCATATTTGTGGCGCCGTGGAATTATGCTGGCCATTGTTAGTAAAAATGATGTCAACAATGTTAAAAAAATTTGGGGGGAACTATACGAATCTCGTTTCAGCCTTGGTAACTTTGTCAGCGTTGTGGCGAATTGGCGGCCGAAGGCTGAAAATATTTCTAAGATATTGGAGGATGTTAATCTTCTGCCGAACAGCGTCCTCTTTGTCGATGACAATCCGGTCGAGCGCGCTGCGGTTAAGGCTGCGCTCCCAGGCATTCGCGTCTTGGATGCCCCTGTTGCGAGTTGGCGCCGTATCCTGCTGTGGTCTTCTGAGACGCAGCGAGCCGTTCTGACCGATGAGGCCATCAGAAGAACGGATATGGTTCAAGCCCAGATTCGCCGTGAGAGCGAGAAGTCAGTCGTATCTCACGAAGATTTTATTGCCAATCTTGGTGTTCAGGTTGGAGTCACTAAAATCGCATCCCAAAGTGATAGAAGGTTTGATCGGTGCTTCGAACTTATCAATAAGACCAATCAATTTAATACAACGGGGGTGCGCTGGAGCATTCCTGATACACAGATTTTTCTCGAAAATGGCGGATATTTTTTAGCTTTTGAGGTAAAGGACAAGTATACGAACTATGGCCTTACAGGTGTTGTTGCTATCGCAGAAAATATAATACAACAATTTGTATTGAGCTGTCGCGTATTTGGCATGGAAGTTGAGAACTTTGGAATTTCTGCCGCTGTGAAATACATTTCTGATTGTGGGTTTCGTGAAATCCAAGGAAAAATCTGCCCAACGGAGAAAAATAAAGTATCGCAAAATATCTTTCACAATAACGGATTTAATGAGGTTGAAAATGGGATTTGGCATAAAAAGGTTGAAAGGGGAGTGGGCTATCCTGCCCATGTAAGAATAATGGATATTGCTATTTAAAAATGGCGGCGCTTGGAAACAACAAGGAATAATAAAAAGGCCTTCATGCTTTTAGCTCCCTCCTGGTTTAAATTCAGGAGGGAGCCGGGAGACTCACAAGATTAATTGAGCTAAATATTGCATAGATCATTCCACGTAAATTTGGCTGGAGAAAAACTTCTTAGGCGTCCAGAGCTGGCATGCCGTTTAAATGATTCGACAAAATTTTTAGGGTCTTTAAACCCAAATTCGTACAGGTAGGATGGGTCATAGTTCCACCACTGGCATTCCAGCAAATCTTTACAAATTTCTTGAGTGAAGCGCATCTTAATTATTTTTGCCGGAACGCCCCCGACAATTGTATATGGCGGCACATCTTTTGTGACTACTGCTCCAGCAGCAATAACGGCGCCGTCGCCGACAGTAATTCCCTGGGCCATCTGTACGTTTTGCCCTATCCAAACATCGTTTCCGATAGATGCGCCCGAATGATTGTTACCTTCAGGTACAGAGAGATTGTCTGGATCGGAGAGCAAATCCCTTCGGCCAACCGCAATCGCTGGATATCCTGTGTTGTACAGGAAATTTGACTGCGTTACCCATTCTGTGGGGTGCCTTTCACCAAACAAATGAAACCCAGAAGCTATAGATGTAAAGCGACCAACTCTTAAATTAATAATATGATGTTGGCTCTCAGAATAAGAAAATGCTCCATTAGTGTATAGTCTATGAGACGCGGGAAAATGTGCGTATTGTTCGATGGTAATGGATTTTGGAAATATAATATGACGGTATTTTGGAAGGCTATTTGGTCTAAGAAAAATTTTTTTCTCAATAAAAATTTTTTCCAGATGATCATTTAGGAGGAGTGTCGCGTGATGTTCGTCTTCGTTCACAATGTCCAGCATGGAGGGGCTCGTAGATAATGACTTTTTATTTCCATACGCTCCCAAAGCGCGGGATGCAATGTATTTTATTTTTTTGCTCTTAATAGTATTTAACATATGTATCGATTTTTCATGAACTATTAATTTAGGAAATTAATCTATTACGCAGATAAATGGTGGTAATTTTTTCTAATTATAAAGAAAACTCTAATTTTTTTATTTCTACTCGCTATCAATAAAGAAAATAAGTGGATAAAATTATTAATGATACATCGAGTTAGTGCTGATAATTTGGTGCTTGCAGTATTTTTCTTTCTTAGTGAAATAAAAACTGATATTCTTCCATTTTTACCTTCTCTTATATTTGATAGTTTGCGTCGCTACATGATAGGCACGAATTTCCGGTCATCAACAGATGCTAGTGGATTTGAAGAGCGTGTTTGAGGAAGATACCCCGGAATTGCGACCCGCTCCGTGTTCCGGGTGTTCCAGAGGAGGCAATCTTCCATAGGGAGGATTCCCAAACTATCCTTCGGAGCGCTCGCCTCCGGCTCGACGTCCACGCTCTGTATCACGGTATCCGTCCTGTCCTTGCTGGAAAAAGCACCGCCCGCGGCCATGCGCATCCTCCTGCTGTCACGCTACGGTCTTCGGGGACCCAGCAGCCGCCTGCGGCATTATCAGTTCCTGCCGGCGCTGGAGCGTGCCGGCATGTCCGTCGAAACGATGCCGCTGCTGTCCGACTCGTACCTGGAAGCGCTCTACGCCGGCCGGCCGAGGCCTTTTCGCAGCGTCGCTCAGGGGTACTTGGACCGCGTCCGCCGCTTCTGCGACACGCGTTCCTTCGATCTGCTGTGGATCGAGAAGGAGATCCTGCCCTGGCTGCCCTATGGCGGTGAGCGCGCCCTGCTCGACGCGGCCCCGCCCTATGTGCTGGATTTCGACGACGCCTGGTTCCACCGCTATGACCTCAGCCGCTGGTGGCCGGTGCGCCGCCTGCTCGGCGACAAGCTCGACCGGCTCATGCGGCGGGCGGCGCTGGTCACCGTTGGCAACGGCTATCTGGCCGGGCGGGCGGAGTCGGCGGGCGCCCGCCATGTGGAGATCCTGCCGACCGTGGTCGACCTCGACCATTACCCGGTTCCGTCGCCGTCGGAGCCCGATCGGCCCATGGTGGTCGGCTGGATCGGCTCCCCCATCACGGAGCATTACCTGGACCTGATCGCCGCTCCCCTGCGCGACGTGAAGGAGGGCAAGGGCGTGGGAATCAGCCTGGTGGGGGCTTCGCCCGCGGCACTGGGGGCTCTGCGTCCCGACCGTTATCCTTGGGAGGAGGAAACGGAAAGCCGGCGCATCGCCGGATTCGACGTCGGCGTCATGCCGCTGTCGGACACGCCGTGGGAG
The DNA here is from genome assembly GCF_005222205.1 of Azospirillum brasilense. Lineage (NCBI taxonomy): Bacteria > Pseudomonadati > Pseudomonadota > Alphaproteobacteria > Rhodospirillales > Azospirillaceae > Azospirillum > Azospirillum brasilense. The sequence continues at coordinate 86,617 of NZ_CP032350.1, read as the reverse complement.
CGTGGCAAGTGCGGCTACAAGCTCATCCAGTACATGGCCTGCGGCAAGCCGGTGGTGGCGTCCCCCGTGGGCATGAACCGCGACATCGTGGAACACGGCGTCAACGGCTTCCTGGCGACGACGCCGGAGGACTGGACGATGGCGCTGGGCCGGCTTGCCGCCGATCCGGACCTGCGCCGCCGCATGGGGGCCGCCGGGCGCGCGCGGGTGGAGGCGCTCTACTCTCTCGACCGCATGGCGCCGCGCCTCGTGGAGCTTCTCCAGGCGGCGCGGCGCGGTTGAGCCCGCTTCGGGCCGCGGCGTCAGCTCAGTCCGGCTGCGGGCGCAGCAGCCCGTAGGTGGGGCCCAGCGGTTCGAAATGGGGGTTGTAGAAGGGATCGGCGCTCAGGCCGCCCCAGCGGGCGCGCAGCCGTCCGGCCTCGACCGCCAGCCGGGCCGCCTTCTCCGCCGTGTCGTCGGCGCCGCGGGTCTGGGTTTCCAGGTGGAGCAGCCGGGCGTAAGGCGTCCACAGCACGCGCAACCCCGCCTGCTGGATCTTCAGGCAGTAATCCACGTCGGCGTAGGCCACCGGCAGGTGCACCATGTCGAAGCCGCCCACCGCCTGGAAGGCGGTGCGCGACGTGACGAGGCAGGCGCCGGTCACCGCCGACACCGTGCGCGGCAGGATCGCCTGGCCGAGATGCCCGGGCGCGTCGCCGGGCAGCCCGGCGAAGGCATGATCGGCGGTTCCGCCCGCCCCCAGGACCACGCCGGCGTGCTGCACCGTGCCGTTGGGGTAGAGCAGCTTCGCGCCGACCGCTCCGACCCCCGGCTGGGCCAGACGCGCCACCATCTCGGACAACCAGTCGGGTTCGGTCACCACGATGTCGTTGTTGAGGAAGCACAGGACATCGCCGCGGCACCCCGCCGCCGCCGCGTTGTTGATCGCCGCCCAGTTGAAGGGGCCATGGAAATCCGCGACGCGGACCCGCGGGTCGCGGGCGAGCGTGTTGAAGAAGGGACGGGACTGCGGCTCGGCGCTGTCGTGGTCGACCAGAACGACCTCGAAATTCGGGTACATGGTCCGGGACAGCAGGCTGCCGACGCAGTCGCGCACGAGATCCACCGCGTCCTTGGTCGGCACGACGATGGACACCATCGGCGCCGGGCTGGGCAGGGCAGGGCGCACGCGGGCGTGGAACAGCCCGCCCGACGCCCGGAACGTCTCAAGATCGGCGGTGACCGTGGCCCGCCGGCCGAGCCGGGCCAGATGCTCGCGCACGCAACGCCCGATGCCGTCCAGGATGGCCGCGTCGTTGCCGCCCTGGCCGGACAGCGACGACGGGTTGATGCGCCAGTGATAGAGCACCCGCGGCACATGGCGGATGCCGGCGGCCCCCACCCGCTCCAGCAGCCGCAGAACGAGGTCGTGATCCTGCACGCCCTCGAATCCCGGACGCAGACCGCCGAGCTCGCCCAGCAGGGCGCGCTTCACCACCAGAAGGTGGCAGACGTGGTTGACCGACTGGAGAAGCTCCGGATCGAGGTCCGGCTTCAGCGCCGGGTCGACATGGCGGCCATCCGGGGCGATGCGGTCCTCGTCGCTGTACAGCACGGGGGCGCGGCTTTCCCCGATGGCCTCCGCCATGCGCAGCAGGGCGTCGAAGGACAGGCGGTCATCGTGGTCGAGGAAGGCGACGTAATCGCCGCCGGCCAGCCCGATCGCCCGGTTGGTGGCGGCGCACACGCCCTGCCGCGCGGCCGCGAAGGACACCCGGATGCGGGGATCGCGGGCCGCCTCGTCGCGCAGCAGGGCGCGCACGGCGTCGCTGCGCGAGGCGTCGTCGGCGATGCACAGCTCCCACCGGCCATAGAGCTGGCGGCGCACGGACTCGATGGCCTCGGCGAGCATCCACAGCGGCGGGTCGCAGACCGGCATCACCACCGAGAACAGGGGGCCGTCCTGGCCCAAGGCCGCCGCCCGCGGGGCAAGCCGGGCCCGCCGGCCGGCGGTTTCCGCCCCGTGCTCGCGGTGATAGGCGGCGTAATCGGCGATCGGATAGGCGGCCAAGCGCCGTTGGCGGGGCAGGTCGGTCCGGATCTCCTCCAGCAGCGCGGCCAGCCCGTCCAGCCGGTCGGCCAAGGCGCCGCTGCGGCTGGCCCGCACCTCGTCCAGGACGATCGGGATGGGACCGAAGACGACGGCGCCGCTGCGCCGGTCGCGCAGGCTCAGCTCCGTTCCCGACAGACCCGGCACGGCGGATTCGAAGCCATGGTCGCAGGTGGTGAAGCGGGCCAGCAGGTCCCGGCGCTGCTGGTTGGCGACGATGCGGGCGATCGGGTGCCCGTCCACCAGGACCTCGACCTCGACCGCCTCGCCCTCATCCTGCGTGTTGACCGCCCAGCCCAGGATGCGCTGCCCCTCCATCCGGTCCACATGGGCGACCACCGCGCGGGGCCCGGCAACCGTCTGCGGCGCGTTTTCCAGCAGCTGCCCGCTTTCGGCCACCCGCACGGAGACCGGCAGGCCGGTCAGATCCACCCCGGGGAACAGCGCGGCCAGATCCACGGCGAAGCGGCAGCGCACCGGCTGTCCCAGCAGGCGGCTCAAGGCCGGCGCCTCGCGGTCCGGAAGGATCGTCGCCTCGGCCCGGCCGGCGGCGACGCGCAACGCCACCGGGGCGTGCGGGGAGGCCGTCGACAGGACCCAGCCGGACAGAAGCGTCCCCGCGATCGCCTCCAGCCGTCCATGGAAGGGCCACGCGTGCGCCGGTGAGCCCGCCCCCAGGTCTCCCGACAGGGTGTCGCCGAGGGGCTGTCCATCGAAAGGCCGGGGGATGATGTCGGTCATGGAGGGCGCGAATCCAAATCGAGGATGACCATGAGGCAATGGTGCGAAGCGTGCCAGGGCAAGAACCGGATCGTCGCAGGGCTGTTCATAGCAGAAGTACGGCCGTTTGACTGTCCGTATTGCGCCACGCCCTGCTTCACGCCCTTCCAGGCCGGGGCACTGGGAGCTTGGCCGGCATGGCCGGCGACGGGCGCCGCGCCCCGCCAACTTGACTATCCACGGCCTTCCCTGGTATGCCTTCGCCGAAACGTCGTTTCCCTGGCGGCTGGATTTTCAGGCAATGTGCCGCCCCGGAATTTAAAGGTCTCAAGAGGAATACCATATGAGCGCCATGTTGCTGGGTGCGTGGCAATATCGTTATTTTATTTTCTCCTCAATAAAAACTGACTTTTCCACCAAGTTTATTCGCAGCCGTCTTGGTGGCGCCTGGATGATATTGAACCCGTTGGTTCAGGTTGCGATCTTTGCCTTCGTTCTTTCGGCCGTTCTTGCTTCCAAAATCCCCGGAATCGACAGCCAGTACGCTTACCCGATCTATCTGATGTCCGGCATACTGGCATGGTCGCTTTTCACGGAAGTCGTGACCCGCTGCCTGACGCTGTTCATCGACAATGGCAACCTGCTCAAGAAACTGGCCTTTCCAAAGATCACGCTGCCCCTGATCGTGGCCGGCAGCGCGCTGTTCAACAACATCCTGCTGTTCCTGGCCATCGTCGTGATCTTCGGCGTTCTGGGCAATCTCCCCGGAGCGGCACTGCTCTGGATGCCTCTGCTCATCGCCGTGAACATTGCCCTGGCGCTCGGCATCGGGTTGATCTGCGGGGTCCTGAACGTGTTTCTGCGCGACATCGGTCAGGTCGTTCCGGTGTTCCTGCAGCTCTTCTTCTGGTTCACGCCGATCGTTTACATGGCGAACATCATACCGTCGGAGTTCAGGGCGTGGCTTCCCTTCAACCCCCTGTTCCACATCATCACCGCGTATCATGATGTCCTGCTGTACAACCGCAGCCCCGATTGGCAGCAGCTCGGCGTCGTCGCCGTGATCGCGTTCGCCCTTCTGGGGCTCTCGCTCTTCATGTTCCGGAAGGCCAGTGCCGAGATGGTGGACGTCCTATGAGCGGGGAACTCCACGTCCACAACCTCGGCAAGGCGTACCGGCAGTACGGCAGCGAACTGCGCCGCATCCTGTCGTGGTTCTCGGTGCCGGTCAGGCCGCGCGCCGAACACTGGGCGCTGCGCGGCGTGTCCTTCTCGGTCGGGCGGGGCGAGGCGGTCGGGATCATCGGCCAGAACGGGGCCGGCAAAAGCACCCTGCTGAAGCTGATCACCGGGACGATCCGGCCCACCGAAGGGGGCATCCATTCGCAGGGCCGGGTCGCCGCGATCCTCGAACTGGGCATGGGCTTCAACCCGGACCTGACCGGCCGGCAGAACGTCTACCACGCCGCCGGCCTGGTCGGTTTCAGCCACGGCGACATTGATGGGATGATCGGCGAGATCGAGGATTTCGCGGAGATCGGCGACTATTTCGACCAGCCGACCCGCACCTACTCCAGCGGCATGCAGATGCGCGTGGCCTTCGCGGTGGCGACGGCCGTGCGGCCCGACCTCCTGATCGTCGACGAAGCCCTGTCGGTGGGCGACGCCTATTTCCAGCACAAGAGCTTCGACCGGATACGGGCCTTCCAGAAGCAGGGCACGAGCCTGCTTCTGGTCTCCCACGACAAGGAGGCGGTCCGCTCGATCTGCGACCGCGCCATCCTTCTGGAGAAGGGCCGGATGCTGCGCGACGGAACGCCGGAGGAAATCAGCGACCTCTACAACGCCCTGATCGCGGAACGCGAATCCGGCACCGTCACCCAGCAGGCCGCGGAGGATGGCCGGGTGAGGACCGTTTCGGGCACCGGCGAGGCGACGGTCGAAGACATCGCCCTCCTCGATGCCGAGGGCAATCCGGTCGACATCGTGAATGTCGGAGCCACCGTGACCTTGCGGGTCCGCGTCCGCATCCACGCGCCGATCCCGCGTCTGGTCCTGGGCTACATGATCAAGGACCGGCTGGGCCAGGTCATGTTCGGAACCAACACCCACCTGCAGGACATGCCGTTGGCCGACATGACCCCCGGTGAGTGCGCCGAGTATTCCTTCACCTTTCCTCTCAACTTCGGGGTCGGGAGCTATTCCGTCTCGACGGCGCTGGTCAGCACGGACACGCATCTGGTGAACAATTATGAGTGGAAGGACCTTGCGCTCATATTCAACGTGTCGAATCTGAACCGCCGCCATTTCGCTGGGTGCAATTGGATGGAACCCGAGATCGGGATACGCCGGCTATGACCTTCGTCTCGTACGCACAGAATTATGAAGACGTGATGCTTTTCCGCGCCCTCAAGGGCGTCGAGAAAGGCTTCTACATCGATGTCGGCGCGAACGACCCCATCGAGTACTCGATGACCAAGGCGTTCTACGACCGGGGTTGGCGCGGGATCAACATCGAGCCCATCGATTCGTGGTACGAGCGTCTGTGCGCGGATCGGCCCGAAGACATCAACCTGAAGGTCGCGGTGAGCGACCAGCCGGGCATCCTGAAGCTTTTCGAGGTTCTGGGGTCGGGGCTGTCGACCGCCAGCAGCGGCGTCGCCGACCGGCACCGCGAAAGCGGCTTCGAGACGCGCGAATGTTTCGTGCCGGCGCTGACGCTGGAATCGATCTGCCGGGACTATGGGGTCGGCGACATCCACTTCCTGAAGGTGGACGTCGAGGGGGCCGAGCCGCAGGTTCTGGCCAGCATCGCGCTCGAAACCTTCCGTCCCTGGATCATCGTGGTCGAGGCGACCGCCCCCATGTCGGAGGAGGAGAACCACCATCTGTGGTCTTCGCTGCTGACCGACCGGGGATACGACCAAGTCTATTTCGACGGGCTGAACCAGTTCTATGTGGCGCGTGAACACGCCGAGCTGGGCGAAGCGTTCCGCAAGCCGCCGAACGTCTTCGACCGTTTCGTTCCCCATGAGCTGGTGATCGCCCGCGACCACTGTGCCCGGGTCGCGGCCGAGCTGGATCATTTCCGCAAACTCGCGGAGGACCGCGGCGAGCAGAGCGCCCGGCTTGCGGGCGAGCTGGACCATTTCCGCAGGCTTGCCGAGGAGCGCGGCGAGCACGGCACGCGCATCGAAGCCGAACTGGATCGCTTCCGCAGGCGCGCGGAGGAGCTGGAGCCCTATGTGCCCCAGCTTGAACAGGCCCAGGAACGGGTGACCGTTCTGGAAGCCGAGTTGGCCAGGGTGAGCAGCGAAAGCCGGCATTGGTGGACGCTTGCCACCGAGCTGACCGACAACATGAACGCGCTCCGTTCCAGCCTTTCCTGGCGCTTGACCAAACCGCTTCGTTTCCTTCGCCGCATCCTGTCGGGAGGACGCGCCCGGATACGCAGGGGGCTGATCCGGACCCTGGGCGCCCTGGCGCGCCGGGCCGCGGCGGTCGTGCGGTGGTGGATGCCGGGCCTGTTCCGCGTCATGGTCAAGAGCAGCCTGGTCCGACGCATCTATGCACGGGCGAACCGGCCGATTCCGACCGAGCTGGCGACGGATGGCGTGGCGGCGGTTTCCCCGTCCCGTTCCGAACTGGCGGTCACGGCGCCTGACAACGCAAACACGCTGACTTTGCTGACCCACGCCATGCGGGGTTGGGAGTTGGGGAGACGCATCGATGGGTGAGGTTGAGCGGCGCACCACGCGCATCCTGGTGGATCTTCAGGCCTGCCAGACCGCGGGTTCGGCACACCGGGGAGTGGGGCGCTATTCGAAGGCCCTGTTCGAGACGATGGCGGAGCTGCGCGGGGACCGCGAACTGTTCGGCTGCGTGGCGTCCCACCATCCACACAAGATGGACACGGACGCCGTTCCGCAGTCGCGCCTCGTGCAGACCGGCTCTCTGCCCGACTGGATGGGAGGGCGGGACTTTCAGGGCGGGGAGACGGATTCCCTGGACGCTCTTCTGCATGGGGCAACCCTGAACGTCGCGCGGCCCGATGTCGTGCATGTTTCCCATGTCTTCGAAGGGCTGGGGGAGCGTGTTCCGCTGCCGTCCATTTCGGCGCGCCCAGCCGGACAGGTCATGTCCGCGACGCTCTACGACCTCATCCCGCTGCGCTTTCCAGAGCACTATTTTCAGAATCTCGGGCTCGAGCGCTGGTACAGGAATCGTTTGAAGTGGCTTCGCCAAGCGGACCTCCTGTTGGCCATTTCCGAGGCCAGCCGCCGCGACGCCATCGATCTTCTGGGCATCGACCCATCGCGGGTCGTGTCCATTCACGGCGGCATCTCCAAGCATTTCAAACCCGTCGCCGACCAGGGGGAGGCGCGGCGAGGGTTGCGCGCGCGTTACGGGATCAACCGAGACGGCTTCGTGCTGTACACGGGCGGCGACGATCACCGCAAGAACCTGCAGGGCGCCATCCTCGCTTTCGCAAATCTGCCCTCCGAGGTGCGGCAGACGCTGCAGTTGGCAATTGTCTGTTCGATCGAAGCGAAGCGCAAGGCAACCCTCGTCGACATGGCCCGGAAGGCGGGCTTGCTGGGCGACGACATCCTGTTCCTGGGTTTCGTTCCGGAAGATGATCTGGTCGCCCTCTATTCGACCTGCACGGCCTTTTTCTTCCCTTCACTGTACGAAGGGTTGGGCCTTCCGGTTCTGGAGGCGATGGCCTGCGGCGCTCCGGTGATCGGCGGCGACAATTCGAGCATTCGTGAATTGATTGTCCGTCAGGACGCCCTGTTCGACGCCTCGTCCACCACGGCGATCACCGACAGCCTGCTCAGGGTCGTCAAGGAGCCCGGCTTCGCCGAGGATCTGCGCAAGACCGGCCTCGCGCGGGCCAAGGATTACACCTGGGAGAACACCACCCGTCTGGCGCTCGACGCCTTTGACGAGGCGCTGCGTCGCAAGCGGGAGAACGGCATAGCCGCCGCGCAGCAGGGTTGGCTGCCGCGCCGGCGGATGGCGATGCTGACGCCGTTGCCGCCCTGCCGTTCGGGGATCGCGGATTACAACGCCTATTTCCTTCCCTACCTTGCCCGCTACTTCGACATCGATCTGTACGTCGATGGTTACACGGTGACGGATACGGCGATCAATTCGGCGTTCCGGATCTACGACGCCCGTGATCTCCCGGCCAACGCGTCCTCCTATGACGTTGTCCATTACGAGTTCGGGAATTCCGATTTCCACGCCCACATGCTGCCCTTGCTCGAACGCATTCCCGGAGTCGTGGGGCTGCACGATGCCTTTCTGAGCGGGCTGATGGGGTACATGGAATTCAACCGCCAGGAAAAGGACCGCTTTGCCCGGGAGATGCTGTACTCCCACGCGGGGCAGGCGCGGCACTATCTGGCTCCGGTGCAGGCTCGCACGAACGCCATTGAAGCCGCCATGATCGGGCTGCCCGGCAGCAAGCGGGTGCTTGATCACGCCATCGGCGTCATCGCCCATTCGCCTTTCAGCTTGAGCACGGTGCGCCGTTTCCATCCGGAGGGCTGGCGGGCCCCGTACCGGATCAGCCCGCAGATGGTCGCGCTGCCCCGTTCCGGGACGGCGGTGGACCGGCAGAAGGCTCGTGCCGACCTGGGCTTCGGGCCGGACGACGTGATCATCGCCACCTTCGGTCATGTCGCCTGGACGAAGTGCGGCGATCGCCTGCTGGAGGCCTTTCTGTCTCCCAGCCTTCGCGACGACGCGCGCTGCCATCTGGTGTTCGTGGGCGAGCTTTCGCGCGACGACTTCGGCGTTGCGTTGCGGGACCGCATCGCCAAAGCGGAGCTGGGGCGGCGGGTCCAGGTCACGGGCTTCCTGTCGGATGCCGACTATGAGCGCTATCTGTGGGCCACCGACATTGCCGTCCAGCTGCGCACGAACTGCCGGGGAAGCACTTCGAAGGGCGTTCTGGACGGGCTGGCCTATGGGCTGCCGATGGTCCTCAACGCGGAGTCGAGCTTTAGGGACTATGACGACGACATCGTCATAAAGCTGTCTGCGGACCCGGCGCCCGAGGAAATCGCCAGCACCCTGCGGGAACTGGTCCAGGACCCGGAGCGGCGTGCCGGCTTCGCCCGGCGCGGTCATGAGTATGTGCGCGCCCAGCATGACCCGAACCTGAGCGCCGCGCAGTATGCCGCCACCATCCACGAGTTCATCGAGCGCGACGCCGCCACGCGGTCGTCGCGCTACGTTCGGCTGCTGGCACCGCATCTGGCGGCCTGCCCCGACCAGACGGGAGCTGCGATGCGTGCCGCGGAATTCCTGGACCGCCGGGTCATGCCGGTCTTCACCAAGCCGCGCGTCCTCATCGATATCAGCCACATCGTCAAGGATGACCACGGCACCGGGATTCCACGGGTGATCCGTGAGACCATCCGGGCGACCTACTGCACGGAGCGCGCCGATTTCGAAGCGGTCGCGGTGGAGCGTGTGGGGGACCAGCTCGTTCTGGCGCGGGAATGGCTGGCCCGGCAGGGCGTGCTGCTCCCGTGCGAGGCGGAGGAGGGCCGGCTGGAGCCGGTGGTGTTCCGGCCGGGCGACCAGCTCTTGATGCTCGACTCCTCCTGGGCGCAGTACGAGGCGTTCGAGCCGATCTTCGAGCGGGCGCGGCAGGCGCGGGTGCCCGTCGTCACCGCCGTGTACGACCTGCTGCCGATCACCTTGCCGCCCGGCAACATCGTCGACGGCGGCAAGGAGTGGTTCGAGGGGTGGGTCCGCTCCGCCATCAAGCAGAGCGACGGGCTCGTTTGCATCTCCAAGGCCGTCGCCGACGACCTGATCGCCTACATGGCCAAGCATGGTCTGGGGCGCGAGGGGCTGAAGGTCGGCTACTGGCATCTGGGCTCGACCTTCCCGGCCCAGGCCGACGCTCCGGCGAACAGCGCGGCGCGAAACGGGGCGATGACGCCCTACGCGCTGATGGTCGGGACGATCGAACCGCGCAAGTCGCACGCGCTCGCCCTGGACGCCTTCGAGCGGCTGTGGGCGCAGGGATCGGACCTGTCGCTGGTCATCGCCGGCCGGGCGGGCTGGATGGTGGACGACCTGATGAGTCGCATGCGCCGCCACAAGATGCTGAACCGGAAGCTGTTCCTGTTCGAAGGCGCCGACGACACGGAGATCGCCCATCTCTACCGCAACGCGGCCGCCCTGCTGTTCCTCAGCAAGGGGGAGGGCTTCGGGTTGCCGCTGGTCGAGGCGGCGCATTACGGCACGCCGATCGTCTGCTCCGACCTGCCGGTCTTCCATGAGATCGCGGGCGACCACGCGACCTATGTGGAGATCACCGATCCCGATCGCCTGGCGCAGGAGATCGCGGCCTGGCGGGACCGCTTCGCCGCGGGGACCGTGCCGGGAAGCGCCGGCATGACCCGCCTGACCTGGAAGGAAAGCGCCGACTCCCTGATCGACATCCTGGTCAAGAACGCCTGGTACTGGGTCAAGTAAGGGCGAGGGGGGTCACTGGCCGTTGATGGGAAGCCGGCGGAACTGCGTCCGCCGGCTTTCCTGGACGCCCCAGCGGAGCCAATGCTCCAGGGCGCGGCCCGCCGGAGCGCCCTGGAGCGCGGCGCGGATGTCGGGGTTGTGCGCCAGATAGGCCTCCTCGTCGAAGCCGTCCGGGCGCAGGGCCACGCCCCGGGCCACCGCGTCCAGAACCAGCCGGGCGATCTGCCGGTCGCGATTCTCCACCCCGGCGCCCAGTTCGGCCAGCCGCCGGGACGTCTCGGCCGCCTCCCGCTCCAACGCGTCGATCCTCTGGAACAGGCGGCCGACGTTGTCCTCGGCCTGGGCCAGCGTGACCAGATGCCGGCCAAGGGCCTGGGCCAACTCCTCGTTCCGCGCTTCCAGTTCCTGGATGGTGTCCGCCTGCTCGCGCCGCTGGGCGTGGGGATCGTCCTCACCACCGGGACCGGTTGGCGGCGGTGGCGGATCGTCAGTCCTGCGCGCGCCGGGGGCGGGCAGGCCGCCGGTCTCGGGCGGGGTCGGGGACGGCGGGGGAAGGGGGAGAGGGGCCTCGCGCCCGAGGAGGCGGGCCGACAGCTCCCGGATGCGGTCGTCGATCGCCGCCAGGCGGCGGGCGGCGCCGTCGCGTTCCGCAAGTGCGCGCAGCAGGTCTTCAAGCAAACCGGCGCTACCGTCGGCCGTCATGGGCGCCATCCGGACTCAAGGCCCGCCTCACGGATGGACCATGATGGCCGGGGCCACCATGGTCCGTCCGTATCAGTGGGCGGCGTTGCCGCCGTTTTCGAAGGAGGGGGCCTCGAGCCCGGAGGCTTCGAGCTGGGCGACGACCATGCTCTTGAGGCGCTCCAGGCCCTCCTGGGTGGAGGACTCCGCGCGAGCGACCAGGACGTCCTGGGTGTTGGAGGCGCGCAGCAGCCACCAGCCGTCGGGGGTCTGGACGCGCACGCCGTCGATGTCGTTGACCTGGGCGCCCTCGGCCTTGAGGCGCTCCTTGACCTCGCGGACGACCTGGAACTTGCGCTCCTCGTCGGCCTGGAAGCGGGTCTCCGGGGTGTTGATCACCTCGGGCAGGCGGTCGCGCAGCGCCGCCAGCGGGCCGCCGGAGCGGCTGACCTGGCCGATCAGGCGCACCGCGCAGTAGAGCGCGTCGTCGAAGCCGTACCATTTGTCGGCGAAGAAGATGTGCCCGGACATCTCGCCGGCCAGCGGCGAGCCGGTCTCGGCCATCTTGGCCTTGAGCAGGGAGTGGCCGGTCTTCCACATCAGCGGCTGGCCGCCGAGGCGGGCGATCTCGTCGAACAGCGTCTGGCTGGCCTTGACGTCGGCGATGATGGTGGCGCCGGGGTGGCTCTTCAGCACGTCGGCGGCGTAGATCGCCACCAGCTGGTCGCCCCACACGACGCGGCCGAGATGGTCGATGGCGCCGATGCGGTCGCCGTCGCCGTCGAAGCCGATGCCGATGTCGCAGCCGTGCTCGGCGACCGCCTTCTTGAGGTCGACGAGGTTCTTCTCGACGGTGGGGTCGGGGTGGTGGTTGGGGAAGTCGCCGTCGATGGCGTCGAACAGCAGGATGTGCTCGCCGGGCAGCTTGGCGGTCAGGCGGCGCAGGATCTCGCCGGTGGCGCCGTTGCCGGCGTCCCAGGCGATCTTGAGGTCGCGCACGCCGTCGTAATCTTTGAGCAGGCGGGCGACGTAGGCGTCCTGGACGTCGACGCGCTCGGCGCTGCCGGGGCCGGTGGCGTAGTCGCCGGCGGCGGCGATGGCGCCGAGCTCCTGGATCATCGCGCCGTAGACCGGCCCCTTGCCGAGCATCATCTTGATGCCGTTGTACTCCGGCGGGTTGTGCGAGCCGGTGATCATGATGCCGCCGTCGGCCGCGCGGTCGCGGGTGGCGAAGTAGAGCATGGGGGTGGGGCCGAGCCCGATGCGCGTCACCCGCAGGCCGGTGGAGACCAGCCCGTCGACCAGCGCCTCCTCCAGCGCCGGCGAGCTGTGGCGCCCGTCGTAGCCGATGCAGGCGGTCGTGCCGCCCTTGCGCACGATCATCGTCCCGAAGGCGCGGCCCACCGCGCGCGCGTCCTCGGTCGTGAGCGTCGTGCCGACGATGCCGCGGATGTCGTACTCGCGCAGCAGAGTCGGATGGAAGGTGTGGGCCAGGGACATGCGGTTGCTCTCTCCGAAGGCTTCAAGCCGGACGTGTCCCGACATGCCACATCTGCACGCTCCGGGCAAGGAAGGCGTCGGCGCCGCCGGGGTGGCCGTGACGCCCCGTATCTGTTGACGGATTCGCGGGTGAGGCTGTAGGTTTCACCACCTTTGAAGCCCCAAGGCGTAGAGCGCGGCGGCGCGATGTTTGCCGGTTGGTCCTGCCGGTCGGCTGATGGGGGCTGGCGGCGGGGACGGGAGAGAGCATTGAGCAGGGTTGTTGTGACCGTCCGCGTTGTGACCGTCCGCGTTGTGACCGTCAGGGCGCCGGGGATCGCGCGATGACGCGGACGGCGCTGATTTTCGGGGTGTGCGGGCAGGACGGCAGCTATCTTGCGCGCTTTCTTCTGGAGCGGGGTTACGCCGTGCACGGCACGACGCGGGACCTCGCGGGTGCCTCCTATTCCACGCTGGACGCCCTTGGAATCCGGGAGCGGGTGACGATCCACGCCGTGGCGCCCCAGGACGCGGTGGCGGTGGAGCGGGTGATCGGGGCGGTCTCGCCCAGGGAAATCTATCATCTGGCCGCACAGTCGTCGGTGGGGCTGTCCTTCGCGCAGCCGGCGGCGGCGTTCGGCAGCATCCTGACCTCGACGCTGAACATCCTGGAGGCGATCCGCCGACAGGCGCCCTCGGCGCGGCTGTTCCACGCCTCCTCGTCGGAGATGTTCGGCGACACCAGCGCGGTCCCGGCGACGGAGGACGCGCCGCTGCGCCCGAGCAGCCCCTACGCGGTGGCCAAGGCGGCGGCCCACGGGCTGATCGCCACCTACCGGCAGGCCTATGGGCTGCACGCGGGGTCGGGCATCCTGTACAGCCATGAATCGCCCCTGCGGCCCGAGCGCTTCGTGACGCGCAAGATCATCCGGGGCGCCGTCGCGGTGGCCCGCGGCGAGGCGGAGCGGCTGGAGCTGGGCAACCTGTCGGTGGCGCGCGACTGGGGCTGGGCGCCGGAATATGTCGACGCGATGTGGCGCATGCTGCAGCAGGACGCGGCGGACGACTACATCCTGGCGACCGGAGTCACGACGACTCTGGAGGAGTTCGTCCGGCTGGCCTTCGCGCATTTCGACCTGGATTGGCGCGACCATGTGGTGCAGACCGAGGCCCATTGCCGTCCGACCGACGTGGCGTGCAGCCGCGGCAACCCGGCCAAGGCCCGCGAGCGGCTGGGCTGGAGCACCCGGATCGCGATGCCGGAACTGGTCACCCGTCTGATCCAGGTCGAACTGGAGGGTGGTCATCCCGGCGTTCCGCCGTTGACCTGAACGGATGAGGCCGGCAACGCCGAACCGGAAAAAGGCGCCGCACCGTGGATTGTCCGGACCGGTTTCCCGCCATTGATCGGCTGCTGCGTCTCGCCAGCCAGGATGATCCGGAGGACGGGCTTTCGCCCGTCCAGGCCGAAGGGTTCGACGAACACGGCTATCTCGCCCTGAACCCGGACGTGCGGGCCGCCGTGGAGACCGGACAGCTTCCATCCGGCTTTCATCACTACGCGGCCTATGGCTGGCGGGAGGGGCGGGCGGCTCCGGGCCTCACCCCCTACGCCGGGCGTCGTTGCGCGCCCGCGGCCTTCGCCGCCAAGCCCTGCGGGATCTCCCTCTTCGGACCGCTGTCCGCCCCAACCGGGCTGGGGACGGCGGCGCGCGCCTATGCCGCGGCGGCGCGGGCCTCCGGCCTGCCGGTCTGGACGCAGGACGTGGACATCTCGGTCTATGGGCGGGCGGCCCAGGACGACTATGCCCGGATGCTGCGCGGGAACCGGCGCTGGTCACGCTCGCCCTACCGGCTGACGCTGCTGGCGCAGAACGCGGACATGCTGCCCTATTTCTTCCGCGGGCACGACCGGGCGCTGCTCGACGACGCCTACACGGTCGGCCTGTGGGTGTGGGAGCTGGCCAATTTCCGCAGCGAGTGGATGGGCGGCTTCGGGGCGGTGGACGAGGTGTGGGCACCCAGCACCTTCTGCCGCGACGCCTTCGCGGCGCTGTCGCCGGTTCCGGTGACTGTCATGCCCTATGCGGTGGCGCCGGACATCCGGCGCGCGGTGCACGGACGGGCGCACTTCGGCATTCCGGACGAGGTGTTCACCTTCCTCTACGTCTTCGACGTGTCCAGCTACATGGAGCGCAAGAATCCCTTCGCCCTGATCCGGGCCTTCAAGCAGGCTTTCGGCGAGGACCCCGGCGTTCTGCTGCTGCTGAAGCATCATTCCGGTGCCCACGATCCGGAGCGGCTGCGCCGCCTGCGCGACGAGGCGCGGGCGCCGAACATCCGCCTGTTGCCGGGCCTGCTCGACGAGGCGGAAACGCTCTCGCTGAAGAGGGTGAGCGACTGCTTCGTTTCGCCGCACCGCTCGGAGGGCTTCGGCCTCAACATCGCGGAAGCCATGCACCTCGGCAAGCCGGTGATCGCGACCGACTACGCGGCCAGCACCGACTTCCTCAACGAGACGAACGGCTATCCCGTGGCCTGCCGGCTCGTGCCCGTCGGTCAGGACACCGGCCCCTACGCCGCCGGCGCGCTGTGGGCCGATCCCGACATCGACCATATGGCCGATCTGATGGCGCGCGTCCGCCGCGACCGCCGCGAGGCCGCGGCCAAGGGAAGACGGGCCGCCGCCGACATCCGCCGCACCCTGTCGCCCAAGGCCATCGGGCGCCGGATGCGCGACCGCATGGCGGAACTGGGGCTGGACCAGCCCGTTCCGCCGGTCACGGCGCGGGTCGCGTCCTCCCGGCGGGTGGCCTGGAGGCACCCGCTCGGCACGCTTCCCGACGCGGCGGCGCGGGGCCGGGTCGCCGCCCTGGACAGCCATCCGACCCTCAGCCTCGTCGTTCCGGTCGGCCCGGTCTCGCCCGAGGCTCTGCGGCGCTGCGTGCAGTCCGTGTCCGGCCAGAGCTATCCCTTCTGGGAGCTGTGCTTGTGCGGCGACGGCACGACGACGCCGGAAACATGGGCCATCGCCAACGGATTCCGCGGGACGGACGCGCGCATCCGCGTGCGTCCGCAGGCCCCGGTGCCCGGCCTCGCCGGGGCGGCCAACACGGCGGTGGAGATGTCGTCCGGCGGTTGGGTGGCTCTCCTCGGCCCCGCCGACGCGCTGGAGCCGGAGGCGCTGATGGAGGTCGCGTGGGCGATCGGCCGCCATCCCGACGCCGACGCCTTCTACACGGACGGGACCGGCCCCGGCGGGGAGCCCGTCGCCAAGCCCGGCTGGTCGCCGGAGCATCTGGAATCCTCTCCCTATGTCGGCCGTCTGATGCCGGTCCGCAAAAGCCTGTTTGTCGGGCTTGGCGGCTTTCGTCAGGGCTTCGGCACGGCCACGGAGCACGACCTCGCTTTGCGGATCGCGCGGGTCACCGACCGGGTCCATCACATCCCGATCGCCCTGCACCGTCGGGGGGAAGAGTCGCCGGATGGGCATCCGACCCCCGCAGGCGCCGGGGACGGCGTCCGCAAGGCCCTGGCCGACCATGCGGCCGCCCGCTACGGCGCCGATGCCGATCTGCTGCCCGGCGGCCGGCCCGGCCTGTTCCGCGTCCGCCGCGGGCGCCTGGGTCAGCCGCCGGCCACGCTGATCCTGCGCGGGCGCACCGCCGCGCTCCTGGACCGGACGAGCCATCCGGATCTTCACGTCCTGCCGATCGACGGGAGCGGTTCGGACGGCAATGGAGCGGTGGCGGCCTGGAACGCGGCCATCGCGCAGTCCCGCACGGACCTGCTGGTCCTTCTGGACGAGGCGGTGGAGCCCGCGGCCCCGGACTGGCTGAGCGCGCTGGTCGACCTGGCCCGGTCGCCCGACATCGGCGTGGCGGGAGCGGTGCTGCGCGCGCCCGACGGAAGGATCGTCCGGGCCGGTCTCGGCATCGCTGCGGACGGCGCCGTGGCCCCGCTGGGCGGGGAAACGGACTGCGTGCGCAACTGCGCGGCGGTGCCCGGCGCCGTCCTGGCGGTGCGCCGGACCGTGCTGAAGGAGCTGGGAGGCTTCGATGCCCGGTTCTCGCCGGGCCGCGCCGTGTCCGACCTTTGCCTGTCGGCCCTGATCCACGGCTACCGCAACGTCTGCACGCCCTTCGCCATCCTTCGCCACGCCGGGCCCGCGGCGCTGGGGGCTCCCGCGAACACGCCCGGCGGCGGGCTGGAGGAGGAGGCCCTGTTCCGCCGCAAATGGGACGCCGCCCTCGGCACGGGAGCGCTGTCCGGCCTGCGCGCCCGCTTCCCCGCTCCGGGTGGGGGGGCTGCTAAGCGGCGCGTTGCCCGGTTGGCGAGGCCCCGCTACTCTCCCGGTTCATCGACCATCGCTTTTGCCATTTTCCGGAAAGCCCGCCGCCCGTGTCCAACGCCGCCATCTATTTCCATCCCGAAGGTTACGAGACCGCGCGGACCGACCTGAAGGGGCGCCATGTCGCGGGGGAATCCTTTCTGATCGGCTTCTTCCGGCATTCCGGGCTGGACCGTTTCGCCTGCCACGTCGATGGCCCGCCACTGGCGCGGCTGTTCATGGACCTTGCGGACAGACACGCGCCGGGCCGCAAGGTGGAGCTGTATTTGACCGGGGAACCGTCGCGCCTCGCCAACGTGGGATGCCTGTTCCTGCCGGGACCGGGCATCGACCAGTTCGCCTGGCGCCGCCGGTCCCGAGACCAGCGGGCCTACAGCCTGTGCGGCATCACCCACACCACGTCGGAGTCCCCGCAGACCCTGGGCGCCCTGGCCACCGCGCCGATCCAGCCGTGGGACGCGGTGATCTGCACCTCCTGGGCGGCCCGCTCCTCGGTCGAGGCGGTCCTTCAGCCTTATGCGGAGTATCTGCGCGACCGGCTGGGGGCCGCCGAGGTGCCGATGCCGAACCTGCCGGTGATCCCGCTCGGCGTCGACACGGACGCCTTCCGCTTCGATCCGTCCGTCCGCGCGGCGGAGCGCGCGGCGCTCGGCATCGGCGAGGAGGATGTGGCGGTTCTGTTCGTGGGGCGTCTCAGCTTCCACGCCAAGGCGCACCCCATCCCGATGTATCAGGCCCTGGAACGGGCCGCCCAGCGGACCGGCAAGCGGCTGCACCTGATCCAGGCCGGCTGGTTCGGCAACGACTCCATCGCCGCCGCCTTTATCGAGGGAGCCCGGCGCTATTGCCCCAGCGTCAACGCCATCTTCCTGGACGGCCGCAAGCCGGATGTGCGGACCCGGATCTGGGCGGTCGCCGACCTGTTCACGTCGCTGGTGGACAATGTTCAGGAAACCTTCGGAATCACCCCGGTGGAGGCGATGGCCGCCGGGCTGCCCTGCGTCGTCACCGACTGGAACGGCTACCGCGAGACGGTGCGCCACGGCGTGGACGGCTTCCGTGTGCCGACCGTCCTGCCGCCACCGGGCTTCGCGCCCGACCTGGCCGACCGCTACGACGCCGGCCTGGACAGCTACGACCATTTCATCGCCCGCGCCTCGCAGATCACCGCGGTGGACGTGGAGGCCGCGGCCCAAGCCTACGCACTGCTGGCCGTCGACCCCGGCCTGCGCCGCCGCATGGGAGAGGCGGGACGCGCCCGCGCCGCCGCCGTCTTCGACTGGAAGGCGATTATCCCGCAATATCTGGACGTCTGGCGCCAGCTCGCCGACATCCGCCGCCATGCCCAGGAACGCGCGCCGCGCCGCGACGGCGACGGCAACCCGCTGCGCCCCGACCCGCTGCGCATGTTCCAGGCCTATCCCTCGCGCACGCTGGAGCCGGGGATGCGGCTGGTCCGCGCCCCGGGCGTCACGCGGGCCGCGGCGATGGAGGCCCTGGCGACGCTCCTTGGCGACCCGATGAATTCGCCGGCGCGCAGCCTGCTGCTCTCCCCGACCGCCGACATCGCCCTGGCGATCGATGCGCTGGACCCGCCGGGATGCCGGGTGGCGGACCTGGCGGGTCTGGTTCCGACGGAGCGCCAGATCCTGCTGGTGCGCAGCCTCGTCCATCTGATGAAGTACGACATCGTGCGTCCGGTCGAGCCGCTCGGGGCACGGGAGGCGTGAACGGGCCGGCGGGGCGGGAAAGCCTTTCGCCCGCACAAAGCGCTTGAAAAGCCCTTCTAGCCCGTCATAACAGGCTGACTCCTTCAAAAGATTCCGGCTCCGCCATGCAGGTCACCCCCACAGCTTTGCCCGATGTCCAGCGGATCGTTCCGAAACGGTTCGGTGACGCCCGGGGCTACTTCGTCGAGACTTGGAGCGCCCGGACCTTTGCCGGTCACGGATTGGAGCGGGTCTGGGTTCAGGACAATCAGTCCCTGTCGGCCGTGCCGGGCACGGTGCGCGGCCTGCATTACCAGTTGGAGCCGCAGGCCCAGACCAAGCTGGTCCGCGTCCTGCGCGGCCGCATCCTCGACGTCGCGGTGGACATCCGCCGCGGTTCCCCGACCTTCGGGCGGCATGTGGCGGTGGAGCTGAGCGCCGACGGGCTGGAGCAGCTGCTGGTTCCGGTGGGGTTCGCCCACGGTTTCTGCACGCTGGAGCCCGACACGATCGTCGCCTACAAGGTCGACGCCTTTTATTCTCACGAGTGCGAGCGGGCGATCCTGTGGAACGATCCCGCGCTTGGCATCGCCTGGCCGTCCGTGGCCGGGGCCGTGGTCTCGGACAAGGACATGGTGGCGCCGCCCCTGGCTGCGGCCGTCGATCTGTTTTGAAGGCGACCTGTTTTGAGGGCGATCTGTTCTGAAGGGCGCGCCGCGCGGCGCTGCAAAGGGGAAATGGGATGCGCATACTGGTGACGGGAGGGGCCGGCTTCATCGGCTCGGCCTTCATCCGCTGGGTCCTGGCGAACACGCGGGCGTCGGTCGTCAACCTCGACAAGCTCACCTACGCCGCGGATCTGGAAAGCCTCGCCCGTTTCGCCGAGGACCCGCGCTATGCCTTCGAGCGGGTGGACATCTGCGACGAGGGGGAACTGCGCCGGGTCTTCGCCGCCCACCGTCCGGCGGCGGTCGTGCATCTGGCGGCGGAAACCCATGTGGACCGCTCCATCGACGGGCCGATGGCCTTCGTGCAGACCAACGTGGTCGGCACCGTGACGCTGCTGCGCGTGGCGCTCGATCACTGGCGCGGGCTGGAGGGGGCGGAGAAGGACGGCTTCCGGTTCCACCACGTCTCCACCGACGAGGTGTTCGGCACGCTGGACGACGAAGGGCGCTTCTCCGAAACCACGCCCTACGCGCCGAATTCCCCCTATTCAGCCAGCAAGGCGGCGTCCGACCATTTCGTGCGCGCGTGGCACGAGACCTACGGTCTGCCGACGGTCGCCAGCAACTGCTCGAACAACTACGGCCCCTGGCAGTTTCCCGAGAAGCTGATCCCGCTGATGACGCTGAAGGCGCTGCAGGGGCAGCGGCTTCCGGTCTACGGCAGCGGACTGAACGTGCGCGACTGGCTCTATGTGGACGACCACGCCTCGGCCCTCTGGACCATTCTGACCAAGGGACGGCTGGGCGAGAGCTACAACGTCGGCGGCGACAGCGAACGGCGCAACATCGACGTGGTCAACACCATCTGCGACCTCGTGGACGAGATGGCCGGTCCGCTTCCCGGCGGTCCGCGGCGGACCCTCGTCACCCATGTCACCGACCGGCCCGGCCACGACCACCGCTACGCCATCGACGCCACCAAGCTGCAGACCGAGCTGGGCTGGCGGCCGTCGGAGACCTTCGAGACCGGCATCCGCCGCACCGTTGCCTGGTATCTCGAGAACCGCGCCTGGTGGGAGCGGCTGTCGGCGAACGGCTACAGCGGCCAGCGTCTCGGCGTGGCCGCCGCTCCTGCGGCCGAGCCCGCCCATGGCTGAGGCGGCGCTCCCCATCCGCACCGTCCTCGTCTTCGGGGCCGGCGGGCAGGTCGGCTTCGAGCTGCTGCGCGCCGCCTGGGCGCCGGGGCTGCGGCCGGTCGGGTTGACCCGCGCGGACGGCGACGTGACCGACCCGGCAGCGGTGGCCGCGGCCGTGGCCGCCCACCGTCCGGCCCTGGTCGTCAACGCTTCGGCCTACACCGCGGTGGACAAGGCGGAAAGCGAGCCGGAGCCGGCCTTCGCGGTCAACCGGCACGGACCGGCCAATCTGGCGCGGGCCTGCGCCGACGCCGGGGTGCCGCTGATTCACATCTCCACCGACTATGTCTTCGACGGCGCCAGCAAGACCACCCCCTGGCGCGAGGACGACCCCGTCGCCCCGCAGGGCGTCTATGCCGCCAGCAAGCTGGCCGGCGAGGAGGCGGTGCGCGACCTTCTGCCCGCCGACCACGTGATCCTGCGCACCGCCTGGGTGTTCGGGGCGCATGGGCACAATTTCGTGAAGACCATGCTGCGGCTGGCCCGTGAGCGCGACGAGCTGCGCGTGGTCGCCGACCAGCGCGGTTGCCCGACGCCGGCAGCCGGAATCGCCGACGCGATCGCCGCCATAGCGCGTCTGCGCCTCGCCCCGGCCCCCGCGGAGGCCCGCCGCTGGACGCCCGGCACCTTCCATTACGCCGGTGCGCCGGCCACGAGCTGGCACGGCTTCGCGGAGCGCATCGTCGACCGCGCCGCCGAGCGCATCGGCCGCCGCCCGCCCGTGCGGGCCATCGCGACCGCGGATTTCCCCACTCCGGCCAAGCGGCCCGCCAATTCCGTCCTGGACACCGCGCTCATCACCCGGACCTACGGCATCGCGCCGGCGGACTGGGAGGCGGCGCTGGACCGGATGCTGGACGAGATCCTCGACCATTCCCAGACCGTGAGGGCGGGCGCATGAAAGGCATCATCCTGGCCGGCGGTTCCGGCACGCGGCTCTACCCGCTGACGCAGGTGACGAGCAAGCAGCTTCTGCCCGTGTTCGACAAGCCGATGATCTACTACCCGCTGTCCACGCTGATGCTGGCCGGCATCCGGGACATCCTGATCATCACCACGCCGGACGACCAGCCGCAGTTCCGCCGCCTGCTGGGCGACGGCAGCCAGTGGGGCATCGCGCTGAGCTACGCCGAGCAGCCGAAGCCCGAGGGGCTGGCGCAGGCCTTCCTCATCGGGCGCGAGTTCGTCGGCCGCGACGATGTCTGCCTGATCCTGGGCGACAACATCTTCTTCGGCCACGACCTGGAGCCGGCCCTGCTGCGCGCCGCCGGCCGGGCGGAGGGGGCGACGGTGTTCGGCTACCATGTCCGCGATCCGGAACGCTACGGCGTGATCAGCTTCGACGCCGAGGGAGTGCCGGTCGCCATCGAGGAAAAGCCGACGGTGCCGAAGTCCAACTACGCGGTGACCGGTCTTTATTTCTACGACAACGCCGTGCTCGACATCGCCGCGACGATCCGCCCGTCGGCCCGCGGCGAGCTGGAGATCACCGACGTCAACAACGTCTATCTGGAACGCCGCCGGCTTGCCGTGGAGCGTTTGGGCCGCGGCTACGCCTGGTTCGACACCGGGACGCATGAGTCGCTTCTGCAGGCGGCGGAGTTCGTCCAGACGATCGAGGCCCGGCAGGGGCTGAAGGTCTGTTCCCCGGAGGAGATCGCCTGGCGCAAGGGCTTCATCGACGGCGAGCAGCTTGCCCGCATCGCCCGCCCCCTGGCCAAGAGCGGCTACGGCAACTACCTGCTCAACCTCCTGACCGATTAGCCGCCCGATGCACGCCCGGCCCGGCGAGCCCGAGGGGCGCCTTCAAGGACGCGCGGAAGGGTACCTGGAGGGCGTCGGGGAGACGGTGACCGGCTGGGCATGGCTGCCGGACCATCCCGGCCGGCGGCTGCGCGTCACCGTTCTGTTCGATGGACATCCGATCACGACGATCGCCGACCGGCACCGCGACGACCTGAAGGCCGCCGGCAAGGGGGATGGCCGCTTCGGCTTCGCCGTGGCGGCTCCCGACGCCTTCGCCGGGCGCGAGCATCGGGTGGACGTGCGGCTTCCGGATTTCCCCGATCTGCGGCTGCGGGGAGCGCCGCGCACGGCGATTTCCGCGCTCGGCCCGGTGATCCTGCGCCGTGTCCCGCCCGAGGAGGCGGTCCGCCTGCACGCCTTCCTGGCCGGCCTTGCCAAGCTGCACGGGGCCGGCGAGGCCGCGGTTCCCGACATGGCCGCGGTCCAGGCGTGGCTTGCCGCGCCCGATCGTTTCTGGCTGACCGCTGAGCGGGCCGGGGCGATCGTCGGTCACTGCCGGGTCGGTCCGGACTGGCCGGCGGAGCCGGGGGAGGGGGCGCTCGCTCTGGGGATCGAGCTGCATCCGGACGTCCACGGATTCGGGCTTGGCCGCCACCTCATGCAGGCGGCGCACCGCTGGGCCGCCGGATGGTGCGCGCGGGTGGAGCTGGCGGTGCTGCCCCACAACGACCGTGCCCGGCGTCTCTATCGGAGCCTGGGCTATGCCGACCTCGGGACGGTCCGGCTGCCCGTGACGGGCGAACCGCACCGCCACATGGCCATCGCGCTGCCAGCGATCGTGCCGGCAGCGCGGTGCCCGTCCGTCGGGTGCGTTCTGGTGGTTTGAGCGAAACGGGGGCCGGCTCCCCCCGTCAGGCTTCTCCGGCCGCTGCGCGGTGCTGGCCGCCGTCCTGCCCGGAAGCGGGAGGCGGCGGCGGGAGGCGTTCCAGAAGCGACTTCGCCCGCGGTTCGCCGAGGGCCGCGGCGCGCTCCAGCCAGGAGCGGGCGCGCACGAGGTCCTTCTCGTCGCTCCAATGGCCGTACAGCTCGCCAAGCGCGGTCATCGCCGCGGCTTCCTTCTGCTCCGCCGCGGCGCTCAACCAGCGAAGCGCCTCGGCGGTGTCACGCTCCACGCCCAACCCCTGCATGGAGAAGCGGCCGATGTTGACCATGGCGCCGACATGCCCCTGCTCGGCGGCCTTGCGCGACCAGAGGGCGGCGCCGGGATAGTCCTGGGGCACGCCGTCGCCGGAGGCGAGCATGGCGCCGAGGCGGAACTGGGCGAGCACGCTCCCCTGCTCGGCGGCACGCTGGTACCAGGAGAGCGCACCGGCCGGATCGCGCGGAACACCGAGGCCCAGGCTGTGCAGCATGCCGATGTTGTAGACGGCGTCGCTGTTGCCCTGATCCGCGGCGCGGCGGAACCAGTCGAGCGCCCGGTCGTAGTCGCGCGCCACACCGCGCCCTTCGGCGTAGAGGGCGCCGATGCGAAGCTGGGCCTGCGGGTCGCCCTGGCCGGCGGCGCGTTCCAGCCAGCGGACCGCCTCGACCTCGTCGCGCGGCACGCCGGACCCGGCGAAATACATCTGGGCGAGGATCTTCTGCGCCTCGCGGTGGCCGAGTTCGGCGGCGGCGCGATACCAGATCGCCGCGTCGAACAGATTCGGCTGGAACCCCGCGCCCCGGCTGTTCAGGTGGCCAAGCTGCACCATCGCCTCGGCGTCGCCCTGGACCGCCGCCTTGCGCAGCCACGTCTCCGCCTTGTGCGGGTCGTTCGGCACGCCGAGGCCGCGCGTGTACAGCAGGCCGAGCGCGCGCTGCGCCGCGGCGGCGCCGGCATCGGCGGCCTTGCGGAACCAGGTGACCGCCTCGGCATGGTCCTGCCCGACGCCAAGCCCCGAGGCGTACTGGGTGCCGAGATAGTACCAGGCCATGACGTTGTTCTGCTCGGCGGCCTTGCGGAACCACTCGTGCGCCGCCTCGGGGTTGGGCGTGCCGCCATAGCCGCCGGCCAGCAGCGTGCCGAGCCCGAGCTGGGCGGCCGCGTTGCCCTTCGCGGCGGCGATGCGGTACCAGCGCTCCGCCTCCGCGTAGTCGGGCTCGATGCCGAAGCCGGAGGCGTGCATGTAGCCGAGAAGGGCCTGGGCGCCGGCGACGCCCTGTTCGGCGGCGGCGCGCGCCCAGCGCAGCGCCGTCGGGTAATCCTGCTCGATCTTCAGGCCGTTGGGGAAGAGAACCGACAGGGCCTCGTCGGTCGGGACAACGCCCTTCGGCTGCTCGCAGCCGTAATAATAGATCTCGGCGAGCCGGGCCTGCGCCTCGCCGTGCCCCTGGTCGGCGGCCCGGCGATACCAGCCGACCGCGTCGACGATGTTGCGCACCACGCCCTTGCCCTGATCGTACAGGCGGCCAAGGGAATACTGGGCATCGGCATGACCTTCGCGGGCGGCGGCCAGCCAGGCTTCCAGAGCGGTCTTGTAATCCCCGCGATCGTTGGCTTTCAGGCCACGGGCGTGTTCGTCGTCCGGCGATGCGGACCCGAACAGCCGCCCGGCGGCCTTGATAAGCTTGCGCATCGGCCTCAACACCCTTTCCTTGGAACCGGCCCCGTCGACGGGCCGGTCCGGCTGCGGTTCGTGCCCTTACGGTTCACGCATGCCTTCCAAGCTGTTCTTCAAGGCCCCTTCGACAAGGTAGGATATGATGGTCCGTTCACCGACCACGATGTCGGCCGTCAGCGGCATGCCGGGCACCAGCCGGAAATCGGCCGGCACGTCGCGCAGCTTCACCTCGGTCAGCTCGATGCGCGCGCGGTAGAAGGGGCGCGCCACCTGGGACTGGTCCTCACGCTTGGTGAAGGAGTCCTCGCTGATCGTCCGCACCACGCCCTTGGCCATGCCGTGCTTGACGTAGCGGTAGGCTTCGAACTTCACCTGCACCTCGTCGCCGGGCTTCACGAAGCCCTGGTCCATGCCGGCGATCTCCACCTCGACCTCCAGCTTCGAGCGCAGCGGCACCAGAGTGTAGATCGGCTGGGCCTGCTCGACCACCGAACCGACGGAGTACTTCCCAACCTCCAGGACGACCGCGTCCTCCACCGCGCGCAGCTCGACCAGGTCGCGGCGCTTCTGGGCCTTGGACAGCTCCTCGCGGGCGCGCTCCAGCTCGACCTGGCGGGTCGAGAGGTCGGTCAGCAGCGTGCTGCGCCACTGCTGGATGTAGACCTCGCGCTCGGCGCGCAGCGCCTCCAGCTCGTGGGACGCGGTGCGGATGGTGCTCTCGCTGTTGCTGAGGTTCCGCTCCGTCTCGACGCGGGTGTCGCTGGCGATCAGCGAGTTCAGGCGGCTGCCGGTCTGGTTCTTCTCCAGGGTCCGCCGCATCGTCTCGATCTCGCCGACGATCTTCAGGCGGGACCGGTAATGCTCGGCGTCCGTCTGGTTGTTCTTGATCGTCGCCTGCAGGGTGGCCATGCGCTGGTCGAAGTTCGCCAGCTTGGCGGTGTACTCCGCCTGGCGGTAGCGCCAGATGGATTCCTGCAGGAGCTTGTCCGGGTCCTTGCCGGCGACCGTGTAGCGCGTGTTGGCCGCCTCGGCGTTCATCCGTTCGATCTCAGCCGACAGCTTGGCGACCTGCCGCTCCAGCTGGGCGACGTCGGCCGCCGAGAAGGTCGCGTCGAGCGTCGCCAGAACGTCGCCCTGCCGCACGGTCTGGCCGGCGCGGACGTTGAGGGAGCGGATGAGCGAGATCTCCAGCGGCTGCACGACGATCGTCGGCTCCTGGGAGATGATCCGCCCGGAGGCGGTGACCACGCGGTCGAGCGTGGTCACCGAGGCCAGAATGATGAACAGGACCACCATGACGGCGAGCGTCCAGACCACCGACCTCGCGGTCGAGGGCTCGGGCTGACCGGTGATCTCCGCGGTTTCGCCCTGGAAATCGTTGATGGCCTGCTCGGCCGCCCGATCAAGTGTTTGCGGCCGGCGTAAGAGGAGCGCGGTCATGGGTGTTTCCCGGGGAAAGGTGGCGGTTCTGCTGGAACCAGAGGTGACGGTAGACGTCGCAGCGCTGGAGCAACTCGTCGTGCTTGCCCATGTCGTAGAGCTTGCCGCGCTCCATCACGATGATCTGGTCGCAGTTCACCAGGGAGGCGAGACGGTGCGAGATGACGATCATCGTGCGGCCCTGCGCGATGCGCGTCAGGTTGTTGTTGATGATCGCCTCGCTGTCCGGATCGAGGGCGCTGGTCGCCTCGTCCAGGATGAGGACGGACGGATCGACGAGCAGGGCGCGGGCGATGGCGATGCGCTGACGCTGGCCACCCGAGAGATTGCTCGAGCCTTCCTCGATCACCGTCTCATAGCCGCGGGGCAGGCGTTCGATGAACTCCTCCGCGCCGGCCAGCCGGGCCGCCCGCATCACCTCCTCCAGGGAGGCGCTGCGGTTGGCGGCCATGATGTTCTCGCGGATCGTGCCGTTGAACAGGAAGTTGTCCTGCAGCACCACGCCCAGGTTGGAGCGCAGGTGGTTCAGGTCGATCTCGCGCAGGTCGACGCCGTCGATCTTGATCAGGCCGTCGTAGTTCTGGTGCAGTCCCTGCAGGACGCGCGTCACCGTGGTCTTGCCCGAACCGGACCGGCCCATGATGCCGATGACGTTGCCCGCCTTGATGGAGAAGGAAATGTCGTCGAGCGCCGGATTCTGCGCGCCGGGATAGCGGAAGCGAACCTCCGAGAAGGAGATGTCGCCATGGATCACCGGGCGGACGCCGTTGCGGCCGAGCCCGTATTCCGGCGCCTGATTGACCACCGAGGCGACCTGCATGACGGCGCCGCGGGCTTCCTGGAACTGCTGCATCAGGCTGGCGATCTGCACGAAGGGCTGCGTCGCGCGGCTGGCGATCATGCTGAAGGCGACCAGCGTACCGCCGTAGACGGACGCCCCTTCACCGATGGCGAGATAGGCGCCGACGGCCATGGTGCTGGCGTAGATGCCCTTTTCCAGAGGCTGCAGGATGGTCTGCGGCTGGTTGGACAGAAGCTGCATCGCCGTGTTGGCGCGCACCGCCTCGGCCACGCGGATGTCCCAGTCGTGGCGCTTGCGGCCTTCCAGCGCCAGCGACTTGACGGTGCGGATGCCGTGCAGCACCTCGATGAGAAAGGACCCCTTGCGCTGCTCGGCCTGGATGACCTTCTGATAGGCGCGGGCCAGCGGGCCGATGTAGAGGGCGACCACCAGGAACATGAGGGCCGCCACGCCCAGAACCAGGAAGGTGAGCGGCGTGCTCATGACGAACATGGCCGGGATGAGCACGAGCAGCGTCATGCTGTCGAGCATGGTCCCGAACAACTGCCCGGTCAGGAAGTTGCGGATGCGCCAGACTTCGTTGAGCTTGTAGGAGATGACGCCGGTCGGCGTGCGCTCGAAGAAGTCGATCGGCAGGCCGATCATGCGGTCGAAGATGTAGGTGCTGATCCGCGCATCCACCTTGGCCGTGCCGATCGCCACCAGATAGCGGCGCAGGTAGCCGAACATGGTGTCGAACACCAGCACGAAGGCGATCGCCCCGACCAGGACATAGAGGGTCGACAGGCGCTGCTGGACGAGCACGCGGTCCAGGATGACCATGAAGATCAGCGGCGGAACCAGAGCGAACAGGCTGAGGACCAGGGCGGAGACGGCGACGTCGCGGAAGATCCGCTTCTCGCGCACGATCTGCCCCATCAGCCAGGCGAAGCCGAACGGCCGCTCCTCGTCGCTGGCCTTGTAGCGCCGCTTCAGGAAGATCGTCTCGCCGTCCCAGACGGAGGCGAGGCGCAGCTCGTCCACGGCGACGCAGGCATGGTCGTTGCTCAGCGGATCCTGGAGCATCGCTGCCGGGGCCGCTCCGTCCTTGCGGAAGGACACCAGCACCATCACGCTGCCGTCGCGCAGGCGCAGCATCACCGGCAGGGCCTTGTCCAGCCGCGCGAGATGCTTCCAGCTCAACTTGGCGCGGCGGCCGGTCAGGCCGTTCTCCTCGGCGATCTTGAGCAGCAGCGCGGTGGACGGCTCTCCGGACTCGATGCCGTGGTCACGCCGGATCTGTTCGATCGAAAGATGCAGCCCATGGTGTCGCGCAACGACGGCAAGCGCATGGAGGCTGGTGGTCCGTGCTGCCTCGGAGGAGGAGCCCTGTGGATCGGTGGCGGTCTTGGTGTGCATCTGGCCCCTGTGTCCGGTCGCTCTTCCGGAGGTTCACCCGGCGGCGCG
This sequence comes from Azospirillum brasilense, assembly GCF_005222205.1. Lineage (NCBI taxonomy): Bacteria > Pseudomonadati > Pseudomonadota > Alphaproteobacteria > Rhodospirillales > Azospirillaceae > Azospirillum > Azospirillum brasilense. The sequence goes on along the minus strand of NZ_CP032350.1, from coordinate 58,187 downwards.
ACTGTACTGCATACCCTTCATCGGATACAAGCATCGCACTTGGAGAGCTCAATTTGGGAGAGTTCAATGTGGCCCAGAGCGCATCCGAAGAGGAAGTGACTATTAAGGGGTGAAATACAGGCGTAACGCATACGGATCGGCTGCCGCCGCGTTTGCCGTCTCCGCAGAGACTCTCCGCGACCTTCGGCGGAGCATCCAAAGCCGCCGCACCTGCGGCGATCCACAGGCGGGCCGGACCACCGGGCCGTCCCGCGACCCGGTGGTCCGGCGGACCGCGTCAATGCGATCCGACCGTCAGTTTCGCGCGCGCCGGTTGTTGCGGCGTCAGGCCGCGCAAGGTCCCGGCGGCCAGATTCTCCACATACCAGCGGTAGGTCCGCTCGAACCCTTCGCGCAGCGTCGTCGGCGCGACCCAGCCCATGCCGGCGATCCGGCTTGAATCCATGATCTTGCGCGGCGTGCCGTTCGGCTTGGACGGATCGAAGCGGAATTCGCCTTCATAGCCGATGATGTCGGCCAGCAATTCGGCGAGGCCGCGGATCGAGATCTCCTGGCCGGAGCCGAGATTGATGTGCGCCTCCTCCGAATAATGCTTGGCGAGGAAGACCAGCCCGTCGGCCACATCCTCGACGAAGAGGAATTCGCGCAGGGGTTCGCCGGTCCCCCACAGCTCCACGCTGGGGGCGCCTTCCGTTTTGGCGCGGTGGATCTTGACCATCAGGGCGGCGGCGACGTGGCCGTGTTCGATGTCGAAGTTGTCGCCGTATCCGTAGAGGTTGGTCGGCATCACCGAGATGAAGTCGCAACCGTGCTGCCGCCGGTAGGCCTGGCACAGCTTGATGCCGGCGATCTTGGCGACCGCGTACCATTCGTTGGTCGGTTCCAGCGGGCCGGTGAGAAGGGCGTCCTCCTGGATCGGCTGCGGGGCCATGCGCGGGTAGATGCAGGACGAGCCGAGGGACACGAGCTTCTTCACCCCGACCTTCCAGGCGGTGTGGATGACGTTCGTCTCGATCACCAGGTTCTGGTAGATGAAGTCGGCGGGCAGGCTGTTGTTGGCATGGATGCCCCCGACCAGGGCGGCCGCCAGGAAGACCACGTCCGGCCGCACCTCGGCCATCCAGTCCTCCACATCGGCCTGACGGCCAAGATCGAGCGTCTCCCGGCCGGCCGTCACGATCTCGCACTGCTCACGCTCAAGCCGACGAACGATGGCGGAACCGACGGTCCCGCGATGCCCGGCAATCCAGACGCGCTTGCCGTCCAGGGGAAAAAGGGTGTCCGTCGTCATCGCTTGTTGTCCTCCGTTTCCTTACACCCTCGACGATCCCGGCCGCGGGGCCGTCCGATCGCGACGGCGAGGCTGGGCCGCCCAGCATCCCGTGACCGTGCCCCTGCCACGATGTTCGGGATTGGGCAAGCCAAACCTCATGAGCGTCCGACTTTTGCCGGGTGTCCGCAGCCGGCGGGATACCGACCGGCATCATCGCCGAGTGGCGTTCCGGTTTCTAGGGCGATCGTGCCTGGGCAATCGTGCCGGGGCGATCCTGTCCGGGCGATCCTCTCCAGGCGGGCGGGGTCGTGCCGGTTGACGGGGTCGCCGGAGGGGCGGTAGCCTCCGCCGTGTTTCGTGGATCGGCGCGGTCATGCCCGGCCCCTCCTTCCAAAGGCCCCCCATCCAAGGCCTCCCGACCATGAACGACCTGCCTTCCCCAAGCGACGCCGAAGGTCCCGCGCTCTTCGAAGGATTCGCCGACCGCATCCGGGACGGCGCTTTGATCGGCTGGGCGCGCCGCGTCGGATCGCTGGAGCCGGTCACGGTCCATCTCCACCTCCACGGGGAACGGGTCGCCTCGGTCCTGGCCGACCGCTATCGCGATGATCTGGAAGCCGCCGGCAAGGGGCAGGGGCGGCACGGCTTCGAGATCCGGCTGCCCGATGGCCGGCTGCCCGATGGCCGGTTGCCAAATGGCCGGTTGGACGGCCTGCGGGTCGCGATCGCGGGCGCCGGGGATGTGCCGATGAGCGCTCCCCTGCGCTGCGCCATCGACGATCTGTCCGCCGGCCAACCGGCGGACCCGGCGGCCGGGACGGCGGCGGTCTGGCTCGATCTCTCGGAATTCCTCTTCTATCTGCGCACTCACAAGACGCTGTCCGGGATACAGCGCGTCCAATGCGAGATCGTACGGATCGTGGCGGGGGCGACGTCATCCCGCGTGCGCTTCTGCATGACGCCCCCGGAGGGCGGCGAATATGTCGAGGTTCCGACCACCGTCGTGGGGCGCCTGGTCGACCGGCTGACGGGCAACGCGCCGGTGCCGCTGGCCGACTGGGGCGCCTATGTCGGGATGATCGCCGACCCGGCCCGCCGGGCAAAGGCGGCGATCGCGCCCGGCCAGATGCTGTTCGTGCTCGGCGCCTTCTGGGTCTTTCCGCACACGCCCGCCCTGCTGGCCGTCCTGCGCGGGCGGGGAGTGCACATCGGCGTCTGCATCTACGACCTGATTCCCCTCTACCACCCGGAATACTGCGATCCCGGCATGGTGGGCGGTTTCCTGTCGGCCTTCTCCACCGTCTCGCAGGTTGCCGACCTGATCCTGACCATTTCCCACCACACGGCGGCCGACGTCGAGCGCTTCTACCGGCGGATCGGGCAGCCGCCGAAGACGATCCGCCCGGTCCCGCTGGCGCACGAGCTGGCCAATGGGGCAACCTCCGCTCCGGGGCCCGCCGCTGGACCGTCGTCTCTTCTGCGGCTGATCGGTGGCCCCTTCGTGCTGTGCGTCGGCACCATCGAGATCCGCAAGAACCACGGCTATCTTCTGGCGATCTGGCAGGAGCTGCTGCGGAGGCATGGGCCGGAGGCGGTGCCGAAGCTGGTCCTGGCCGGCCGGCGGGGATGGCGCGTCGAGGGCTTCTACGACGCCCTGGAGACGACGCGCGGCCTCGACCGGCATGTCCTGCAGATCGGCGACGCCGACGACGCCGATCTGGAGGCTCTCTACCGCGGCTGCCTGTTCACCGTCTTTCCCAGCCTCTACGAGGGGTGGGGGTTGCCGGTGGGCGAAAGCCTGATGCATGGCAAGCTGTGCATCACCTCGCGCAGCTCCGCCATGCCCGAGGCCGGAGGGGAGTTCGCGGCCTACCTTGACCCCCGGGACCAAGCCGATGGGCTGCGGACCATCGAGGCCTTCCTGTTCGACGACGCCCGACGCGCCCGGATGGAGGAGGCGATCCGGACCCGCTTCGTGCCGCGCCGATGGAGCGAGGTGGTCAACAACGTTTTCTCGGAAATCCAGGCTTATCTGGCCGGTTGCCGGGATGGCGGCGAACGCCCGCCGCCGGTGAGCCTGAAGCCGGGGGCGGTGGTGCGCCTGCGCCGCCTCGACCGCCTGAACGGCTTCGACGACATGCTGCGGCGACCGCCCTTCCTCCGGCTGATCTGCGCGCAAGGCTGGCACCCGTCCGACGGGGCGGGCGCCTGGATGGACGGGCCGAACGCCCTTCTGTCCTTCGGGCTGGACACCGCCGGGCGCCCGGCACCGGCCCGGCTGCGCGTTCACCTGCATGTCGTCCGTCCGTCCTGGGCTCGCGACGCCGCGGTGACGATGACAAGCGCCTGCGGAGCGTCCGCCATTACCGTTCTGGAGGACGACGAGACGATGCTCAGCCTGGACTGTGCGCCGGTGTCCATGGGAGGCGCCCCGGCGGTGCGCATCGCGATCGCCCTGGACCGTCTTGCCGCGCCGCCGCCACCGGAAACCCGCCGCCTGGGCCTGCTCGCCAAAACGGTGGCCGTGGCCGATGCCGAGGATGCCCTGCAACGCCTCGACGTGGTGGAAAAGCTGCTTTTCCTGATGCGGGCGTGACCGAAGGGCGGGCCGCCGGGGCCAAGCCGCTCAGGCGTTCCCGTCCGTCAAGCCGAGGGCCTTCCGGTAGGTGACGAGGGTGTCGCGGGCGCAGCGTTCCCAGGTGAAGCCGGCGGCACGGGCCATCCCGAGCGCGCGCAGACGCTCCGCCGTGCCGTCATCCTCCAGAAGCACCCGCAAGGCTTCGGCGATGGCGCCCTCGTCCAGAGGGTCGACCTGGAGACCGCAGTCCTCGACCACTTCCGCCATGGCGGTGCCGGCGGAGCACAGCACCGGCGTTCCGCTCGCCATGGCCTCCAGGGGAGGCAGGCCAAACCCCTCGTACAGGCTTGGGTAGGCGAAGGCGCGGGCGCCGGCGTAAAGGACCGGCAGTTCCTCCTCGTCCACATAGCCGAGATAGCGCAGGCGTCCGGCCCGCTCCAGCGACTCCATGCTGGCGAGTTCCGGACTGTTCAGCCATCCCGACGCGCCGACGACGACCAGCGGGAAGCGCTCGGCGAGGGCCGCCGGCAGGCTGGCGTAGGCGCGCAGCAGGCGGCCCAGATTCTTGCGTGGCTCGACGGTGCCGACCGACAGCAGGTAGCCGCCCGGCGACAGGGACCGGCGGGCGAGGACCGGCGCGGTCTCGTCCGGACCGCGCGGATGGAAGCGGCCGTCGACCCCTAGGGGGACCACGTCGATGCGCCCCGGGTCGACCCCCAGCACCGAAACGATCTCACGCCGGGTGAAGACCGAAGTGGTGATGATCCGCCGCGTCTGCTCCAGCGCGCGTGGAAGATGGCGCTCGATCCAGCGCAGCCGCTCCACCGGATGAACCTCCGGATGGCGGTGCCAGGCCAGATCCTGGAAAGTGGACACGGTCACCCCGCCGAAAGGGCGGGGGATCATGTTCGGTTCATGATAGCAGGCGCGGTCGCGCGGCACGCCGGCCCTCTCGAAGGCCAGCCGGAAACGGGCGCGGTACGCCGCCCTGTAGGCGGCGTCGGCCAACCGCGATTGCCGCGCCAGGACGCGCCAGAACGGCGCGCCCGCACCGTCGTCGGGCGTGGCGGCCTTGGGCGCGCCACACGCCGGCGCGTTCCCCCGGACCGGCGCGCCGGAGTCCGGCGGGGGCAGGCGGTGCAGGCCGGCGAAAAGCTGGATTGAACCGATGCCTGGCAAACGCGACAGATTGCGCCAGAGGTGCAGCGTGTAATTGCCGACACCGGTTCTCCGCCCGCACAGGGACTCGGCACTCAGCAGAAGGCCGAGCGATGGGATGCGATCCATGGCGGATGTGGTCACCGGGGGAAATCCCCCGGCAACGCTTACTTCATCTGGGCGCGGACGCGGACCAGATCGGCCTCCACCATTTCCTTGATCATCTCTTCAAGGGTGGTGGTGGCTTCCCAACCCAGCTTGGCCTTGGCCTTGGCCGGATCGCCCAGCAGAACGTCCACCTCGGCCGGGCGGAACAGCTCTTCCTTGATGACGATGTGGTCATCGGCGTTCAGGCCGACATGCTCGAAGGCGATGCGGCACATGTCGCGGACGGTGGTGGTGCGGTTGGTCGCGACGACATAGTCGTCCGCCTCGTCCTGCTGCAGCATCAGCCACATGGCGCGGACGTAATCGCGGGCGTGGCCCCAGTCGCGCTTGGCGTCGATGTTGCCGAGCGGCAGCTCCTTCTGGAGGCCGAGCTTGATGCGGGCAACGCTGTCCGTCACCTTGCGGGTGACGAACTCGATGCCGCGCAGCGGCGATTCATGGTTGAACAGGATGCCGCTGCTGGCGTGCATGCCGAAGCTCTCGCGGTAGTTCACCGTCATCCAGTGAGCGTACAGCTTGGCGACCGCATAGGGGGAGCGCGGGTAGAAGGGGGTCGTCTCGCTCTGCACGGGCTCCTGGATCAGGCCGTACATCTCGGACGAGGACGCCTGGTAGAAGCGCGCCTTCGGATGGACGATGCGCACGGCCTCCAGAACGTTGGCGGCGCCCATGCCGGTGATCGTGCCGGTCAGCAGCGGCTGCTGCCAGGAGGACTTCACGAAGGACTGCGCACCGAGGTTGTAGACCTCGTCCGGCTTGATCTCATCCACCAGCCGGATCAGGCTCGACAGGTCGGTGAGGTTGCCATCCATCAGGCGGACGTCCTTCTCGATGCCGAGCCACTTCAGGCGGGCATCGATCACGTCGGCCGAGGCGCTGCGGCGCAGGAGGCCGTAAACCTCATAACCCTTCTGCAGCAGGAGCTGAGACAGATAAGCCCCGTCCTGGCCGGTAACACCCGTAACGAATGCGCGCTTCATTGCAAACTACCTACGTTTTTGTCGCCTTGCATCGTTGGCCGGGGGCTGAAGGCCGTGTTTCCCGCCGGCTGCGTTCCTTCATGCCATTCAGGCGCCGCGGACCAAGGTCGTGCGTCACGAAGGAACGCGCGTCAAACCATCCGCTGCGGTCCCCGCAGCCTTGCCTGTGAAACGCGGCTACCCTCATACCCTCGTTCATAGACCTTGTAAAGCAAGGGACTTCAGGAAACGCGAAATTCACACAGAGCCGCCGAACGCTTGATCAATACCTTGAAGTCAACATTGATAATCATGCGCTGTTGTACAGGCCACAGGATGTCACGATGAGCCACCCCAGCCTGTTGGCGGAGCGGGGATGGCGGCGTGAAGGTTTCCATTGAAGACCGGGAGTACGGCTGGCAATGTCGCGCTGGACGGCGGGTGGGGATATGGCGATCGTCATGGCCCCGCCCGCCGTCTGTCCTCCCGGCGTCCGCCCCGAGGAGCGCCCCGGTGAACGCTGCCGATAAACGCCAATAGGCCTGTGGAATGAGTGTTGTCTTTGATTCCGGCGACCGCAGCGAGATCGCGCGCGCGCGCGACGATCTCGCCGAGGGATTGAAGCGCTGGACGCTGTGGAGCACGCTGGGCTGGCACGACATCCGCAAGCGTTATCGCCGTTCGGTCCTCGGTCCCTTCTGGCTGACGCTCAGCATGGCGGTGCTGGTGGGAAGCCTGGGGCTGGTGTACGGCACGCTGTTCCAACTGGACCTGCAGAACTACCTGCCGTTCCTGTCCATCAGCCTGGCCACCTGGACGCTGATCGCGGCGATCCTCAACGAAGGCTGCATGAGCTTCGTCGAGCTGGAAGCGCTCATCAAGAACGTCCGCATTCCGATGTCAGTGCATGTGCTGCGCATCCTGTGGCGCAACCTGATCATCTACGCGCACAACATCGTCATCTTCGCCGTGGTCGCGGTCATCTTCGGCATCTGGCCGGGCGCGGTGGGGCTTCTGGCCTTCCTGGGTGTCGGGCTTCTGGCGGTGAACGCGCTGTGGGTCATGCTGCTGTTCGGCATGATCTGCACCCGGTTCCGCGACGTGCCGCTGATCATCGCCAGCGTCATCCAGCTTCTGTTCTTCGTCACGCCGGTGATGTGGAAGCCGGAACTGATGGGCGCGCGCCGCGGCCTTGTCGTCCTGAACCCGCTCTATCACGTCATCGAGCTGATCCGCGCGCCGCTGCTCGGCTCCGCCCCCGACTGGAAGAGCTGGGTCGTGGTGATCCTGCTGGCGCTCGCCGGCTGGACCTTCACCTTCCTGTGCTACGCGCGCTTCCGCAAGCGCATCGCCTACTGGCTGTAAGACCCATGGCTAACATTCGCCTCGACAACGTCTCGGTCGATTTCGTGCTCTACCAGGGCGGCGCGCGGTCCTTGAAGAAGACCCTGCTGCGCTCCTCCACGAGCGGGGCGCTGCGCTATGACGCGCACGACCGGATCACCGTGAACGCCCTGAACAGCCTGTCCCTGACGCTGGAGCACGGCGACCGTCTGGGGCTGATCGGCGGCAACGGCGCCGGCAAGACGACCTTGCTGCGCGTGCTCGCCGGCGTCTACGAGCCGACCGGCGGGCGCATCCGGGTCGAAGGGCGGGTGACTCCGCTGTTCGACCTGGGGCTTGGCATGGACATGGACGCGTCGGGCTACGACAACATCCGCATGCGCGCCGCCTATTTCGGCATCTCTCCCGCCGAGATCGAGCGCAAGATGGACGACATCGCCGCCTTCACCGAGCTCGGCGACTATCTGAGCCTGCCGGTGCGCACCTACTCCTCCGGCATGACGCTGCGGCTGGCCTTCGCCGCGGCGACCGCGGTGGATCCGGAAATCCTGCTGATGGACGAGTGGATCGCCGTCAGCGACGTGAAGTTCCTGGAGAAGGCGCAGCGCCGGGCCGAGGGCTTCGTCAACCGGGCGAGCATCATGGTCGTCGCCTCGCACATGGAGAACGTGCTGCGGCGGCTGTGCAACAAGATCCTGTGGCTCGACCACGGGACCATCGTGCGCTTCGGCCCGGTCGACGAGGTCCTGGAGGCCTACAACGAGAAGACCGGCCTACCCAGCCTCACCACCATGGCGCTGTAACCCTCCCCCGGCGGGGAACGGCGCGGGACCGGCCGCCGTTCCCCGCCCGCTTCAGGAGTGCGGCAACCGTTCCGTATCGGCGACCCGGCTGCGTCCCCCCGTCTGCATGATGGGGGTCTCGGGAAGCCCGTGCGGCTTGCCGTCCGGCGCCGGCTTCATCCAGCCGCGCTGCACGAACAGATGGCGCAGTTCGCCGAACTCGTCGAACACCGCGTCCGCGGCCTGCTCCCCTTCGGCGATCTTCACGCCCGCGTGGCGCTTCTGCAGGGTGATCATGCCGAAGGCGCGGCCGCCCTGCACGTCGGCCACGGGGTTGTCCCCGATCATCCAGCACCGCTGCGGCGGCACGCCCAGCTTGTCCACGGCGAGCTGGAAGGGGGCCGCGTGCGGCTTGTCGTGGCCGGCCTCCTCCGAGGTGACGACGTAGTCGAAATAATCGTCGAGGCCGAAATAGATGATCTTGCGGAACTGGATCTGCGCGGTGAGATCGGTGGCGATCGCCGTCTTGATGCCGAGCGAGCGGAGATCGAGCAGGAACTCCTTGACGTCCGGGAACAAGGTGCTGGCGTGCAGGAAGGTGCGCCAGTAGGTCTGCTCGATGTCGAGCGTCGCCAGAAGCTGCGTCTTCATGCCCAGCAGCTCGATCGTGCGCTGGAAATAGAGAAGGCGGCTGTGGGACCCGGCGGTCTTGCCCAGCCGCTCCTTCACCTCCCGGCGGGCGATGGTGAAGGCGTCGTGGAACTCCTTGCGCGACAGGCCGAACAGCTTGCAGGCCTTGCGCTCGGCCGCCTCCGTCGCCTCCGCATGGGCCGGGTCGTAGGCGTAGAGGTTGTTGTCCGTGTCGAAGACGATGGCTTCGGGAGGGGTGGCGAACGCCTCTGGGCGGGTGAAGGTGAGTGTCATTTCGCGACCCGTCTGCGAAGGTTTTCGTCGATTTGCATGAGGACGATCAGCTGCATCACGCCCAGCATGTTGGAGTGCCAGTGCGGCTGGACGTCCAGAAGCTCGTCCAGGTGGGGGACGAGGTTGGCCGCGGCCAGGCCGATGTCCTCGGCCCAGACGTCGCCCTCGATGGTCATGTCCACCGTCTGGCCCTCGTCCGGGAAGTCCAGATCCAGATGCACGCCGCAGATGGCGATCAGGGCCTTGCTCAGGCGCTCCGTGTAGAGGCTGTCGCGGATGATCACGCGGAGCTTCAACGGGATCGGGTCGTCCTTTGGACGGGACAGATGCTCGGCATTGACCGCGGCCACCTGGAAGACGAGATCGGCGTTGGCCATCTGGGGCTTGATGTAGGCGTCGCTGTCGGGCTTCCGGCGGGCCATCTGCGCGCGCACCGCGGCCGGATCGTGGCCGCGCTTGGCGACGTCGCGCCGCATCTTCCAGAAGAAGCGAAGCTCCTCGTCCGTCTCCAGGAAGATGCGGACGTGCAGCCGCTCCACCAGGGCCGGCGGCAGCAGCGTGTGCAGGCCGGAGATCAGCAGCACGTCGTTGCTGGCCAGCGTGATCGGCGGGCTGAAACGGCCGGTGTGATGATCGTAGATCTGGCCGACCGCGTCGCGCCCGTCCAGGGTGGCGTGCACATGCTCGGACAGCCGGGGGAGGTCGTTGGCCCGCGGGTTCAGGTGCGTGACCGCCCGCCACATCGGCGCGCCGCGCGCCCATTTGTGATAGCCGTCGCCCAGGATGTGCTGGACCGAATGGCGCCCGAACAGCCCTTCCAGAGCCGCCGCCAGCGTGTCCTTCCCGGCTCCGGAATCGCCGGCGATGCCGATGGCCAGGGGGCCGCGGCTGAGACGGAAGTAATCGTTGCGCTGGATGCCGTTGCGGAACAGGCGGATGGCCAGCACGCAGCCGACCGCGACCACCGCCGTCAGCCACACCGAATGGGCGTGGGACGACAGCAGGTGCGGCGGGGTGAGATCGATCCCCAACAGCGGCAGGCGTGGGCCGGACGCGGTCAGCGCCAGCAGCGGCACGACCATGGTGGAGAAGAGGGCGACCAGCCACCAGCCCACCCGGTCCGCGCCGATCTGATAGACGATCAGGAAGGGCAGGGCCCACAGGTACCAGCCGGGCGACGCCGGCGTCATCAGGACCACGGTCAGGAACGACACCCCGGTCATCGCCAGGAGCAGCGAAAAGTTGGTCCGCCGCAGCCGCCACATCGCGTAGACCATCAGCGCGAAGGCCAGAGGCGCCAGATAGATGACCAGACCGTCGTCCTGCGGCAGCGACAGCCAGTACAGCTTGGCCGCCTCCGGCGTCTCCATCACCATGTCGCGGTAGCCGGAGGACAGCAGGGGAAGCAACCCCAGCACCGCCAGGACGCCGGCGAAGGTTCCGGCGAAGGGCACGAAGCCGCTGCGCAGCCGCTTGTTCTGCCACAGGTAGATGCCGAGGAAGGGAAGCGCCAGCAGCATGCTGAGCTTGGCGGCGCAGGCCAGGGCCAGCAGCAGCCCGGCCTCGCGGAACCGGTGCTCGCCGATCATCATGAAGGCGCCGACCATGATGACGACCGGAACGATGTCGAGCTGGCCGTGCCAGTAGGTGATGTACAGCACCAGGGGCGACAGCCAGTAACCCAGGGTCAGCAGCGCCCCGCGCTTGGGGAACATCCGCCGCAGCACCAGAAAGCCGGCGACGTCGAAGGCGAGAAGGGTCAGGCGGAGCCCCAGACCGGCCAGAACCACCTCCGCGCCGAACGGCAGCCCGATCAGCCAGCCCGCCAGGACCAGCGGCAGGAAGGCCGCCATCATGACCGGGCCGTAGGGGAAGCTCAGGGAATCGCCGCCGCCGGCCAGAAAGGCCGACCACGGGTCGAGAGCCGGCGACTGGATGGTTCCGGTGAGGAAGGGGACGAACCAGGTGTCCTGGATGTGCGGCGCGAGGAAGACCAGCAGAAGGCCGCGCGCCGCCAGCCCCGTCAGAAACCACGGATCACGCATCAAACCGAATGTGGTGAAACCGGATCTGGCCAGACCGGACGGGACCAGACCGGGCAAGTTCAGCGCCATGCCTCGGGTTCCTTCGTGCAGACGGCCTCGGCGACGATTCCCTCACGCTCCAGAAGCCGGCGCATGTCGGCGATCCCCGCGGTTCCGCGGCCTTGCAGCTCGGGCGAGACCAGGCACAGCTTCAGTCCGGCGTCCTGCAGGCGGGCCGCCTGGGCGGCGTCGAGCGGGAAGCGGGTGAAGCAGTCAACCCACACCCACTCGATGCGCCCGGCCAGAGTCAGCGCGGTGTCGACGGATTCGAACTCCGACACCCGCACCGCGCAGCGCCGCTCGCCCTGGTTCGCGGTCTTGACCAGGAAGGGGAAGGACTGGTCCAGGAAGAAGAAGTCGGTGATGCCGTGCCGCTCCATCAGCGCCAGCAGGCGCGTCTCCAGACCCTCCTCCTTGACGTTGAGGATGAGCGTGCCGTGACGGTAGGCGGCGATCCAGGCCTCGAACGGCTCGCCGGCCACGAAGGGATCGTGATGGATCACCAGCTCCGTGCCCTGGCTGCGGATGTCGACCTCGACTCCCAGCTCGGTGGGGGTGGCCTGAAGCTCGGCGAGCGTGTTGCGGCGGTGGCGGATGATCTTCATGAGGTGCTCTCGGGCTTGCTCCGGGACTCGCTCAGGGTGGCGCGCAGGCGGAGGCTGTAGTCGAGCGTACGGCGGATGAACTTCACCTTCGCCCGCCAGTTGATGTTCCAGTGCGAAGTGCCGTGGGCGCGCTTGCCGAACAGCACGGGGAACCGCTTCACCTCCAGCCCGGCGGCCCGCGCCATGTAGAAGGCGTAGAGATCGAGCGAGAAGTCGTGGGGCGGGTTGGCCCAGGTCTCGAAGAAGCCGCGGCCGAACAGGGTCGGCTGGGCGTTGATGTCCCACAGGGGCTGGCGCAGCAGCGCCGTCTCGAACAGCCCCATGCCGGCGGTGAAGACGGCGTCGCCCAGGGGGCGGTGCTGGCGCCGGCCCTTGACGAACAGCCGGTCGGGGTCACGGGCCGCGTCGAACAGGGCGAAGCCGGTCAGGGCGTCGGCGGGGTCGGTCTGCATGTCGGCGTGCGTCCAGCCGAGCACGCGCCCGCGCGCCGCGCGCAGCCCCGACAGGATGCCGAACCCGTAACCCTGGTTGACCTCCACCCGCACGCTGCGGGCGAAGGGATAACGGGGCAGAAGCTCCTGCAGCACCGCCGGGGAGTCATCGGTGGAGCCGTTGTCGACCAGCACCAGCTCGATGTCCGGACGGGTGAAGGCCTCGCCGGCGCGGGCCAGCAGCAGGGGAAGGTTCCGCGCCTCGTTGTAGCAGGGAATGACCAGGGAATAGGTGCTCACGGACGTGCCCCCGAGAATGCGAAGTGGCGCATGCCGACGAAGTTGAAGCAGGCCGAGGCGCCGGTGGCGATCAGGAAGGCCGCGGCCATGGACCAGGGGCCGGTTCCCGCCAGAAGGATCACGCCGTTGTTGAGCGCGACGTTGATGACGAGGGCCAGAAAATACACCCCGAGGAAGCGGAGCACCGTCTGGACCCCGCCCCTGGCGCCGCCGAAGGTCCACATGCGGTTGGCGAAATAGGCGAAGACCGTGCCGGCGATGAAGCCGGTCGCCTTGGCCGGCATCACCGCCGCCCCCAGCCACAGCAGCAGGGTGTAGACCACCATGTCGATCGCCACGGTGGTCGATCCGACCACCAGGAAGCGGCTGGCCTGACGCTGCAACGACATGATTTCGTGCCTCGTTCCCGGTTAGGCGGACGCCGGCCGGCCGGAAACGCCGGCATCGGCGACGTCCGGGTCCGCTTCCAGCCGGTAGGGATGGTTGGCCCACTTGTGGAAGGCGGCCTGCCAGTAGGCGTAGGTTTCCAGATCGTCCGGCGTGCCCCAGCACAGGTAGGAGTGAACCTCCAGCAGGCGCACGGACAGACCCATCTCCACCGCGTCGTTGATGCAGCTGTCGACGTAGAATTCGCCGTTGACCCGGCGGTCGGCGGCGATCATGCGCTCCGCCGCCCGCCTGAAATCGCCGGCCCGCTTGAAGGTGAAGGTGCCGACGATCACCGGATCGCGGGACGGGTCGTCCAGCGGCACCTTGACCGAGACGTTGCGGACCCGGCCATCCTCGGCGTCGATCCAGCCGTACATCTGCGGAGCCCGCAGGGCGCCCGGATACCCGCGGGCTCCCCACACGATCACGTCGGTCTCCGGGTCGTCCATCAGGGCGGAGAAGGCCGCCGCGTCGTAGAGGACGCCGTTGTCGCAGGCGCCGATGGTCAGCGGCCGATCGAGGTCAACGCCGTCCAGCCCCAGCAGGCAGGTGCGCGCCTGCCCGTCGGTCAGCGCGTCGATCATGGTGATCTCCGCGTTGCCGAAGGCCGACCGCAGGGCGTCGGCGCAGGCCTCGGCGCCGGGCATGTCGCGGCGCAGGACGAACAGCCGCCGGTCGGCGTCCGGCAGGTCGCGCACGGCCTGTTCGACCATCGGCCGTCCGGACACCGGCACCAGCGGCTTCGGCAGCGTGTAGCCGCGGGCCGCGAAGCGGGAACCGGCCCCGGCCATCGGCACCATGACCGTGCCGGCGTGGCGGGGGGCGATCGCGGCCTCCGGCGTGCCCTGGCGGCGGAAGGCGTCGGAGAACCACCGGTATTCCTGCAGATCCTGGGGCGTGCCCCACTGCATGAAATGCTCGACCGGGAACACGGTGACCGGGCGTCCGGCGTCCAGCAGCGGCTTGTAGGCCATGCTGACATAATATTCGCCGTTGACCATCAGCCCGCGGCGCATGGTCTCTTCGAAGCACTCGCGCATCACCGCGCCGGTGCGGAAGTAATAGGTGCCGCTGGACGCGAACTCGTCCATCGGCCGGTCGGTGAAAGGCTTCTTCTCCTGGATGTCGCGCGCCCAGATGCCCTCGCTGCGGACGTAGGCGTAGTTGGTCGACCCCAGCATATGCGGGTGGAAGCCGGTGTAACCGATGACGCTGCCGTCGCAGCCGGTCTCCCGCGCGTGCGCCTGGAAGGCGTCGAAGTCCCACAGGCAGGTGAAGTCGCAATAATTGACGATGGTCGGCGCGTCCATGTCGATGGCGTCGGCCACCTGGAGGACGGCGTTGATCGGCCCCAGCTTGTGCGGATCGATCGGCAGGATCCGGCCCGACGGGGCGATCCGCTCCAGCGTCTCGCGCAGGCGGTAGGCCGGCTCGTCCAGGTGATCCCGGTTGACGATGAAGAGGACGGACGTGGCGCCGGGGAACAGCCCGACGACATGCTCGATGATCGGCTTGCCGTCGACCTCGATCAGCGGCTTCGGAACCGTGTAGCCGGCGCGGCGGAAACGCTCGCCGAAGCCGGACATGGGAATGACGATCTGCATGGCGGTTCAGCGTGGCTGGAGGGTTTGTGAGGTCTGGAGCGACTGGCGGTACTTTTCCGCGTCCCAGTTCAGGAGGGCCTGCTCGTCGGCGGCGGAAAGGCAGGACACGCCGGCGCCGTCGGGAATCCGGGCGACGACCATGGCGAGGGCGGCGACCATTTCCTCGCCGGCCTCGCCAAGCCCTTCGGGCACCAGGACGCCGGCGCCGGGGATCAGCACCACGGGACGGAAGGGAAGGGCGCCGCTGGCCGACACCACGCGGTCCAGCGCGGCGCGGTCTTCGGCGACCGCCACCCCTGGGCCGAGAAAGACGACATGGTCGGGATAGAGCGAGCCGGACGCCGCGATCCGCACCGCGGCCGGCGACAGGGCCAGCCCGTGCGCCTCGTCCCGGCGGGTCGGGCGGTAACCGCTGCCTGCGGCGATTTCCTCCAGCCGTGCCCGGTCGGGGTTCCCGGCGGGACGGGGGTCGACCCGCAGCCGGCCGGCCACCTCGTCGAGAAGGGCTTCCACCGCCGCGCAGTCGGCGCCGCCGACGATCAGGCCATGGTTGGCCAGGATCACCACATCCGCCGGCGCATCGGCGGGCCGTTCCGCGACCGCGGCCGCGACCGCCCGCGTCAGGTCCAGGCCAGGCTTGCAGTAGGGGACCATCGCCCAGGCCAGCCCGTCCAGCCGCGCGGCGAGCGCGGGCGCGGCGGACGGCTGGACGGCCCAGGCGAGCGTGTTCACGCAGTGGACGTGGAAGACCACCGGGTGCGGCATCAGCGCGTGGAGCGTCGTCTCGATGGACGGGCGCAGCCCGCCGGCGCCGAGGGCGGCCCCGGCCACCGGATCGGCGGCGCAGTCGCGGACACCCTGGCGGACCCGCGACAGGCTGACGTCCACGAACACGTCCGAGACCAGCGCGTCGGCCAGCCGGGTCCCGGAGGCCTTCACCCGCAGCACGTCACCGATCTTCAGCGACGTGTTGCCGCCGGCCCCCTGGACGTACAGAGGATTGGAGCCCACCCGCGCGGACGCTTCCAGAAGCGATCGCGCGGCGTGGCCAAAGTCTTCGGTGTCTTGCGGGCGTTCCATCCGATCCGTTCCCCATGTTGGGCCATGCCGGCTTTCGGCCTCAACCACTGGTGTTCCGCCGCCGTCAAATGACGGCGACAGGTTTACTGGCCGTCGCCGCACCGGGCAAGGGATTTGCCGAGGACGGTCGGGAAACGGCGCCGCGATGTCATCGCAGCCTCATCCGGATGGCGCCCGGATCGCCCGCCTCGTGGAACCAGGAGCATCCGGCCTGGATCATCGTGACGATCAGATCGGCCTGCGGGGCATAATCGGGCACATCGACGACCAGGCGCAACAGGCGGCTCTCGCCGGGCTTCAACTCCTCGCCGATCAGCGTCGAGCGGGTGAAACCCAGTTGCCTGCCCGTGGCGCGGTCCATCCAGCGGCCGGTGAGATAGACGGAGCCGACTCCCTGCGCGTGGCGCCAGGGTTGGGCGGTCGCGTTCTTCACGTCGACCCGCAATTCGTAGCGCGCTTTGCGCCCCAGCATGGCCCGGAAGAGAGCCCGCCGCTCGAAGGCCTCGACGCCGACGAGTCGCATCTCGGAGCGGTAGTCGCCGAGGCAGTCCAACCGCTCGGGGAAGCTGGAGGCCGGACGAGCAAGCACGGAGTCGACGCTGCTGTATTGGCTGGTGCTGTTGACCGCATCGTTCAGGTTGCGGTTCCAGAAGGCGGCCTGATGCAGGCCGAGCATCAGCGCGATCACGCTTCCCGCCACCGCCGTTCCCCAGCGCGGAAGGATCGCGAAGGACAGGATGATCGGCACGAACAGGAAAGAGGTGGCCTTCAGGTAGCCGGTCCAGAAGGCGGTCACGCCGACGCCGAGCATCGTCGCGATGAACGCGAAGGGCAGCGCCGCCGCCGCGACGATCGCCATGACCGGCTGGTGGCGCTTCGTCCGCAGCAGCACGACGCAGGCCGCCGCTGCCATGGCGATCAGGACGCCGTGCAGGGGCTGGAGCCAGAACTCGCTCTGGGGCACCCCCGCTCCCGCGAAGGGATGAGTCCCGCGGTAGGTGCCGACGAGCGTTTCGAGCCATCCCTTGAGCGGCAAAGTGACCAGACCACCGGCGACGCCGGGCGCCTGCGAGGGAAGCTGCCCGAACCGGAGGAGGATCGAAATCTGCCAGAGGATGGCCACCACGCCGGGAAGCGCCATCGGCAACAGCGCCAGGAATCCGCTCCGGCTGAACAGCCGCCCGGCGCGCCAGGCGGCCACGGCTTGGAGCAGGAACAGGCCCGCCGCCGCCACGACGAAGGTCTCGCGGGTCAGCACGGCCAGGGTGGCCGCCAGGGCGTAGGCCCATAGACGGCGCGTGCAGAGGCAGGCCAGGGCCAGCAGGAACAGCGCGTCGGCCGCGGCATCCGGCAGACCGCTGACCACCGTCACCTGGACGCCGCCGGACAAGGCCCAGACGAGCGACAGCCAGGGTGGAAGGCCCACGGTCGCCAGCATCCAGGCGAAGGCGAAGGTCCCGGCCGCCACCAGGAGGACGCTCGTGCCCCAATAGACCAGAGGGCTGACCCAGTCGCCGAGGGTCAGAAAGGCAAGGCCACGCGCCAGCAGCGGCAAGCCGATCCGCTGGTAACGGTAGGTCGGCGCGTCGATGTGCTGGGCCGTGTCTTCCTGAAGAAGCAGGTCGTTCGCGATGTAGAAATGGAACTGTCCGTCCCAGCCCCCATGGCCGGGAGTCGTCAGAAGGGGCTCGAATCCCCTTTTCTCGAGCTGCGCAGGGATGCCCCATTTCTCGGCCGGCCAGACGTGGAACTGCAGAAGCCCCCGCCCTTCGCCGCCGAGAAACACGAACATCGACACCAGTGAAAAGACAACCGCAATCAGAACACTTGCGATGATCGCAATATTTTTACGACTCACGACCGCCATTGCCTTCTTCATTCACGGACGCACAATGAATGGAGCGGCACATGTGAAAGAAACAGGAATCAGGCTGGCGAATCAGCGTCGGCATTCTGCGGCGTCTGTCGCCGATGGGGCGCTGCAACAACCTTGGATCGTTTCACGGCTCGCGCCACGGCGCGGACGTTGGCACGCCGCTTCGGTGTTGTAAAGCCGCATTGCAGGAAAGGAAGGGAGCGTCACAGGGCGGCGGCGCCCTACCCGAACAGCCGGATGCCCAGATAAGCGGTGTCCCCGACGACCCCGGGCATCGTGGACAGCGACGAGACGGCGTGACCGCTCAAGGTCACGCTCGCGTCGATCCGGCCATTTCCATCCAGGTCGATGTGAGCCGTCGCCCCTTCGAACCCGCCGGCCCCCTGCCAGTCCTCCCAGGTCAGGGTCGATTGGCCCGGCTGCCAGCCCCAGACGGTGATGAGTTCCCCGGCCTCCAGGTCGGTCACGGTCGACCAGACGGGATCGCCGCTGCGCCCGTCCAAGAAGAAGGTGTCGTGCCCGGCCCCGCCGGTCAGGAAGTTCGACCCCGTGCCGCCATCGAGCACGTCGTCCCCAGCCCCGCCATCGATCGCGTCCATGCCGCCGAGGCCGTTGATGAAGTCGTTGCCGGCGCCGCCGACGATCGCCTCGCCGTCGTTGCTGCCGATCAGCTGCCATTGCAGGTTCTGCACCGGTCCCGAATAGGCCGAGGCCTCCTGAAGGAATTGCCGCCCCGACGCGCTGTTGGCCACCCCGAAGAAGGTGCTGGCCACCGTGCCCGGCGTGGCGTCCCGGCTCAACGCCAGGGTCAGGTCGCCGAAGGACAGGTTTTCGATGCTGCGCAGGGTGTTGACGCCCTGGGGACCGCTGACGGTCACCTCGCCGGCGCCGGTGTGGAGGATGGTGTAGGAGGAGGGCGCCCCTTCGAACACCGCCGTGTCGAACCCTTCTCCGCCGTCCAGCAGGTTGTTGCCGGCCCCCCCGATCAGGGTGTCGTCCCCCGCACCGCCGTACAGGGCGTTGTCGAGGGCGTTGCCGATGAGAAGGTCGTTCCCCGACCCGCCGATGGCGTTCTCGATCCAGCAGTCGTAGGCGATGCCGAGCGTCCGGGGCTCCAGATAGAATCCGGCCTTCCAGGACGGTCCAAGGTCGCTGTAGGAGCCGGGGCGCAGGTCGATCCGGGCGTCGGTTGTCTGATTGGCCCAGCTGATGGTGTCGTTGCCGCCGCCGTCCCAGATCGTCTCGAAGATCGCCTGTCCCGGCGCCCAGGAATAGACGGTGTCCCCGGCGTTGGTGGACATGTTGGCGCCGTACAGATACTGGATGGCCGCGATGTCGTCGACCATCGGGGTGGTGGGGAAACGGTCCTGCCAGTAGCCCATGCTCGGGGACGCTCCGGGGAAGGACCGGTAGCTCATCGTGCTGTAGAGCTGGTAGTCGATCCCGGTGGGGGCGACCGGGAAGCCCCCGTATTCCTCATGCAGATGCTTCAGGCCGAAGGCGTGCCCAAGCTCGTGCACGATGGTCTGGTAGGTGTAGGAACCGGGCGTCCAGGACAGGCCGGGATCGGCGAAGGTCGTGCCAAACCAGACGTCGCCCGCTTCCGGCAGATCCACCACCGGCATGACCGTGTAGGCGGTGTCCGGCACGCCGCTTCCTCCGAAGCGGATGTCCCCGCAGGACAAGGCGTTTTCAGGAACCTCGATGCAGCTGATGTTGGCCACCGCCGTCCAGGTGCCGAGCGCCTGCCGGATCGCCGCCTGGGCCGTTCCGGACAGCGTCCAGACGCTGCCCGGGTCCGGCGTGAGATAGCCGTCCCGATAGGCGGAAAGGCCGGCGGCGCCGAAAGAATAGGTCAGGGAAACCCCGGTTCCGGGCTGACCCCCAGCGCCCCACTTGTATCCCGAAAGCAATGAATCGATTTCAATGCGCCCGCTTGCTGTGATCGCGGATACAGGAAACGTGTAATCCGGATTGCTCATGAGCGCCACCCTTCAAAAAAGGAAGATGTTCGTAAAAACATCAATCCAAGTCAGAAATGGGTGGCCTTCATTCAATGATCCCTAAAGGGTCCTCTCCAAATCAGCCGTTTGCTTGTTTAAAGTAAGGCGTTGGCGTCTTCTTTATCACGGGCGTGTTTGATGATTTCTCTATGTTGTAATTCGAGCAGCGAAGCGAATCCGGCGGATGACCTGCCTTGGGCCGGCTTCGTCCATCCGGACGCCCCTTGTGGCGTGACCGGCGGCAGGGGAGTGGTTCGTCCGGGGATGCCGGCTGGCCTTTCCGCCATCCCTCTTGCGCAAGCCGGCGCTTTTGCGGCTTTGTCGCCACGATCGGTCCTGCGCCGATCAGCCTTTCGCACTGGCCGGAGACGAAGGATGGAACGGGTGGACTGCGTGGTGGCCGGAGCCGGGGTGATCGGCTTGGCGGTGGCCCGGCGGCTGGCCCGCGCCGGCCGCGAGGTGGTGGTGCTGGAGGCCGCGGACGCCATCGGCACCGGCACCAGTTCCCGCAACTCCGAGGTCATCCATGCGGGGATCTATTACCCGACGGGCAGCCTGCGGGCCCGCCTGTGCGTGGCCGGTCGCGACGCGCTCTACGCCTATTGCGCGCAGCACGGGGTGGAGCACAAGCGCATCGGCAAGCTGATCGTCGCCACCGAGGAGGCCCAGTTGCCCCGGCTGGAGGCCATCCGCGCCCAGGCCGCCGCCAACGGGGTGAACGACCTCGCCGCCCTTTCGGCCACCGAGGCCCGGGCGTTGGAGCCGGCCCTGCGCTGCGTCGGGGCGCTGCTGTCGCCGTCCACCGGCATCATCGACAGCCACGGCCTGATGCTGGCCCTGCAGGGCGACGCGGAGGCGGCGGGCGCCATGCTGGCCTTCCTCAGCCCCCTGGAGCACGCCCACCGCCGCACGGATGGCTTCGAACTGGAGGTCGGCGGGGTGGAGCCGACGCGCATCGCCTGCGGCACGCTGGTCAACGCCGCCGGGCTGGGGGCCTGGGGGGTCGCGCGCGGGCTTGAAGGCTTTCCGGCGGAGCATGTGCCGCCGCGGGTGTTGGCCAAGGGAAACTATTACGCGCTGGGACAGGGGCGCGCGCCCTTCGCGCGGCTGGTCTACCCGGTGCCGGTGGAGGGAGGGCTGGGCGTCCATCTGACGCTGGATCTGGCCGGGCAGGCCCGCTTCGGCCCGGACGTGGAGTGGCTGGACCCCGCCGGTCACGACCGGCTCGATTACCGGGTCGACCCAAGGCGGGCCGATGGCTTCTACGGCGAGGTGCGGCGCTACTGGCCGGACCTTCCCGACGGCGCCCTGGTGCCGGCCTATTCCGGCGTCCGCCCGAAGTTGAGCGGCCCCGGCCAGCCGCAGGCCGATTTCCTGATCCAGGGGCCGGAGGCGCACGGCGTCCCGGGGCTGGTCAACCTGTTCGGCATGGAATCGCCGGGCCTGACCTCATGCCTCGCGATCGCCGACGAGGTGGCGGCGCGGCTGGGCGTCTGACGGTTCCGTCGCCAGACGCCTTCAGCCCACCGTCACAGGATGCCGAGCCGCTGCCACACCGGCAGCTTGTGCGGCAGGAAGTCGGCCAGCCTCAGTGTGACCAGAGAGCGCATGGCCACGGGATCGGAAATGGCCGACCCGTCCTCCGCGACGGCCGAGCGGCCCAGAGCGCGCAGGGCGTCCGTCACGAAGCCGGCAAGCGGCTGGACGTCCAGCGGCTGCCCGGACAGCAGCCCGGCCAGGACGAGGCGTTCCATGGCGTCGGCCCCGATGCCCAGCCCGACCGTGGGCGCGGCCAGGAAGAACAGGCTCTCGTCGATCAGCATGCGCTGGGCGATCGCCCGGTTGAGCCGGAGGGACGCCTCGCGCGCGGTCTCCGAAAGCTCCGCCAAGGGGTGGGCGTGGTTGGCGGAGACCAGAAGGGCCAGGAAACGGGAGATGGTCCCGAAGTCGTGACGGGCCATTTCCGGCATCGCTTCGATCGCGCCCAGGCTCGGCGTGCCCGTGGCGAGCGCGTCCAGGATCGGCAGGCCGAGGCTTTCGTCATGGCGCAACTCGCCCAACGGCACCGGAATCGCCAGGCTGGCCTTCTCGCGCGGAACCGTCAGGGTGAAGCGGAGGCGGCGGAGCGCGCCGGCGGCCTCGGCGGCAGGCATCCGGTCCAGGCCACGGATGTAGATGTCGCGGCGGAACACCTGGTTCATGGCGAAGTCGCGCACCGTTTCCGCCATCACCGGGTCGGCGATCTCGGCCAGGATGGGCCGCAGTTCCGGGCGCACCGACAGCTCGTCGAAATTGTGCGGGATGTTGGCGGAACAGGCATAGCCCAGCTTCGCCCGCGCCATGTCCTGCGCCACCTGACTGTGGCTCAGCGGCTCCCAATGGGTGTTCAGATATTCGTGGGTCAGATACTGGCGGTTCTGGGTGGCGATCGTCCCGAGATGCTGCGCGACGGTGGGATTGATGGCGAAATAGCCGGCGCCGGCCTCGTTCAGCCGGTTGATGAAGGCCAGGGCCGCATCGAACTGGCGGTCGCTGCGGGCCGGGTTGGCCGCGGCGTGGGCCAGCATCATCTTCTGCAGGGGCAGCACCGGCGCCCAGCCCGGCATGGCGTTGTAGCTGATGAAGACCAGCCCGCCGGGCTTCAGCATCCTCTCCAGGATGTCCACCACGGCCCGGCGGTTCTCCGGGCTGACCCAGCTGTAGACGCCGTGCAGGACGATGAAGTCGAAGCCCTCGCCGGCCTCCTCCGCGGGCAGCGCGCCGGCGACCACCTCCTGGAAGCTGCGCTCATGGAAGGCCACGTTGGCCAGCCCGGCGTCCTCGGCCAGCCGGCGCGCGCCGGCGACGTGCAGCGGGTTGAAGTCGATCCCGGTGAAGCGCCCGTGAGGGTGGGTCGCCGCCAGGATGTTCAGGGTCACGCCCTGGCCGCAGCCCAGCTCGCAATAGCGGAAGGGCCGGTCGGTGCGCGGCGGGCGGACACCGTTCAGCAGGCAGACATAGGACAGGTAACCGGGCGACAGCTCGCGGTAGGCACCGTGGGTGTAGGCGATGTCGGCGTTGTAGCCGTCGCTCCACGCGTTCATTTCGGCGTCCTTTCCGCGGGGTTCCGCCCGGCGATCAGATCGTCGATCAGGGCGAGGTGGCGGGGCAGGGTGACGGTGCGGAGATCGTAATTCTCCACCGCCGTCCGCCGCGCCCGGTCGCGCAGCGTCTGCATCCGGTCGGGATGCTCGAACACCTCGTCGATGCGGTCGGCCAGGGCCGCCCCGTCGAAGAAGTCCACCAGCAGGCCGTTCTGCCGGTCGCGCAGCACCTCCTCCACCGGGATGGTGGCGGAACCGATGACCAGGCAGCCCGCCGCCATGGCCTCCAGGAAGGACCAGGACAGAACGAAGGGGTAGGTCAGGTAGACGTGCGCCGACGAGACGCGGAGCACCGTCAGGTAGGTGCCGTAAGGAAGCTTGCCCAGGAAATGCACGCGGTTCCGGTCGATCCCCGAACCGAGCTCGGCCATCAGGATGTCGCGGTAGCTCCGTCCGTCGGGGGACACCTGCCCATAGCTGACCTCGTCGCCGCCGACGATCAGCACATGGGCCTTGGGCCGCCGCTTCAGGATGCCCGGCAGGGCGCGCATGAAGACGTGGAAGCCGCGGTAGGGCTCCAGGTTGCGGGCGACGTAGGTGATGACCTCGTCCTTGGGCGTCAGCGTCAGGCCCGACGGCAGACGCAACCAGGCGTCGGCGTCCGGGCGGACGATGGTGGTGTCCACGCCCTCGTGGATGACGCTGATGCGGGAGCGCATGTAGTCGGGGTAGAGCGACCACTGCCAGCCGGTCGGCGTCTGGCCCCAGTCGGCGGCCTCGAAGCCCAGCGTGTTGATGACGTTCTTGGTGCGCACCCGCGGACCGTCGTTCTCGGTGACCGCCATCATCGGGTCGAAGCCGATGTCGGCGCCCCGCAGGTGATAGAAGAATTCGAAATAGGCGAGCAGCGGAACGTCCGGCCAGACGTCCTTCATGTACAGCGTCTCGCCCCAGCCGTTGTGCCCGATCATGATGTCGGGACGGAATCCCTCGGCCTTCAGGCGGCGGCAGACCTCGTAGACGCTCTGCCCGTAGACGACCGCCAGCTCCAGTTCCTGGATGTAATGGTGGGTCGTCGATTTCGCGGTCCGAAACGGCTGATAGACGGCGCGTTCCACGCCGGGAATCGACGCGGGGCTTTCGTGCGAGATGAAGACCACGCGGTTGCCCGGCTGGGCCGCCAGATGCTGCACGATGTGCTGGTACTGGCCCGGAAAGTTCTGGTGGACAAAGAGATAGTTCATCGCGTGCCGCCGATTCCGCAAAGAAGGCCCGCAACCCGCCGCGGACCTGGATGAGCCTGATCCAGGGGCGTCAGCCCGCCGGGGTTCGCAGGGCCGGGGTTTGCAGGAGCGAACCGAACTCCTCCAGCGCCGCCGCCGAGGCGGGGGGACGGAAGGCCTTGACCTGCAACTCGTAAGCCGCCGCCCGCCGCCAGATCGCCACCGGCTCGAACCCCGCCTCCTGCAACAGGCGCCCCAGCAGGTTTGGGGTGAAGCCGGTGCGGTGGGCCATGAAGCGGTTGCCTGCGGCAAGGGCCGGACCGTAGCCGTAGATGACGTCCAACGGCCGGATCGGGCCCTGCCTGCATTCGTAGACCGCCTCGTCCAGCCGATCCTCCGCCACCAGCTTCGCCACCGCCTGCAGGTCGGGCACGGTCAGCAGGAGCGTGCCGCCCGGCTTGAGGACGCGCAGGAACTCCCTCAGCGTCACCGGCACCTCGTGCGGGTCGAGATGCTCCAGGTTGTGGGACGACCAGACCGCGTCCACCGACCCGTCGGGCACCGGGGCCATGTCCGTCATCGAAGCGACGATGTCCGGGTCGACGTCCGGGTCGATGTCGAGACGCAGTTCCCGCCACTCATCCGCCGGCAGGGAGGTGCCGAGGATCGAGATGGCGCGCTGACCGCATCCGACGTTGAGCACGGTCTTGAGCATCGGCCTGGAGGCGTTCCGGATCAATAGGAACGCGGCGGAACGGCGCCGGTCTGCTTCTCCACGAAGCGCAGCAGGAGACCTTCCAGGGCATCGCCGATGGCGTCGGAGCGGCAGGGGCTGCCGTTCTGCCCGGTGGGAGAGCGGTAGCCGCTGACGAAGGCGCCCTCATAGACGCAGTCGAACCGCTCAGCCGCGGCCCCGCGCAGACGGATCGAGAAGCCGATCAGCGGCGTTCCCAGGCCGCGGCTGCCGCACATGCCGCCGCCGCTGATCCAGGGGGTTTCCCAGCCGTTGGCGGTCAGGCCCTTGTACTCCAGATCCTCCGGCGCGATGCCCTCGGTCGGGGTGATCGAGAAAGCCTCGATCCACAGCCGCTGCCCGACGGCGCCGGCCCAGTTGGAATCCGTGAAGCGCAGGTCGCCCTGGCGCTGGACATGGGCCAGGATCTCGGCGCGCGGACGGACGGCCTGCGAGGCCGGCGGAGCCTGGACCGGTGCGTTCTGGACCGCTGCGTTCTGGAAGGGGGCGCCCTGGACGGGCGCGGCGGCGGCCACCGGAGCGGCTTGCGACGCGGAGGTCTGGGCGTCGTCGATGCGGGCGAACTGAAGCGACAGGAGCGCGTTCGGGCGGTCGACATGCTTGTAGGAGGACAGGACCACGGTCGCGGCGCCGCCCGACACCTTGATGATGACGGTGTCGCCCGGCTTGGCCAGCCAGTTGCCCGCCACGCTGCCGATCATCTCGATGGTGACGCCGGGAAGGTTGTTCGGAGCCGCCGCCAGCTGGACGCTGGGCAAGGGGAATTCACCCGAGGCCGCCGCCCCGCCGCCCGCCGTGACCAGCAGAGAGTAAAAGCCGGGGACCAGGGACAGGGTCTGGGCCGTCGCCTTGATCTGGTTGGATGGATGGGCTTCTGCGGACGCAACGCTACCGGACATCGACGACCCCCCGCGGGATTGAAAGGTTGAACGGCGTAGGCCCGGACCATCCGAATCCGCCGCCGAACTGTCTGGCCTGAAAGTAGGCCGAAAGGAAACGGACCGCCCGATTGCTACGCCATGCGGCGTATGAGCGTCAAGGACACCCAGGAGCGTGTCGTTGATTGTCGCAGGTTCCAGCAACGGTGGCAGCAAGTGCCCGCCACCTTTCTCACGGATGCGTTCGGACAGCGCTCCCAAGTCGAAGGCAACCACCTCCAGACCGGCCTTCCAGGCGGTGGACAGGGCGTAGCACCAGGTCTCCGGCGAGATGGACGGCAGGAAGGCGATGTCCGCCTCCTGGGCGCTCACCAGGGCGACCGCCTCCTCCTCGGTGAAGCGGCCGGTGACGAAGCCATGCCCCGTCTCGAACAGGGGCGGGTCCTTCTCGCTGAAGCCGACGACGACGAACTCCAGCGGCAGGTTCCGCGCCGCGGCATCGCGGGCGCAGGCCAGAAGGATCTCATAGCCTTTCTGGATGCCGACGGCGCCGATCGTGCAGACCCGCCACCGGCGATCGTTCCGTTGACGCCGCGGGCGGGCGGGGGGCGGCGCGACATCCTCCCAGGACCGGACCTCGATGGGGCGCGGGTCGATGTGACGCAGCAGCCGGGCCGCCACGTCGCGGGTCGGCGCCGTCACCCGCCGCGCCCCGGCGGCCAGGGCGCGCATGCGCCGGCGCAGGGCGCCCACCGTCACGTCGGGATCGGCCCGGTCTTCCGGATCGGCGGTGCAGCGCTCGCAGGCGGGCAGGTCCGGCTCCCCGCAATAGCGGCCGGTCTTGTCCACCAGGCTGAGGCGCGGGCAGATCAGGCCGTAATCGTGGATGGTGAGGTCGTACGGCACGCCGAGCCGCCCGGCCAGATCGAGCACCGCGGCGTCGTGCCCCAGCAGATGGTGGATCTCGACCGCCGTCGTTCCCCCCAGCCGCAGGGCGTCGACCAACGCGTCGAACTCCGCGCGGGTGCGGAACACCAGATCGTGGAGATCGGGCCGGTCCAGGACCATGATCCGGCAGCGCCGCTCGGCCAGGGCCGCCCGGGACGGCACGATGGATCGTGACGAACCGCGGCCCGCGCCGTCCCCCTCATCACCATCCTCGTCCTCGTCTTCGTCCTCATCATCCCCGGCGTTCTCCGGGACGAGTTGCAGGACGCGCCAACCCTCCGCCCGCAGCGCCGCGGACCGTTCCTCGATGAAGCGGGTGACCCCGCCGCGGCCGGCGAGCGTGACCAGCAGAACGGCCGGCGCCCGCCTGCTTCCCTTCTCCTCCGCCCAGCGGGCCAGATCGAGACGGCGGCGCGCGGCCATCAGCGGGTCGGCGGCGATGAACTCCTTGACCAGGGCGTCGTATCCGGGATGCAGCCGCTCCAGCAGCTCGCCGTTCCGCGCGGCGAGGATCGCCTTCTGCCGCCCGAAGGAGCGGCCGCCCACATGCGCCACGAACAGGTCGGCGGCTCCGACGTGGCGCCAGCCCAGGCGGCGCGCGCGCAGGCAGAAGTCGTTCTCCTCCCCATAGCCCCGCCCGAACAGCCGTTCTTCGAAAAGCCCGGTCTCCTCCAGGCAGTCGCGGCGGATGTAGGCGCAGAAGCCGACCGCCGTCGGCAGGTCCACCCGCAACCCGGGATTCACCGACCGGGCAAGCCGGTCGAATGCCGCCGTCTCCGCCAGGGAGGGCGGCGGCGGGCGGTCGGTGCCCGACGGGTAGCTGAGGATCGTGGCGTCGTTGGACAGCGGCGTGACGGTGCCGATGTCCGGCGCCGACCAGGCCGCGGCGCGCAGCCGCTCCAGCCAGGGGCCGGACACCAGCGTATCGGCGTTGAGCAGAACCGCGTCGCGGTCGGGATGCAGGGCCAGCCCGCGGTTGACGGTGGCGGGGAAACCCAGATTCCGGGCGTTGCGAAGCAGGGTGATGCGCCCTTCGCCGGCCAGGGCCGCCAGATCGCGGGCGAGGTCCGCATCGGGGCTGGCGTCGTCGATGACGACGATCTCGCGGGGGGTGGCGTCGTCCGCCGCGATGACGGAGCGCAGGCAGGCCAGCGTCTCCTCCCGCCCGCCATACACCGGAACGACGACGTCCACGACGGGCGAGGGACGCGCCGCGCGCGCGGGGCGGGGCGGGATGGGACCGATCGGCGCGGGGGACCACGCGGCCCGTCCGGGACCGGGCCAGGGCAGGGGACTTCCGGCCAATGGCTGGTCGCCCGGCTCGGCGGTCACATGGAGCAGCCCCGGAGACAGGCCGGCGGCCGCCGGATCGATGAGAAAGCCATAGTTGCCGTCCTCCGCCCCTCTGGCGCGGACACCCTCCGCCGGACGGTCAGCGGACACCGTCACGGAGCGCCCGGTCCCATCCGTCACCCGGACGGAAACGGACTGCGGCGGATCGCCAGGGCACCAGGCCCAACCGGTGATCGCCGCGCCGGACGACCCCGGTGCTCCTTCGTCGTCAATCAGCAGGGCGCTCCCTTCGACCGCGGGGTGGCGCCGGGGGCGCAACGGCGCGCCAAGCAGGGCCACGCCGTCGAGGGTGACGGAAAGCGTCTCCCCCTCCCGTTCCGCCTCCACCGGCAGGATGAAGCGGACCGGGCCGTCGCCATCCGGCCGCCCATAGCGGCGCAGAAAAGAGGCGCGGTCCATGACGAGCAGCGTCTCGTGCCGGGCGGAAGTGACCCGGATGGTACCGCCGGCCTCGGCGGAGAGGGCGCCGACGATTTGCAGGCCAATGTCCGCGGCGGCCCAGCCGACGGCGCCTCCGGACAGAACTACATGGTCGGCGAGGTCGCCCAGCAGAGAGGCGACGCTCACCGGAAAGAGGTGAAGCTGGCGGACGAGAAGGGGAACCAGCCGGTCCATCGCCCCCAGACGGGCCAGGGCCTGTCCCAGGGCAATCGCCGCGGTGGGAACGGCGGCCCGCTCGACGGCATCCGCCAGCAGCGGCGGCACCTCGGCCGGACGGCCCGCGGCGATCAGCAGGGCGGCGAAGAAGGCCTTCAGGGCGATGTCGTTGGGCGCGAACCGGGCGCCGCGTTCGGCCCAGCGAAGCGCGGCGGCGAGATCCCCCCGCGCCAGGGCGCAGCGGGCGAGCCCGGTGGCGCCCGGTGCGTGGGTGTCGCTGTGGCGCAGCAGGGCGCGCGCCACGGCTTCCGCCTCAGCGATCTGCCCGGCGGCGATCCGCTCTTCCAGGCGCCGCACGTCCAGGCGCCGCGCCTGGGATTTCGATCCGCCGGACGGTGTCATGAAGGAAGGCCTTGCCATGGACTTTGGATGGTCTGGAACCGGCCTTTCCTGCCGGGAAAAGGCAGAGAGAAAAAGCGCATAAAAATGGACCTGCCGATTGCTCGGCAGGTCCATTGGGTCGTGCAGAGACTCTGATTAGACGGCGAAGTTGCTGGCGGTCAGGTTGGTGACGCCGGCGACCGTGATCTGCGTGCCGTCCGACAGCGACAGGACCGAGTTGCCACCGGCGACGGTGACGCGCGACGCGACCTGGGCCGCGGTGAGGCCGTAGCCCTGGACCGCGATGAGGTCGGTGCCGGCCTTGAAGTCGCCGATGACGTGCTTGCCGCCGCCGAAGACGGTGCTGAACACGAAGATGTCGTTGCCGGCGCCGCCGAACAGCGTGTCGTTGCCGACGCCGCCGATGATCGTGTCGTTGCCGTCGAAGCCGCCGATGACGGCCTTGCCCGACTTCGCGGTGGAACCGATCAGCAGGTCGTTGCCCGCACCGCCGGCGATGGTGGTGTTGCCCGAGCCGCCGAAGATCGTGTTGTTGCCCGCCGCCGAAGCGATGGTGGTGTTGCCCTGGCCGCCGGCGATCAGGTTGTTGCCGCCGGTGATCAGGAGCTGCGCGTTGCCCGTGCCCGCACCGATGGTGGCGTTGCCGCCCGCCGCGAAGACGGTGTCGTTGCCGGCCGCGAAGATCTGGTTGTTGCCGCCGATCGCGTGGATCTGGTTGTTGCCCGCACCGGCGGTCAGCACGTTGTTGCCGGCCGCGGCCACGACGGTGTCGGCGCCCGAGCCGCCGAAGATGGTGGCGGAGGCGCCCGCGACGGTGCTGGTGCCGAGGAGCTGGCCGCCCGAGCCGCCGATCAGGGTCTGGCCGGTGCCGGTGCCGGCCTGCAGAACCGTGCCGGCCGCGTCGTTGGCGACGAGGACGTTGTTGTTGCCGGCGCCGCCGAGCAGCGTCGCCGCGGTGCTGGTGTTCAGAACCAGCGCCGTGTTGTTCTCGTTCGAGAGGGCCACGACGCCCTTGTTCTGCTGCAGGGCGTCGTCGCCGAGAACGAGCGCCTTGGTATCCGCCTTCGTCGCGACGAGGCTGGTGTTCTTCAGAATGGCACCCGCCAGGGTGGAGGCGGTGCTGACGTTGTTGTTGGTAACGCCACCGGTGATGGTGCTCGAGCTGGACATATGTGGAAACCCCCGCCAAAGTGACTAGACTTTGTGCCTTATGGCATGCCTAGCGCTCGATATCATTGGTAACCCTTTTTTGCAAGTGCGGAATGAGACCCGCCATAAAGGTTACACCCCTTGAGCGGTCTACCCTGAATGGAGGGTGATCGGAACGGATAATGTTTCGGGGCTGTGACAAACCTTGGGCGCGCATGAATTTGCGATTACGCGCGGAAACTCACATATTCATGCGCCGATGACTCGCCGCAGGGGGGTATTCTGCGGCCGCTCCATGAGAAAGTCCCTTTGGTCCAGGCTTTTTGTATCTTAGGTACTTTAGGACGGGACTTAACCGTATCTCCACACCGTCTTCCGTAGGGAAACCGCGACCTATGAGGTTCGGGGTGCCGAACCGGCAATTGGAAAAGTCGATAAATCTCTTCCTTCTTTGCCCGCAATGCGCGCCACCGATGGAGCCACCACCGCCCAAGGGAGTGCCACCACTCCGCCATCGCCCTCCGGATTGGTGGCCTGGATGGCGATTCGGGCTGCGTTGACAGGATTTCCCTCCATTCCCAGGTCAGGGAGCGCCGATGCCGGCGAACCAGCCGGCGCCGCATGGGCGGCTTGGCGACGGGCCGCATGGGCGGCTTGGCGACGGATGGCTTGGCGCGTAAGGACGAAAGGAAGCGGGAAGCATGCTTGACGAACCGGCAACCCCACACCGTGTCCTGGTGACCGGAGGGGCGGGCTACATCGGCAGTCACGTCCTCCATGCGCTCGCCGACGCCGGGATCCCCGCGGTGACCATCGACAACCTGTCGACGGGCCGGCGTGCGGCCGTTCCGGCCTCGGTCCCCCTGGTCGAAGGGGACGTCGGGTCCGCCGAGCTTCTGGAGCGGGTCATCCGCGACCATGCCGTGGATGCGGTGATGCACTTCGCCGGCTCCATCGTCGTGCCGGAATCGGTGGAGAAGCCGCTCGCCTACTACCGCAACAACACGGTCAACAGCCTGACCCTGATGGACGCCTGCGTGCGGCTGGGGGTCGGCAACATCGTCTTTTCCTCAACCGCGGCCGTCTACGGCGCTCCGGACCGTGTGCCGATCGACGAGGCGACCCCGACCGCCCCGATCAACCCCTATGGGACGTCCAAGCTGATGACGGAGCAGATGCTGCGCGACGCCGGGGCGGCGCACGGACTGCGCAGCGTCATCCTGCGCTACTTCAACGTGGCGGGGGCCGACCCGGCGGGGCGCACCGGCCAGGCGACCCCGACCGCGACGCACCTCATCAAGGTGGCCTGCCAAGCCCTGCTCGGCCGGCGCCCGGCGCTGTCGATCTTCGGCACCGACTACGACACGCCCGACGGCACCTGCATCCGCGACTACATCCACGTCAGCGATCTGGCCGATGCCCATGTGCTGGCGCTGCTCCATCTGCGGCGCGGCGGCGAGAGCCTGACGCTGAACTGCGGCTACGGGCGCGGCGCCTCGGTCCATGAGGTGGTGCGCACGCTGGAGGAGGTCAGCGGGGAGAAGGTGCCGGCCACGCTCGCCCCGCGGCGCCCCGGCGACCCGCCCCAGCTCGTCGCCAAGGCCGACCGCATCCGCGAGCGGCTCGGCTGGGTCCCCAAGCACGACCGGCTGGATGGGATCGTGCGCGACGCGCTCGCCTGGGAGCGCTCCTTGACATAACCGACATAACCGCCTGGTCCGGCGTGGGCGCGCACCGAACGCGCCGGACCAAGCAGCGTTATGGACAGCGCCATGGGCAGCACCATGGAAAGCGTGGCAATCCCGCCGGCCGAAGGCTACAGTGCGCCCGCCCGCACACACCGCCTTCTTGCCGGATGAGATTGCAAACCACCTTTCCCGCTTTCCCGGCCTCGGGGGATGAACCCCGGTTGGTCCGCGGCAGGCTCGGGACCAGGATGGCGCGCGCCGGCCGGCGCGCGGTTCGGCGGGCCCGGCATGCCGCCGGCGGCCTTGCCTGGCCTGCCCTGTCCCACGGAAGCCGGGACGCTTCCGAAAACGCTGTTGCGGACCCTACCCATGACCGTTGAAGCCCTTGAGGAAACCGTGTCCGGCACCCCCGCCGGAGCCGGCAGCCCACGCGCCCTGTCGCCCCGCCAGGAAAGCGTGCGGATGCTGTTCGACCGGCTGGCCGGGGAGCGCGACCGCTGGGTCGAGCGCAACCGCGCCTTCCACGAGGCCGACCGCGCCTATCTGCGCTTCCTCGTGCCGGAGAACGCCTCGGTGCTGGAGGTCGGCTGCGGCACGGGCGACACGCTGGCCTTCCTGCAGCCGTCGCGCGGGGTCGGCATTGACCTCAGCCCGGCGATGGTCGAGCGGGCGCGGCAGCGTCATCCGGGGCTGGAGTTCCGCACCGGCAACGCGGAGGACCCCGCGGTTCTGGCGGAGATCGCCGGAACCTTCGACGTGATCCTGCTGTCGGACACCGTCGGCTTCCTCGACGACATCGAGGACACGCTGCGCCATCTGCACCGCTTCGCCACGCCGCGCACCCGCATCATCGTCAGCTACCACTCCCGCCTGTGGGAGCCGGTGCTGGGCCTTGCCGAGACGCTCGGGCTGAAGATGCCGCAGGGCCAGCTCAACTGGCTGTCCAGCACCGACATCGCCGGGCTGCTGACGCTCGCCGGCTGGCAGCCGGTGAAGCGGGAATGGCGCCAGCTCGTGCCCCGCCGCCTGCTCGGCCTCGGCACGCTGATCAACCGCAGCGTCGCCCCGCTGCCCGGTGTCCGGAAGCTGTGCCTGCGCAATTACGTGGTGGCCCGCCCCGCCCCGCAGGCGCCCGAGAAACAGCCGTCCTGCACGGTGCTGATCCCCTGCCGGAACGAGCGCGGCAACATCGAGAACGCCATCCGCCGCCTGCCGCGCTTCTGCCCGGACCTGGAGGTCATCTACGTCGAGGGCAACAGCCAGGACAACACCTACGAGGAA
The DNA here is from genome assembly GCF_005222205.1 of Azospirillum brasilense. NCBI lineage: Bacteria > Pseudomonadati > Pseudomonadota > Alphaproteobacteria > Rhodospirillales > Azospirillaceae > Azospirillum > Azospirillum brasilense. Next base: position 25,233 of record NZ_CP032350.1, on the reverse strand, counting down.
TGCCTGCGCGTCCAGGCCGCCTATCCGGACTGGGACATCAAGGTCATGAAGCAGCCCGGCAAGGGCAAGGGCGACGCGGTGCGCGCCGGCTTCAACGCGGCGCGGGGCGACATCCTCATCATCCTCGACGCCGACCTGACCGTGCCGCCGGAGAGCCTGCCGAAATTCTACCGCGCCATCGCGTCCGGCCGGGGCGAGTTCATCAACGGGACGCGGCTGGTCTACCCGATGGACGACCAGGCCATGCGCTTCCTGAACTGGATCGCCAACCGCGCCTTCGCCCGCATCTTCTCGTTCCTGCTGAACACGCGCTTCACCGACACGCTGTGCGGCACGAAGGTGCTGTGGAAGCGCGACTACGACCAGATCGTGGCGAACCGCCATTACTTCGGCGATTTCGACCCGTTCGGCGACTTCGACCTGATCTTCGGCGCGTCCAAGCTGAACTTGGAGATCGTCGAGGTGCCGATCCGCTACGCCGACCGCAGCTACGGCGAGACGCAGATCAGCCGCTTCACCCACGGCTGGCTGCTGCTGCGCATGGTGCTGTTCGCCTGGAAGAAGCTGAAGGCGTTCTGACCGCCCGTCGCGAAGTCCCTCTGGAGGACCCTGGCGGCGTCACAGCCGCCAGAGGTCCACGCCTTCCGGCACCGCGCCGCGGTCGAGCAGGCCCTTCACGTCCATGACGATGCCCCGCCGCTCCTTCAGCAGGCCGCTCACCAGGTCCCAGCCCTCCGCCCGGTAGGCCGCGTGCGGAACCGCCAGCACCACCGCGTCGGCGGGCGGCAGGGCATCCCGCGCGGTCAAGGTCAGGCCATACTCGTGGGCCACCTCATCCGCGGCGGCCAGCGGGTCGTGGAGGGCGACCTCCACCCCGAAGCTTTTCAGCTCGGCCACGATGTCCACCACGCGGGTGTTGCGGATGTCGGGCACGTCCTCCTTGAAGGTCAGGCCCAGCACGGTGACGCGCAGCGGCCCGGACGTCCCGACGCGACCGCGCAGAAGCCGCTTCACCGTTTCCTGCGCCACATACTGGCCCATGGTGTCGTTGATCCGCCGGCCCGCCAGGATGACCTCCGGGTTGTGGCCGAGTTGTTCCGCCCGGTGGGTCAGATAGTAGGGGTCGACGCCGATGCAGTGGCCGCCGACGAGGCCCGGCTGGAACTTCAGGAAGTTCCATTTGGTGCCGGCGGCGGCCAGCACGTCGCGGGTGTCGATGCCCATGCGGTGGAAAATCACCGCCAGTTCGTTCATGAGCGCAATGTTGACGTCGCGCTGGGTGTTCTCGATCACCTTGGCGGCCTCCGCCACGGCGATGGAGGCGGCCTCGTGCACGCCGGCCTTCACCACGCTGCCGTAGACCGCCGCGACGAGCGCCCGCGTTTCCGGATCGGAGCCGGAGACGACCTTGGTGATCGTCTCGAACCGGTGTTCCTTGTCGCCGGGGTTGATCCGCTCCGGCGAGTAACCGACGGTGAAGTCCCGCCCGTAGGTCAGGCCGGACTCGGCCTCCAGAACCGGGACGCAATCCATCTCCGTGGCGCCGGGATAGACGGTGGATTCGTAGACCACCACGTCGCCGCGCTTCAGGTGCCGCCCGACGGTGCGGCTGGCGGCCAGCAGCGGGCGCAAATCCGGGCGCCGGGCGTCGTCGATGGGGGTCGGCACGGTGACGATGTGGAAGTCGGCCCGCGCCAGATCCGCCGGGTCGTCGGTCAGGTGCAGGCGGGCCTCCGCCAAGTCCGCGTCCGGAACCTCGCCCGTGTGGTCGTGCCCGTCCCGCAGCGCCGCGATGCGGCGCGCGTCGATGTCGAAGGCGACCACGGGGACGCCCGTCCGCCCGAACGCGACGGCCACGGGCAGGCCGACATAGCCGAGGCCGATCACCGAGATGCGGCGAGAATGGGTCATGATGGAAAGGGCTCCTCACAGGAGAGCATGGTGGGAGATGGCTGTCTTATACACGCCTCCTTACTGTTCGGGAGCGGGGAAGTGTGGAAGGAGCCGCGCAGCGAAAAGATCTGCGGACGTTTGCCCGAACACAACTCCAGCCTGTCCCCGGATCAGCAGCCCAACCAGATCGCCAGGTTGGCAAGCTGCCAGAAGAACATCATATGGTTCTCTTGGAGGGCGCCACTTGCAACGATCCGTTCATGGTCATCCAGAAGCCCTTCCACCACGGCCACATTGTAAATGCCGAGTTCACGGAAGCGCTGCGAGGCGATCAGGTCACGCATGGCTTCCCCATCCGGACCGGCGAACCACAGGTGGGCCGGAGCGTTCCATCCGGTCTTCTTGACGCGTGTGCGGGTTTCCTCCGGAAGAAGACCCCGCATGGCTTCGCGTAGAAGGCGCTTGGTGATTCCGTCACGTATCTTGAAGTGGCCGGGAACACGGAACATGAACTCGACCAGACGATGGTCGAAGAACGGATCGAAACGGTCCAGGCCATGCGCCGCTGTCTGTCGGTCCTCAGCGCGCAGGCAACACGGCGCCGTCTCTCGGAAGATGTCTTGAAACGTCCGATTCCGCAGGCAGCTTCGAAACGGGTGATCCATCACCGGTTCCCAGCCGCGCAAGTCGAACAGGCCGGGCTCTACCGCCGCCGCGTAGCGGTCGAGACGCCGACGGTCGGGCAGGCACAGACCCGGGCGGAGCGTATCGGTCATGCGCGCCAGTCCCTCCTCCGCGACAGAGGCGTTCTTGCGGAAAACCGGATGGTCGTGGTGCTTCGCCCAGCATGCGACCTCGTGATGGTAGAGGCCGGTCTCGCCTGCCGCACGAAGATCGGCGAAATGGAAGAAGAAGTATTCATACTCGCCGGCGTTCAACTCGTCACCACCCAGGCCGCCGAACAGGGCGTCATAGCCCTGACGGGCGACTTCCGCCGTAAGAAGATGATGGGACAGCCAAGTTGCGGTGACGACCGGCTCGTCATGAACGCGCACCATGTCGCGAATGGTATTGAGCAGGTCGAAGTCGCCGATTCGGACAGGATTCCATGTGGAAACCTTGTCGTCCAGCATTGAGCGGATCTCCTCCGTCTCATCATAGGTGGCGTCGGCGTAGGTGGAGGAGAAAGCAGGCTGCCGCTTCCCGCTCAATTCCACGGCACAGGACAGGACGGAGGATGAATCGAGTCCGCCCGACAAAGTGAAGGCTGGGCGTCGCGTGACGGCAATGCGCCGCCGGACGGCATCGAGCAACAGCGCGCGCATCTCTTCGGCAAGCTCCGCCTCGCTTTCCAGCCGTTCGGACGCCTCACTAAGTTGCCAGTATCGAGACAGCTTGGCCCGGCCATCCCGGATGGACAGGACGTGCCCCGCCGGAAGCTGCCGGATGGCCGCGTAGGGAGAGGACTGCGGATCGTTGTCGATGCTGCGGTAATGCGACCCGGCGAACAGCGCGACGAAGCGCTGATCAACATCCTGCGGGACCCAGGGCAGCGCCAGAAGCCCGGCGGGGCGGGAGGCGAAGGCAACCCCCTCGACCTGCTGGACATAATAGAGCGGCTTCAGCCCGATGCGGTCCCGGCCCAGCCACAAGGTGTCGCTCGCCGCATCGTAGACAGCTGCCGCGAAGTCGCCATTGATGCGGGCAAGCGCCTCTTCCATGCCATGACGGCGCACTAGTTCAAGCAGCCGTTCCGCATCGGAAGCGGCAGAGGGCAGTTCTTCGGGATTGAAGATCGTCCCATCCAGGGTGACGATCCAACTGCCTTGCGCCGCCAGGGCCGGAGCCCGTCGGCCAACCCAACCGAAGGCCGCCGCACCGGCACTCACAGTGCTATGCTTCCAGTCGTTGCCGGTCGCCATCGCCGCTAGGGTGGAATCGAGGGGCTTAGGGGCTTGGGCGGTGATGATGCCGGCGATACGGGACATGGCGTTCGAATCCGGGACGGTGGCAGGAACGGCGCGGTGCGCCCGGCGGGCTTCAGGACCGCACAGCGACGATGAAGGTCCAGTGATGAGGATAGCCTATGATCATTTCGGGCTTGCCGTTTGTCCTTTCATCCTCAACCACGGTTGGGCTCCAACCAGCGGCGCGAATGAAAGCCAACACTTCCGCCTTGTCATAGGTGTTGACGTGAACGCGTAGGTCGACCCCGTCGTCCAGATAATTGTCCCGAACATAGAGGCAACTTGCGCGATCCGCTAGAGATTCACGCAAGATCAATGTCTTACGCCCCACCTTCAACAGCCGCTCCAAGGGGCGGTGATAGTTGTCGATGTTTGACAGCACATTCATGCAAACGACATGGTCCGCTTCCCCGTCCAGATCGTCGATACGCAGGACGCGCAGCCGCTCGGCGGGCAGGCCGAAGGCCGGCATTTCCTGTCGGCCGATCGCGATCAGGCCCGGCGATGCGTCGATCCCGACATAGTCGGCACGGATTCCGGCGCGGACCAGGGAATGGAAGAAGTAACCGCTGCCGCATCCCACATCAAGAACCGTATCGCCCGGCGCGGCATAGGGAGCCAGCAGACGCACGGCTTGGGCCGCGCAAGTCATTTCCTCAGCCTCCTGGCGGCACCGGCGCGCGTAGAGATCGCGTACCGTGGCACTGTGCTCCCAAATTGAATTGCGGGTCCAGCCATCGTCACGGATCATCGCCGGGCTTCTCATCACCTGCGGCGGCCGGTGAGGATGAAGGCGGACGCCATAAACATGCCCCGCCAGTCCTCGGGATTCTCCATGGAAAGGCTTTCCCGCCGGAAGAAATCGGGCGCGTAATGGGCCAGCATCGGCGGCAGGCAGTGGTAGTGATAGAAAAGCAGCCTGACGTCAGTCAATCCCGCTTCCTCGAACTGCTGCTTGAGCAGAAGAGGGTTGTGGGTGCGCGAGAGGACCTCATCGTAACCCGGCTCACCCTGTGTTCCCTTCCGCACCGGCGGCAAGTCCATCCGGAAATGGCTGCGCAGTTTGGCCAGGGCGTCAGGAACGGCGGCACCGCCGTCCTTGGTCTGGAGATCACCGACGCGGATCAGTTCATTGGCAAGGAAGTCGTAGGTGAAGCGGTTCTGGGTGAACAAGCCAAAGAACTGGTTGCGGGCTTCGGCCATCACCAAGCCCCCAGGCGCTGTAGCGGCCACAAGATTTTTGGCGACCTGGGCATCGTCCTGGGTCCGGATGTGGGGGAGAACACCCAGGCAGATCACCGCGTCTAACCGGCTGTCAATCCCCGCGGCCTGGAAACTGTCGGCTTGCAGGACACTTCCTTGCCAAAGCCGCTCCGCCGGGACAGCGTGCGCCGCCAGAACGCGCCGCGCCTCATCCACCATTTCCGGGGTTAGGTCGAACCCAAAGACGTCCAACCCATCCTCTGCAAGGAAGCGCAGGATCGACGCCGGACCACAGCCGGCATCCAGCACGCTTCGAGCCCCGGAACGACGCAATTCCTCGCGGACGATCTCGCGGTGAACCGGCGGATAGGGAGCATCGGCGCCATAGTAATCGGCGAAATAGGACTGGGCCCAGGTCGCGTAACATGCGCGGACGCGCGGTTCGGGATCATCAGTCGACATGCATTCCCCGGTTAGGTGTTCTGAAAGGGCCGGTGCGCCGCAAACCATATGTGGAACGACAGGTGATCGGCGGCCCCCGCTCCGTTACCCAATCGTCCACTACATCATACACTTGGCGAGCAATCCGTTAATGGTCCTGCCCTGGAAGAACCGTGACGGGGACAGAGCCTTCCGACCCCGAAGAAGCCAGCCCCAAGCGGCTCTGCAATTGTCGATCCCCCCAAACATCGTTCAGAGCGATTCTCGCAGCAGGCGTTGCCATGAGATAGGCTTCGACAATGAAACGGCGCAAGGCGATGCGGTCAAGAGCCTCGTCGGCACCATGCAAATAGCTGACAAAGGACTTGAGCTCGTCCGTTATCTCAAGACAAGAATCGACCTTGGGAAGAAGCCCGAGGAACCTCCACGCCATGGGGCGGCTCCCCTGATAGTCGTGATTGTATTGAGTGGTAAAGTCCGGGTCGCCTCCGGTCCGATCTTCGTAATAAGGAAGTGAACCGCTATGGAAATAGGGGATCCCCATTTCGATCGATAAGATCGCGTGAGTGCCCATCTCATTTCCAGTAGTATAGCGGTGACGGCGCAAGTTCCCATAGAAATTTGAGAGAAAGAGTGGGTCCGCCATATGGCCCGCCGATACGACAGGAATGCCCATGTCAATATAATGCTGATGATATCCGCTTAGAATATCAATCCAGTACATGCAGACGGTGACGGGCTGGAGGTGATCCGGCAACTCAAGCAAGTGTTTTGCATAAGCGCTGTGGTCGAACACGGCCTCGATATGGTGTGTGGAATGGCACGGAAAGGCCAAGGTTCCGGCCGCGTCCTCGGCCAGTTGGATGTCGTTCAGGCGGCGATACCAGACCTGGGCCGTTCCGCAGGAAAAGGCAATTTTTCCAGGCCTCCTGCTATGAAATCCCTCCAGGGATTTCCGGCACACTAGAACAGGCAAAGGGGAGTTGTCGTAAAAGGCCAACGGCCCATCTTCGATATAAGGGCCATGGTTGATTTGCAGACGCAAAGGGAAATCATCTGGCAGATCGGCCAGACGACGGAAGACGGCACCGACGCCGTACCAGCGCTCCTCAGGGGGCAGCGGCTTCTCATGGAAGCTCTTAATTCTCTCAATTACCAGATTGATATCGTAGCTCATTTTTTGTTCATCACTCACAGGACGGCAGCCAGAAGATCATCGACATGAATATTTATTAGATCATGTTTTCTTCAGAAAGCTCATTTCCCAGCGAAAGTTTCCTGCACAGAGGGCCAAGAACGTTCCACCCGTCAGTAAGAACATGAACCATGTATGACGCCGAAGTGGGGAATGTCTTCGCTACTGTCGTGAATATCACCTCAGCTTCATCCAAGCGGCCCAATTGCACAAGCGTGTAGGAATAGGCGATGGCAGGCCAAGGCTCGCCCTCCGCCTTCATGGCTTCCTTATGAAGTTCTAGAGATTTCTCATTGTTTCCCAGAGCGCTTTCGGTCAGCGCGCGGTTGGAGATTTTCTCCGCCATGTGCTGAGGCGACAGAACGGCCTTCTCGTGCTCTTCAAGAGCCTCTTCGAGACGCCCCATGGCTTGCAGGCAGAGCCCCCGGTAAGAGCGAAGAATTGATGATTCCTGTTCCGAAGCCAGCGGCTGGGCATAGCAGTGCAGGACATCCTCATACCGGCCAAGCGCCAGAAGCGCCAAACCTTGGCGCCATTGCGGGTAATAGGGGAATTTGTATCCGAGCTTGATCGTCTTCTCGAAAAGGTTGGCGGCTTTGACAAAGCGGCATTCGAACAGGTTCGCCCAAGCAAGCTGGTAATGCATGGTTGGGCTAAAGGGCTCCAGAGTTATCCCTTTCTCCAGCAGCAGCGCTGCCGAAGGTGCATCGTGGACGTGGAGGAATGCGCTGCCAAGCTGCTCAAGCAGGGAGGAATGGTTGGGCTGAGCGGCAATGCCCTGTGAAAGGGTCTTGATGGCCGTCTTGATGTCGCCTTTCTTCTGCTGCTGCCGTCCCAGAAGGAAGCACGCCTCGGCAAAGTGGAGCGTTGGCAAGCAGTTACCCGAGATGGCCGACTGAAGCATCGCTTCGCCATCGTCCCAGGAATTGCCTTCCATCAACTCCAGGGCAAGGCTGACCATGGCGTTTGCCGCATAATGCGGGTCGGTTGCGAGAGCATCCCGGTGAACCGCTTCGGCGTCCTCCGCTCTCCCGGTTTTTTCAAAAAGGGCGCGCAATCGGTATGCGGCAACGGCAAGATCTGGCCGGACCTCCAACGCTCGTCGATAGGCGGCAAGGCTTTCGTTGAAGCTTCCTTCCCGTTCAAGCGCGACGGCCATGCAGTAATCATAGTTTGACAGATTTTCCGTTCGGATATTTTCCCGCCACAGAACGGTTGCGTCCGATCTTGCCATTTTCTGTCCGTCATTCATTGAAATTCTCTGAGCGCATACGTGACGTCCACTGAAGAAGGATGGCAGCAATTATCAAAATATACGCTGCGCACATGGACGTTTTGCGCCATGAGGCAGCATATCGTATCCGGCCAAAATTCCTATCAGAAGCTTGTTTAGATTCACTCCTGGTTGTAGTTTCCCTGCCCGACTGGTCGCGAACCGCATGTTACGCTTTCCGCTTCAGTAACGCCGGAGCGCAAAGCCGACACCGTAGCCGACCTCCGTGTAGCCCCATGTCGAGAAACGGGGATCGCTGACGATGACATCGTTCCACAGCGTCCGCAAATCCGGCAAATCCGGATGGGCGATGTCATCAAGCACTAGGGCACCGCCGACCGCAAGGCGAGGAACCGTATCGCAAAGATCGGCGAAGGCCCCCTCTACCGAATGGTCCCCATCCACGGTGATGAGATCGAGCGTCAGTTCAGGGCGCTCCGATAGATAGGCAGCGACCGTGCGATGCGAGTCTCCATCGATCAGATCGACCGTTCCCGTGTGGCCAACCTTCCGCAATTCCGCTCGCACGAAATCCGGTCCTGGATTGGGCATGCCTGCATAACCATCGACCCAAAGATCAAAGCCGATCAGTCGGCATTCCGGATGTTTGGCGGCGACAGCACACAAGCTCCGCCCCCGGCGGACACCGATTTCCAGATAGGTTGCCGGTTGCAAAATGTCGCACAAGCCAAGCAGGACGGTTACGATGTCGGCATACATCCAGTTGGAGCCGAAGCGCCGCCGACCCTGCGTCAGGAAATCGACCAGAAACTCGGAATAGGAGTCCGGTTCCAGCCGCTTTATCAGCGCCATGGCTTCTTCGACATAGGGACCGTCGATGAGGCGCTTTCCAACCGTCCCGGCACCGGCGATCAAAGGTGGATACCATGGTGCATGACCCGAGCGGCTTTCGTACGCCAAAGCCCCCACACTGCGGCCAAGCGCCAGCAAGGCCGGAAGGCGCCATATGTTCTGCCCGTTCATCATCCGAAACAAACCTCTGATATTGAGCCGCAAGGCGCAGGAGCCTGTGCCCAGAGTCTCATAGAGACGGGGGATTTCCAACCGCTTCCCCGGTGGCCTTGTTGAACAGTTTGTTCGGTATCTTGGTCATTCAGTGATGGGGTGGCGCCGTGAAGCGTACCGGGTTTATCGGAATCCATAATCGCCACATTGACGTTGCAGAACGACGGCTCGCCAACGCCGCCATAATTTCAGAAAGCGGTCAAGCGACTTGCCGGAGCGTCATCAGGAGGTATGAGCGCCGCCACCAATTCATTCGCCATTCCCTCTCGGCTCGGGCACCGCAAAACCACGCAGGGTGAATTTCGTGCTCGGCTCTCGAAGCCGTTCAAGAAGCACAAGACGGAAACCCGCCCGTTCGATCAGGGCCGCAAAGGAGGTTGGGCTAAACACATGATGATGCTCAATGAAGAACTCTTCGCGACCGGCCCCTTCCTCGGCTGCGGCTTCCCCATCAGGCAGTTCGACGTACAGGAAGCCGTGCGGAAGGAGCAAGTCCCGTGCGGCGCGCAGAAAAGCGACCGGCGCCTCAACATGCTCCAACACCTTGTTGAAGGTGACTGCATCATATCGCCCCAGAGCAGAACGATCGACGGTGAGGAAATCGCCAGCCACGGCCTGCACCCCAGCAACCATGCGGGCATGTGCGGCGGCGCGCGGATCGGGATCAAGGGCCGTGCAGTCCCACCCCGCCGCCTTCATACGGGCTGGGAAAACAGCCAGACCAGACCCGACGTCGAGCAGACGCGGGGGACACCCCTGCACCGGAAAATGGCCCGTCGCGAAATCCAGGATTCTGGCCGCGCGCCCGGCATTGTCGGAGCGATCCGCCGGAAGCGCCATGATGCGCTCGAAGGTCGCGGCTAGGCGGTCGCCATAGGTCTGGCCCGCATAAGCCCCGGTGTAGAGATCAGACAGGTCGATATCGTGCCGGGAAAACCAATGCCCGCACAGGCGGCAGTGGTCATAAGCCCGCCGGTAGGCTCCATCCAGGACGAATCCGGTTTCCCCTTGCGGTGGCGCCTCATAGGTGAAGGTTTCCTCGCGATAGGCTCCATCGCAAGGGCATTCCAGGGTCGGGCACGGCCCCTTGGTCACGGCGCGCCCGCCACGGCCTGATCCAGCGCCTGACAGGCCTCGTCGCTGTCCAGCCAATGGACGATCCGCAAGTTCTCGGCCTCAAGATAGGTATAAAACGCATCCTCCCGGCCACGCTCCACCAGAAGCAGAAAATACCGCCCCGTTCCGCGGTTCTGGATCAGCACCCCCCGCAGCCCGAACCCCGCGAGCCGTCCGTTGAGGGAGGGCGTGGCGTAGAAGCCCCAATCCTTGCGGGCAAGATCGTATTCAGCCCCTGTCTTGGTGACAAAGGTGACCTGTTCGTCCGGTTCCAAATCCAGGCTGCCACAGTCATTGATCTCGATGGTGCCGTCGGCGCCTACGGAAAAGCGGCGCGGCGGGTTCTTGGGATCGAAGCGCATCGATCAACTCCAGGTCCAGTCGGGGATCAGGAAATCGGGAATGGTCCAGACGCCGCCCTGCCGATGCCAGACCGCCTTGTTGCGGAATGTTTCCGCAATGCTGTGGAGGCGATCTTCCGTAATGTCCAGAAAGCCGCACAGACGGGCAATGTCGTCGTGCGGCGTGTCGTCGCCGCGGGCCCGGATGATGGCGATGGCATCCGCCCGGCCAATCCGACCATTGCGGATTTCCAGACTCAAATTGTCAAACAGGCGGGTGAAGCCGAACTTGTGCCACTTAAACCAATGGTGGACGGAGATGAAGTCGTCGTCGATGTCGGCATAGTCATACAAGCCCGTCCGCGCGCCGCGCGGGTCGGCGCGAAAACCGTGGGTCCGCGCCACGGCGAGGCTGGTTTCCGGGTCCCAGGGAAAATAATAGCCAAGGAAAACGGCCAGAGTTCCAGCCTGGGCCAGGGCACTCTCGTCTGGCAAACGATAGGGAAGCAGATGCCGCACGGTGATATCCCCATCCTCCCAATCGGCAGCGGCCGTGCCGTGTGTCACACCGAAACGGCGCAGCCATGCGGCATCGAGTGCAAAACCGCGGCTCTCCTCCTCCGTTCCACCATATTCGAAGGCCGAATTCTCACCCCAGACGATCAGCGGAATGCGCATCTGTGCCGCCAACCTGAGCGGAATGGAGAAGATCGCCATGTGCATCGGGATCGCCGGATCCCCGAACCGCTCCAGCGCCTTCAGCATGAAGCGCCGCTCGGTTTGCGGGTCGATGGTGAAATCGATGTGATCGACCCCCAAATCAATCAGATTGCGCAGGTTGGCCTCGCCGATCGCTGTCCGCCCGGGTGTGCGCCATGTGACGCACAGGGGGCGTAGGCCATGCTCCAGACACGTCACCACCTGCCAAGTGCTGTCCTTGCCGCCGCTGACCGGGATCAGGCAGTCGTATCCGCCGTTGGCCCGCGCCCGGGCGTTGGCGGCCACCGACGCAAAATGCGCCGCGCGGTGGTCCCAGTCGATGACGCGCTTGGTCGCGTGGTTGCGGCAGGCGTTGCACACGCCGTCCGCTCCGATCGTCAGGTTAGGACGGGTGTCTGGCAAGACGCAGGATCGGCACCATCTCATCCGCCGAACTCCTCCAGGAAGAGCTTTGCGTTTAGGAAATAGAACAGGAACTTGCTGCGGCTGTTGGGCAGGGTTCCCCGCTCCAGCAGGCTGCGGATACGATCTTTGCGGACATGCTCAAAAATCGGCCCGTCATCGAACAGCCAATGCCGAACCTCCGAATCGGTCGTGTCCAGCAGATCCTGGATCGGAGCGTTGAAACCGACCTTGCGCGGGTTGTCTATGATGGCATCCGGTGCAATCCCACGAACCGCTTCGCGCAGCAGCGCCTTGGCCCTCCCGTTCCGCACCAGATGACGGGCCGGTACCCGCTGGGCCGTTTCGGACAGTTTCCGGTCGAGAAAGGGCGAGCGGTTTTCGATGGACCAGTACATCGCGTTCAGATCATCCTCGTGGAGGATCGGCGGCACCGATTCATGAAAAAGCTCGTTCTGCATGCGGTTGCGCAGCAGGATCGCGCTGTAATCGGTCTCTTCGAACGGCTCGTGCCAGGGCTGGGTCAGGAACCCGGCAAATTCCTCGGCGTCCAGATAGATGTGCCGCCGCTCCCCTGGGTCGCGCACGAAAAGCGCGGGGTCCTGCAGATAGGGATTCCGGACGATGGGCCGCACATGCGCCGACCAGTCGGCCAACGCCACCGCGTGCCGGCCCGGATCGTCGTGCACGGCGGCGAGATAGGCGTTGTGGTGGTCGAAATAGCCGCTGAATATTTCGTCCGCGCCCGTTCCGCTGACCGAGACTCGGTAGCCGTCGCCCGCGATGGCGCCCATCAGCAGCCATTGGACGTAATAGGTAATGGTGTAGACCGGAGCGTCATGCTGACGGATGAGGGTCCGTAGCCCCTTCAGAAAGCCGTCGCTGTGGATCGGCACGACGGTATGCCGCAGCCCGAGCGCCGAGACGGCCTCCTTGACCATCGCGGCTTCCTCATACCGCTCGTCCTTGTTCATCAGGGTGAAGCCATGGACGTCATAGCCGAACAGACGCTTGGCGATGGCGATCAGAGCGTTGGAGTCGACACCACCCGACAGACAGAAGGCCAGAGGCACATCGGCGCGCAGCCGGAGCTCGACAGAGCGAACAAGGGCCTCGCGCACCATCGTCACCGATTCCTCGAAGCCCAGCCCGTCTTCGACCGGGTCGCGCGTTGGCGTCCAGTACCGGCTCAGGGTTTCGCGCCCAGCCTTGTCGATGGAGAGCACGCAACCGGCGGGCAGTTCGCTCACCCCCTTGAAGAATCCCGTGCCCGCCCGCTTGTAGAGCGCCTTGTACCCGTTCACCAGATAGCGCTTGAGGTGGTCGAGGTCGGGTTCCGGCCAACGCCCGGCAAGGGCCGCGATGAACTTGACCTCCGACCCGAAATACAGCCCGTCGGCGGTTCGCATGAGGTAGAGCGGCTTCTCGCCGAACCGGTCGCGGGCCAGCAGCAGGGAGCCATCCGTCTCGTCGAGCAGGGCGAATGCCCACATGCCCTCGCAGGCATCCAGACCGCTCCAGCCATGGCGGGAAAGCTGGCGGGCCAGCACCTCGGTGTCGCTGTTGGTCAGAAAGGGCGGAGCGCCCTCCGCCAGAAGCGCACGCCGAACCTCCACGTAATTGTAAAGCTCGCCGTTGTAGCAGAGCGCCTGTCCGTCCAAACGGAGCGGTTGATTGGCACGCCGGTCGAGATCGATGATGGCGAGGCGGCTGTGCAGCAGGACCGCATGGCGTCCGTCCGACCAGGACCGCCGAAGCGCTCCGCGAGCGTTCGGCCCGCGTCGCGTCATTGACGCTTGGCAGGCCTCCAGACGGCTGTCGTCAAGGAACCGGGTGCCGATGTAACCGGCGATGCCGCACACGGGTCAGCCCTCCGCCATGTGGTCTAGCGTGAAGGCTTCGCCGCGGGCGACCGGCACCGCAAGCCGGCAGCCGATCAGCTCGCTTTCCCGTCCGGGTTCAAGACCCCTCCTTGGTCGCAGCCAGGTCAGATCCTCCAGCGCCAGGACATGGCCGGCGGGCAGATCGCGAACCGCAGCGATAGCCCGCCGGGCGGCGGTCATGTTCGCCAGTTCCGACGTCGCCGGCCGCTTGATTCCGTCGCCCAGCAGGGTTTCCGCCTCGCGCACCCGCCGCACCAGCTCGGCCATGTCTGACGGGTCGGCGGACAGGGCGTGGTCCCGGAAGGTCGAAAGGGTTTTGTCGAGCGTGAAGTGCTTTTCGATCACCCTTGCGCCGAGCGCCACCGAGAGGACTGCCGCCTCGATCCCGAGCGTGTGGTCGGAATAGCCGACTGGATGGCCCAGGCTGGCCATGCTCCGCAAGGCACCAAGATTGGCGTCCTCGACCGGTGCCGGATAGGCTGCCACGCAGTGCAGAAGGACAAGACCGGCCTGCGGCTTCTCCGCTGGCCTCTCCGTCGGCCGTTGCGCTGCGATATGCTCCGCCGCGCGTTGCACGCCAGCAAGGTCCAACATGCCGGTCGACAGCAGGACCGGCTTTCCCATCCGGGCCACCACAGCCAGCAGCGCAAAGAAGTCGTTGTCGCCGGAGGCCACCTTGAAAGCTGGCACGAGGGGAGCCAGGGCCGCCGCAGACTCCAGATCGAAGGGTGTGGACAGGAAGATCACACCGGCCCGCTCCGCCGTTTCGGCCAAGCGCGCGAACTGGTCATAGTCGAAACGGAACCGGGTCAGCTGCTCGATGCGCGCGGTATCGGTCGCTGAGACGAGGCGATCCGGTACGATCGTCTGGAACTTCACGGCGTCCGCGCCGGCTTCGGCGGCTCGGACGATCATCTCCTGGGCGCGGGTAAAGTCGCCCTCGTGGTTGTTGCCGATCTCGGCGATAACGAGCACCCGCTCGTTCAGGTCATGAGTCCCGATGCGCATCCGGTCAACCGTGGTGAAGGTGAACGACATAGTGGGAGGATACGAGCAGGAACCCCATCCGCCCATACAGCCGCAGAGAGGGAATGTTGGCGGCCTGGGTGCTGACCCGAAGACGGTCAACCCCGGCGATCCTGCCCGCGGCGAAGGCGATCATGCCGGTAGCCAGACCTTGGCCCCGTGCCGATTCATCTACGGCGATCAGGTCGATGACAAGGGTTCCCTTCTCCGGTCCGAGCAGCAGCAGGAATCCGGATGGCTCAGCGCCGGGCAAACCGGCAACCACCATCGCCGATCCTCGGCCCCCGTCGAAATAGCCGTCGATCCAATCGGCTCGGGTCATATCCGCCGTGGAGGCGGCAATCGCCGGGTCCAGATGGAAGCGCGAGAAGCGGAACGCACGGCGCGCCACCGCACGGACGGCATAGCGGTCGCCCGGTTCGGCGAAGCGCACCCATCCTTTGGGCGACGGCGTCAGCCCTTCCGCCTCGCGCTCAGCGGTCATCGTTGTGTCGACCACCCGGAAACCCGCGTCGAGGAGTTTGCCCAGAGCGCCCACGTCCGCCGTCGGCAGCCGCGCGTAGGCAAAGCCCTTCCGGTTGAGGACACCGGCCATGGCGTCGGCCCAGCCTGGCACCGTCGGATCGAGCCGCCATGCCGGTACGCCGAGCCGCTGCCCCAACCACGCGTCCCGCGTCCATCCGGCACCGTCGCGGGTGCCTTCTCCCGGAAGCGCGGCTGCGGTCATACAGCGGCGGCCTGCGGCGTCTTCTGGCGTTCGGCAAACAGCTTCTTGTACCAGTCGATGTAAAGGGGAAAGCCCCGTTCGACCGGGAAGCTGGGTTCGAAGTCCAGCAAGCGGCGCGCCTTGTCCATGGACAGGGTCCCACGCGAGGGCATGAGGCGATCCCGTGGGATGTAGGTCACCGAGACGTCGGGGAAGTGCGAGCAGACGATGTCGATCATTCCGGCGATCGAGCGCGACTGGCCAAAAGTCATGTTGAAGATCTGGTTGCGCGACCGCTCGTCCTCAATGATCCGCGCGACCCCATTGACGACGTCGGCAACATACGTGAAGTCAAGCCGGTCGGAACCGTCGCCGGCAACCTGCAATTGGAAACCTTGCAGCGCGTTCTCGATAAAGACCTGCCCGACCCGTCGACTGACGCACCGCTCGCCATACAGCGCCGACGGGCGAACGATGGTGTAGGGAAGATCGAAAACCTGATTGTAGGCGATGACCATCTTCTCGCCGGAAAACTTCAACGCGCCGTAGATGCCCAGAGGGTTGCACGTCGACTCTTCGGTCACGAAGCCATCGGGGAAATCGCCGTAGACCATGCTCGACGAGAAATAGACGAAATGCGTCCCGAACTGGCGCGCGTAGTCGAGCGTGTTTTCGAGGGTGCGAAGGCTGTGATCAAAGGTTGAATAGGGATCTTTGTTGGCGACGTTGGCGTGAGCGATGGCCGCGAGATGGACGATCACATCAGGCTGAAGCTCCGCCAGAAGGCGACCCGTGGTGTGGTAATCACGCACATCGATCACATGGACCGGAATGTCCGCACTGAACAGCATCGACAGGCGCTGCTGGATCAGGCTGAGATAGAGATCGCGATTTGGCAGGTTGTTGGTGTTGCTTGCGAAGGCGTTCAGATTGTTGACCTGAAGGCTATCCAGGATATCGACCTTTGCGCCCATGGCCTTCAGGGACAAGGCAAGATTATGGCCGATGAACCCGGCGCCGCCGGTAATAACTATCTTGCGACCAGCCATCGCACTTGCCATCACTTGCTCTCCTTAACTGCATCAGCCATCGCATTGGCAATGTAAGCCATGTCTTCTTCATCCAGGTGAGGCCCACCGGCAGCGCGATCGAATTGTTGCTGATCCGCTCGGCCTGGGGGAAATCGCCTTCGTTGAACCCGTATTTGCCCCGATAATAACTCATAAGCGGGACGGGGCGCGGGTAATAGATGCTGGTGCCGATCCCCGCAGCGTTCAGGTGCTTGATGATCGACAGCCGCCGCGCGGCCAGGGAGTCGTCAAGGATGGCGCTCAGGCAGTAATGGCTGCTTTCGCCGCCCGCCGGGCTGTCCTCAAGAAGACCGATCCCTGCGATCCCCGCAGCCCGTCACGCAGAACGGCGCTGTTCGCCCTCCGACGCTCCAGCATGTCCGGCAGGCGTTCAACCTGTTCAATGCCAATCGCCGCCTCGATTTCGTTCATGCGGTAGTTGAAGCCCAGCATGGTAACGTCATACATGCCGGGGACCGTGCGCTCCCCAACCGTGCGGTCCACCCCGAAGGCCTTCTTGCGCTGAAGCTGCGCGGCAAGCTGCGGGTCCCGGCAGATGATCATGCCGCCTTCGGCTGTGGTCATGTGTTTCACCGGATAGAAGGAGAAGCAACCGACATCGCCATGCAAACCCGCGTGAATGCCGTCGAGCCGGGTTCCGATTGCCAACGCGCAATCCTCAAGCACGAACAGCCCATGTTGCCGAGCAAGCGCTGTGATGGCCGCCATGTCGACCGGAACGCCCAGATAATGGACGACGGCAATCGCACGGGTGCGCGGCGTGATGGCCGCCACCACCGCCGCCACGTCGATGTTGCCGGTTCCGGCCTCGCAATCGACGAAGACGGGCTTGGCTCCCACCAATTCCACCGCATGCGCCGTCGCGGTATGCGTCTGCGCCGGCACAACCACCTCGTCGCCGGGACCGAAGCCAAGATGGAAGTAGACGAGGTGCATGGCCGCCGTGCAGGACGCCACCGAGACCGCGTGCGGTGCCGCTGTGAAGTCGGCAAAGACCTCCTCGAACTTCTTCGCCAGCGGTCCGTGCACCAGAGTCGATCCGGCCAGAACAGCCATGACCGCTTGGCGTTCTGCATCGCCAATGATGGGTTTTCCAAAGGGAATGCTGCGCATCGGTATTCCACCGCTCCAGGTTTCAGCCGATTTCTCGGTAATGCACGGCGCACGGAGCGCCCTCAACGTTTGATCGGTCGATCGCCAGACACACGGACATGGCATCGAACACGTCCTGTTCTGTGACGTCAGGCCGCTCTCCGGTCAAGATCGCATTCACGAAGGCGGCAACCCCGCCCCCTTGTCAGTGCCGGAGTGGAGATTGTCCACAAGTTCCACTGGATCGCCTGGATCGCGGGAGAAATGGTAGCGGGCACCGTCCGGCTCGTTCACAAAGGTGCCGGCGGTCCCGTAGACGGACAGGCGGTGAAAATGCGGGTGCACGCAGCCAAAGTTCGCCGCGACCTTGCCGACCGCGCCACCGCTGAAGCGCAGCGTTGCGACCACCATGTCGTCGAACCGGACCTGCGAGCCCTTGCTGGCGATCCGGTTGCCCATCGCGAACACCTCGGTCACCCGTTGGCCAGTGAACCAAAGCAGCAGGTCCACCATGTGGATCCCGCCCCCTTTCATAACCGAGTAGGACGGGAGGGCGCCGCGCCAGCCTTCCGTGATCTTGTGCAGGCGCCCATAGTTGTAATCACCTTCGACGTGATAGAGGGCCCCATCGCTCCGGACAGGATGCGCGCACGCAGATCAAGGAATCGTGGTACCCGCCGGAGCGGCAGGTTCGAGCTGAGGCGGAGGCCGCGGTGACGCAACAACGCCCGGTAAATGCCGTCGAGTTCGACATCCGTCTGGCAGAGCGGCTTCTCCACGAAGACATGCTTGCCATGCTCCAGGGCGGTGACGACTTGCTGGAAATGAGCGTCGTCGTAGGAGGCGATGGACACTACATCAATATTCGGGTCGCACAGCACTTGTCCGGGATCAGAGACCAGGGAACGGCCTGGATGGCGGGCGCCGACGGCGGCCAACCGATCATGGTCGATATCGCATAGAACCGTGACGCGGCAGGCCGAATGACGTTCGAAGCCCTCGATATGCTGTTCCCCGACTCCGAGTCCGATGACAGCAGCTTTCAAAAAGGTCACGAAGCCTCCCGGCGCGCGCGCCAGGCCAGAGCGTGGCAAGCTCCTCCAGCCCATAGTGCCAGTGCGGCCGTTCCATGGCCGCGACACAAGAACTGAACCGTCCCAATCCGCCTCGGTGTCCACAGCCATATGCAGTCCCTATACGGGCGCAGAGCCGTGAAATTTCTGATCCGGAAGCGCGAGGCGTTGCGATAGAAATGGAGGGTCACATGTTCGCGCACGTCGTTGGACATGTCGTCCAATGCTGTAAGAAACGTGTCGGTGCGGATCACCTCAACCGACTGCCCCGGTGGAAAGCTGCGCGGAAAGACATTGGAGACCAGATCGGCATCAGCCGATCGATACA
The DNA here is from genome assembly GCF_005222205.1 of Azospirillum brasilense. Classification (NCBI taxonomy): domain Bacteria; kingdom Pseudomonadati; phylum Pseudomonadota; class Alphaproteobacteria; order Rhodospirillales; family Azospirillaceae; genus Azospirillum; species Azospirillum brasilense. The sequence goes on along the minus strand of NZ_CP032350.1, from coordinate 6,457 downwards.
GTGCACCCCCTGGTCGATAAGCGCCGGATCGAGCAGCGGACTGTCTGCATTGACGCGCACGAAAGCATCGGCGGGATAGCGGCCCAATGCCCCGCGAAACGGGCGGCCACGTCGAACAGATCGCCCCGGAAACAGGATACACCCGCTTTCCGGCACTCTTCCGCCACGGCATCATCTTCCCTCTGCTCCGACGTCGCCACGACCACGCCGGAGAGGGTACTGCATCGCGCGATCCGCTCCAGCAGGAAAGGAGCATCGGCTTGCCGTCCAGCGGCCGCAACACCTTTCCAGGCAGCCGCGAGGACGTCATCCGCGCTTGAACGACGGCCTGCACGCGCATCACAGGAAACTCCGCCTCTTCCCAGGCGAAGGCCGGCAGTTCGGCTGTTGGAAAACAGTCAGGATCATAGGTACCGGCAGGCTGTCGTGGTCGGATACGGTCCTTCCTCGGGCTGGCGATTCCCGTGAAGCCGATTTGGCCCATTGTTGCCGAAAAAGGTTAAAGAAGATGAATTGCTGCTTCTGACGCGCTCTTTCCCACCATGAGTTGGCGTACAGTTCATAGGTGAAAGCAATTGCCTCTCCATATACGGACCTCTACACTGTGTTGTCACCGCACCGGGCGAATCGGAGTGGGCGGCATGCCGGGCGCGCTTTGTCCGCAGCTATCCAGGTTCTTCGTCATCGTGCTTCCCTTGCCCTCCCCTTTGTGACCTGCTTGACGGAAAATCCCATACCCGATCAATCAATCTGGGTGACTGGCGCAGCGGGCTTCGCCGGGCGGGCAATCTTACAGCGACTGCGGGCGAGCGGACGCCGGGCCATTGGTCTGGGGCATGCCCCAGAGGGCTCACCTGAACGGGCCGATCCTCTGTTCTTGGCTGGAAGCATCGCTCCCGACTGATCGAATTTGCGGTCCGGCGCTTCGGAGCTCCGGACGCCGTGGTGCATGCGGCCGGCGGTTCCTCCGTCGCAGCCGGCCAAGCGGCCCTTTCGACGACTTCCAACGCACAGTGACGACGACGGCCAGCCTGGTCCATACTCTGGGCCGTCTGGCGCCCAATGTCCGCATTGTGTTTCTTTCGAGCGCCGCGGTATATGGAAACGCGGCTCCGGTTCCCCTCAAAGAAGACGATCCGTGCGCACCGGTTTCCCAATATGGCTGGCACAAGCTGCTGGCTGAGAAGCTCTGCCAGCAGGGAGCTGCTACCCACGGGATCCGTTGCGCCGTCATCCGCTTCTTCTCGATTTATGGCCCGGGCTTGCGCAAGCAAGTGCTCTGGGACGTTGGCCGGCGCCTTCTGACGAGCTCTGGCACAGTCGATGTCAATGCGACTGGAGAAGAAACCCGAGATTTCCTCCATATCGAAGACATGGTCGATCTGACGCTGTTGCTGCTGAACAGCAGGTTGCCCGACCCCATCATCATCAATGGCGGTACTGGACGGGCTGTAAGCCTCTCCGACCTCCTGGAAATGCTAGGCAAAGCCTCAGCCCTGCGCCAGCATCCGCTTCACAGGCACGGAGCGGCACGGCAATCCACAGCATCTCCAAGCGGACACAAGCCGTCTTTCCGCTCTGGATTCATGCCGCGACGGTCGATTGAAGAGGGAATACTGGATTACGCCCTCTGGCTGCGCCGTGAGTCGGCGATAATATAAAGACAAAATCGGGCATCATCATGCATAAAAACGCTGAGTTGACGCTTCTTGTTTCATTATTCCGCAGCTATCATGGCTGGATGGGCGGCATTAATTACGTAACAAATTTCATAAAGACAATTGATTATCTTCCAGAACAGAAAAGCCTTCAATTTATGTCTTCAATGATACGCCAGGAGAATGGCCGTCTTCTGTTGAGGAGGCTTGCTCACTGGACGTGGTGAAGGCTGTGATCGGCCCCAAGGCGCCATCATCCGGGCTTCCGGGGACGAAGCCGGACGTTTTCTCCTCCATGTCCCCGCGCGGAGCGGCGTCGAGCGATCGCGCGCAGCGTTACGGCCATCGTGCCGATGCCAATGGGCGAAACCCCTATGGTCACCACACCACGCCACTGGGCATGGATTCCCGATTTCCAACACCGGCGCCTGCCAGCACTGTTCAATGACGCGGAAAAACAATATCGGGACGATATCTGCCGCGTCCTGGCCGACCGCGACGGTCCGCTCATCCTCAGCAGCCGGAACGCGCTATTCGATTTTCAGGAATTCTTCCCATCCCATCGGGCCCGCCCCTACGTCTGGCCGTTCGTCAGTACCATTTCAACCGGCGAATCAGCACCGGTCCGCGCCGTGATCGAGAAATACAAATTGCCGTCGAGCTTTCTCTATATTCCTAATCAATTCTGGGTGCACAAGGATCACCAGACCGCCTTCAACGCCGTCCGCCTACTAAAGGAACGGGGTTTTCCCGTTGATCTCGTCTGCACTGGCAGCACGAAAGATTACCGTCACGACGGGTATTTTGAAACGCTGTTCGGCATCGTCAAGGAACAGGGGCTCGAAAGCTGTATCCGCCACTTGGCGTGATTCCGCAAGATGAGCAGATCGCGCTGCTGCGGGCGTGCACCGCGTTATCCAGCCATCCCTGTTCGAAGGTTGGAGCACCGTAGTGGAGGATGCGCGGGCGGTCGGCTGCCCGCTGATCGTCTCCGATTTTGCTGTCCACCGGGAGCAACTCGGCGCACAGGGCCATTTCTTCCGCGCCGGCGATCCTGAGGATTGGCCGGTGTCATCGCGCGCGCCCTTCCGAACCTGCCGCCAAGGCGGGGAGTCGAAGCGGAACGAGCGGCTTGCGAGGCCAGTCTGATCCGCCGCCGCGCCTGCGCCGAAACCTTCTTGAATGATCTGGTACGTGAAAGCCGCCTCTGAAGACACTGCCGCCCAGCCATCCGCTGGCTTGGCGGCATCCCGCCTCAACGAAACTGGGGATAAACCGCTTCCGGACGATCCTTACGTACGAAGAAGAAATCCACCTGCCAGAACGCCCGGTCATGATCGCGGAACATCGGCTCCCCATGTCGATGCAGTGGAATCCAGACTTTCCACATGCTGGCACATGGCGGGGAAACGCCGGCTGTCCTCCCATAATTGTACATCTCGATCACCAGCACTTCGCAGCTTTCCAGGACCCGGCGAGCACCGGCCAGAATTTCGCGTTCCGTACCGTGCGTGTCGAGCTTGACCATGAACGGCCCTTCAAAGCCAAGCCGTTCCACCTCTTGGTCCAGGGAGACCTGCCGGACGGTCCATTGCGGCGCGCCCGCGTCGGGCATGGCCGTGCACCGAACGGATCGTCGAAGGAGTTGGTGAACGGCGTCTCGCCGTCCTCCGCCCGGCCGCCGCCAAGGTGAAAGTCATTCGGGGATCGTCTGCGGTCAGCGCCTGGAGCGCGCCGTTCCAATGCTCGAACGCTTCGACCAGATGATAATGCGCGTCCGGCCAAAAGCTCCGCGCCATTTGCGACCATCGGCCATCGGACGCCCCCACGTCGATCACCGTCCTGCAATCAATGCCGCGATTACGGATTCGCTGCAATGAATTCGCATGACTGAGAACATGCGGTGCGAAAGCCTCCGTGTTGGCCTCGATGACCCGCCAGATGGCTTTCTTGAACGAGTCGATGGCGCTGTCCGGCAAATCCAAGGTGGTTCTCCCAATTAATCGGCTCGACTGGCCGGAATCAGTGTACTCATGTCGCAGTGGCGTGCACCATGCGCTCGCACAAGCTTCGACACAAAGCTTATAGAAGATCAGCCATGCCCGCTGCTTCCAGATCGTCACCCCTGCTCGACAGCGCGGCGTTCATCGACGATACGGTCGCAAGCGTGCTCAGCCAGAGCGGCGATTTCGAAATCGTCTACCATGTCCAGGACGGTGGATCGCGCGATGGCACGCTGGAGCGGCTGGAGCATTGGCAGGCCTGTTTGGAGAACGGCAACTTCCGATCCTGTGCCGTGGGATCCGGATGACGGTTGATTCGCGCATGGACAACGGCATGTACGATGCCCTGAACCGGGGCTTCGCGCAGCTCGGCGTGGACGGTGATTCGCTGATGGGTTGGATCAACGCCAGCGACCGCTTGGCACCCGGAGCCCTGCAAACCGCCTGCGACGTGACGGCGGCCTTTCCGACATCGAGTGGTTGACCGGGCGGATCACGCGGCTCAATGCCGTGGCAGCCTCGTCCACATCGAAGATTGCTTCGCCTTCCCGGCCAAGACGCTTGCCGCGGGCTCCACGACAACCGCACCTGCCTTCCTGCAGCAGGAAGGCAGCCTGTGGACCGGGCGATTGTGGCATGCCTGTGGGGGGCTGGACACCCGTTTGCGGATCGCCGGCGACTTCGACCTGTGGCGCCGGTTCGCGGGGAGGGGGGCGCCGACGGTGGTGAACAGCGTGCTCGGCAGTTCGGCACCACGATCGCCACTCGGTGCGGGCGATGGTTACATAAGGGAGTTGGATGCTCTTTTACCGACGCCATGGCGCCATCGGGCGGGGTCTGGGCTGAATACCGGCTTTTGTCGTCGCCGAAGGACTGGGTGGCCTGGCTGCCATGGCTTCACGGGACGGTCGTCCAGTTCGTTGAGAGCTAGGCGTCTGGAAACGTGTGCACCGCTTTCCCTTCGCTCAGCGCTGAGGGTGTTCCCTTGCTCAGGAACCAGACCGAACAGGTGCAATGCCCGTGATCGTCGCGCGTCACCAGATGCGGCGGCGTTCCGAATCCTCTCCCGACGGCGATCCGATCTAGTGTGGCGTCGCTCAGGCTCCAGTCCACTCCCGCAGAGCACAGCCGCTCCTGTCCGCAGGATGCCATCACTGCGGCGATCCGGTCCGGAGCCGGACATCCTCGCCCCGATTATCGAGAGCGGTCTCCAGGAGCAGGTGATGACTCCGCTCCGGCCAGTCTGCGGGCGGTGTTGCGCAGAAGGGTGTCGGCTGCGCATCCGGCCCTAGCAAGGTGTTTGCGGAATCAAGACGGCATTCCATGAACGGTCGGCCATGAACGGTCCGGCGCGGGGAGGCCGGATCGGGGTGGATGGACATCCGGTCCATCCGGCGCATCGCGCGCGCCAGCAGCGGTCCATGCCCTGAAGGTCGATGATGTCCACTCCGGCGGTCCGGAGCGACAGGAAGTGGCCAGCCGTCCGGCGCCCGGTGATCACGGCACAGCGGGCATCATGCCGATCACGCAAGCGCCCAACCGTAAGCATGTGGGTGCGTTCCACACCCGGGCTGCGCTTGAAATAGGCGTAGGTGGATGCCCGGAAAGGCAAGCCGTCACGCGTGAACTCCTCGGCGACGGCCCGCAATGAGTATCCTCCCAATCCTCCGCCGCGCAGAGCTTGTTGAGCAGCGGCGGGGCAGGAGGCTTGGATGACACGATGAGAGGATCGATACGCTCCGCAGGGCACGACTCGGCCGGTTCCGTTCGATCCAACGTCTGCGCTCCTGCCGCACCGGTCAGGCACGCGCCCGACAACGTCCAGCAACGCCTGAGCGACGCGTGCAGCGGTGCGGTTCGACAGCGTCCGGCCTTCGGCGGCAAGGATGCGATCCAGATCGCCGCGCGCGATCTCGACCTCCTGCCGGTCGATGGGAAGGCTCGGCCTAGGGCCGCTCCAAGCCGCCGCCCTGCTCGTCCGCGCCCATCGGATCGGACGGCGAGCCTGTGCGGCGGACCTGCCATGCCGGACGCGCGGTGCTGAACATCGTGTGCGTGAACATGACCCGCTCTCCGAAGCGCATGCCGAAGAACGTGTTGACGCAGCACGCCGATGAAACGCTCGGCGTGCCCTTGCCCGCGCGAGGCGTTGGCGCTCCCGTTCCGTCTGCTGAATGAAGAGGCCGTAGATCAGGCCGAGTTGCCTCAGCCTTCCTCCGGAATCCCTCGAAGCAGGGCAGGGATCCTGCGCAAGCCAATCGTCGTCCAAGGCAAATTCGAACAGGAAAAGGGAAGCCCGGCGGTCGAACTCCAGCGCGTCGACGGCTTCCACGCCGGGGAATTCATCCGGAATCACCCCACTTTCGGGCACCAGGACCGCCTCGCCATGGCCAAGCGCCCGCCAAGCCCGCAGCGTGCGTTCGAACATCCCACGGTGGCTGCCGACATAGGCCAGCACCGCATCCGGCGGCGCCGTCGCCAGGAGATCCGCGACATAGGGAAGCGCGTGGTCCGGGTCGAGCCGCAAACGGAAACGGGCGCTGAAGTTGGTGAAGTCGTTCCATGCCTCACGTCCGGGATCGTCCTGCGCCGGCAGGCTCTTTTCCAGGGCGGCGGGCAGACGGCCGGAAGGGGGGCGTCCGCGCGGAATTCCTCCAGCGCATGACGCACCAGCCCCCAACGCTCCGCCTGTTCGGGCAGGTCATCCCGAACGACACGGTCGATGTAGCGCACCGGATCGTTCATGACCGTGTCGTCGCGATCGCCGTGGGGAGACGGGTGTGGCCGCAATGATAG
>NZ_CP032348.1:535000-704115 GCF_005222205.1 Azospirillum brasilense | reverse complement strand
GGACAAATGGCGGGTCGGTGCACGGCGATCAGGGGGGCGTAGCCGTCGGCCCCCTCTGGCATCGGCATGGCGAACCAGCGGTAATGGCGCCCGCTCCAGACGAGCAGCCCTTGGCTCAGGCCGTGGCCGTCCACCGCGAAGCGGTCGAGAAGGTGCCCCGCGAGGCCGGCGGACAGCGGCTCGTAGACGATGCCCGGACCGGAGCGGAAGCCGACGCGAGGGCAGGAGGGCGAGCCGCAGATGTAGAGGCTCCGGGCGTCCATCGCCTTGGCGCGGGTCATGAGAAGGGCCAGGGCGGAGCCGTGATCGGTGGTCCTGCGGCATGTCTGCTCCTTTCCCGATTGAGGGTGAAGAGGCGGGGCCAGAGTGGCGGGCTCAGGCTTCCCCGGCGCCGTAGAAGAGGGTCACGGTGTGCTTCGCCTCGGCGAAGAAGAGCCAGCGCTCGGCGATCACCCCCAGCGCGGCGGCGGCAACGGCCAGCAGCGCCAGGGTGCCGGACAGGGCGCCGGGACCGGCGACCAGCGCGCTGAGCTCAGCGCCGCCGGCAGGGGAAGGCGGCGACGCGGGTGATGAGGCGCAGGCGGACGGCGTGGCGGCGCCCGACGCGGAAGCCCATTTCCTTGAGCAGGTAATTGTCCTCGCTGTGCGGGGCGTCGAGCAGGCGGACCCGCCCGATGTGACCCAATCCATTGTGACCGAGGCCGGTCGCCGTCTCCGCCGTGCTGACGGGGTGGGCGGTGGCGCAGTGCCGCCAGTGCCCCTCCTTGGCCGCCCAGGCCAGCCCCACCGACGCCAAGGCCAGCAGGGAGGACCAGCCCGCCGCCTGCCCCGCCACGCCCAGCAGCGCGTTCAGCAGCAGCGCCCCGTCATCAGCGACAGCGCCAGATAGGTGCGCGGCACCCACGGGTTGGCCCACTGGCGGATGGGCTTCAGCGAAGCGTAGATCATCGCCGTGCAATAGACGGTGACCGCCGCCATCGCCGCGGTGATCCAGCCGGCGACCCCCGCCACACCGCTCCCCAAGAAGAGCCAAGCGATGGCGAAGACGCCCGCCGGCAGGAAGGTGGCGACCGCCGCGACGCCTTCGCGCGACAGCCAGGAGCTGCGCCACTGCGACAGCGCCCGCCATGCCCGCTCCGGCCGGCCGAGATGGGCCAGCGAGGACAGCAGCCCGGCCACCACCAGCCCCAAGGCGAGGGCGAGGGCGGCGAGGCCGAACAGCGGACTCGCCGGCAGCAGGCCGAAGGGCGCCAGCAGGCCGAGCAGGGCGAGCAGGCCGTAGCCGGCGCCCGCCGCGCTGGTGAAGAAGATGATGGAGAAGGCCGGATGCATCGGATTCCCTCCCTCAGCGCGCCAGGATGCGGTCGGCCCATTTCAGCAGGCCGTGGAGCGGCAAATCGTCGTTGGCGCTGTCCTTGGTGACGCGCTCGTCGAGCGCCAGGGGGGGCGGGGGCGGGGCGGCAGGTACTTGTTGGTCGGCTCGTAGCCCAGCTCCGGCATCAGGTCGTAGCCGCCGCGCTCCGCCACCAGCTTCGAGACGGCGGAGGACGGGTCGGCGAGGTCGCCGAAATGCCGGGCGGAGGTCGGGCAGACCATGACGCAGGCCGGCACCCGCTCCGTCTCCGCCAGCGTCTCGTTGTGGATGCGGTCGATGCACAGCGTGCATTTCTTCATCACGCCGACGTCCTGGTCGAACTCCCGCGCGCCGTAGGGGCAGGCCCAGGAGCAGAGCTTGCAGCCGATGCACAAATCCTCGTTGACCAGCACGATGCCGTCCTCGGCCCGCTTGTAGGAGGCGCCGGTCGGGCAGACGGTCACGCAGGCCGGCTGTTCGCAATGCAGGCAGGAGCGCGGGAAGTTGGTGGTGCGCGACCCGCAGCCGCTGTCACCGGTTCCGGCCTCGAAGCTGTGGATACGGTTGAACCACACCCCGTCCGGGCCGGCGCCGTAGGCGTCGGTATCGGTCAGCGGCGCCATGTGGCCGCCGTCGTTCCACTGCTTGCAGGCCACCGCGCAGGCGTGGCAGCCGACGCAGGTGTCGAGGTCGATGACCAGCCCCAGCCGGGGCGCCGGGCTCGCGTTGGGAAGGCTCTCATGACCGCACTCCCGAGATTGGACGGAAGGCGGCGCCGGTGCGCAGGATGGCGGGCCGGCGGCTCGACGCCCGGCGGCATGGCCTGGGCGGGAAGCGCGCATGGTCTCGGCGCGCTCCTTCGGCGACGCCTTCTCGACACGGACGCGCAGGTCGTACCAGGCGGCCTGCCCGGTCACCGGGTCGGCGTTGGCGTGGCGGTAGCCGTTGCGCTCCGCAGCAGTTCCGAGATCAGGTGGTTGAGCAGGAAGCCCTTGGTCCCCTCCGGCGCGTCGGTGGACAGGTTCCAGGCGCCGGAGCGCTTGCCGATGGCGTTCCAGGTCCACACCGTCCCGGCCTCCACCCCATCCATCAGACGGACCGGCACCCGGATGCGCCCGGTCGGGCTGGTCACCCAGGCCCAGTCGCCGTCGGCGAGGCCGAGCGCCTCCGCGGTGGAGCGCGCGATGTAGAGGCTGTTGCGCGCCAGGATCTGCCGCAGCCAGGCGTTCTGCGAGCCCCAGGAATGGTACATGGCACGGGCGCTGGGTGACCGCGTGCAGCGGGAAGCGCTCACGTCCAGCCCCTCCTCCTCCAGCGGCGGATACCAGAGGCAGGGGTCGAAGTAGGTCTCCACCGCGGCCGCTGTCGGCGGGCGGCACCACCGCGCCGTGCCCGCGCCGCGGCAAGGCGGAATTTCTGGAGCGGCTCGACATAGAGCTGGAGGATCACCGGCTCCGGCTTGTCGAGGAAGCCCATGCGGGTGGCGGTTTCCAGATAGGCTTGGTTGGCGTGCTTGAAATAGTGCTGCTCCGGCGGCAGCTCGAAATGCCAGAAGCAGCCGTTGCGGACGTAGCGGTCGAGCTGGTCCGGGTTGGGCGCGCCCTTGCCGGCGTCCTTCCCGTCGGCGCCGCGCCAGCCGGCCAGCGGGCCGATGCCGGGCTTGCGCTCGTGGTTGGTCATGTAGTCGGGATAGCCGCCGGGGTAGCGCGGGCTGCCGTCCTCCCGGACGAAGGCCGGCAGGCCGAGCCGCGCGCCCAGCTCGATCAGCACGTCCTGGAAGGGCCGCACGTCACGGTCGGGGGTCAGCACCGGCTGGCGGATGGAATCGCCGGGGCCGTGCGCGCTGCCGATCGGGCGGTCGAGCAGCGAGATGCAGTCCCACCGCTCCAGGTAGGTGGTGTCGGCCAGCACGAGGTCGGCGTAGGCCACCATCTCCGAGGCGTAGGCGTCGCAATAGACGATGAAGGGATGCGGTACTCGCCGCTGTCCGGGTCCTTGTCGGACAGCATCCGCATCGTCTCGGACGTGTTCATCGACGAGTTCCAGGCCATGTTGGCCATGTACATGAACAGCGTGTCGACGCGGTACGGGTCGCCCTCCCAGGCGTTGGCGACCACCATGTGCATCAGGCCGTGCACCGACAGCGGCGCGTCCCAGCTGAAGGCCTTATCGATACGCAGCGGCTGCCCGTCCTCGCCGACCAGCAGGTCCTCCGGTCCCATGGGGTAGCCGAGCGGCATCCCGTGGATGGCCTTGCCGGGCCGGTCTCGCCGCGCTGCCGGCGGGTTTGGGACCCGGCGGGGCGGGCGGGGGTAGGGCGACTTGTAGCGCCAGCCGCCCGGCACGTCGATGGTGCCCAGCAGGATTTGCAGGATGTGGATGGCCCGGCAGGTGTGGAAGCCGTTGGAATGGGCGGAGATGCCGCGCATGGCGTGCATGGCAATGGGCCGCCCGACCATCCGCTCGTGGCGCCGCCCGGCCCAGTCGGTCCAGGGCTGCTCGATGGTCAGCGTCTCCTGGAAGGCGAGGTGCGCCATCTCGGCGGCGATGCGGCGGATGGTGTCGGCGGGGACGCCGCAGCGCTCGGCCACCGCCTCCGGCGCGTGCTGCGGGTCGAGGTAGCGTTCGGCCAGCAGATGGAAGGAGGGCACGGCCCGCCGCCCGTCCGGCAGGGTGACGGCGCCGACGAGCGCCGGGCGGATGCCGGCTTGCGTGGCGGGAACGGTGCGCTGCTCCACCGCGTCCCAGGCCAGCGGGGCGCCGTCGGCGTCGCGGGCGAACAGGCCGTCGTCGGGGGCGCCGGGGTCCTGGATGACCAGCCAGGGGGCGTTGGTGTAGCGGACGAGATACTCGGCGTCGATGCGGTCGGCGCGCAGAAGCTCGTGGATCAGGGCGAAGACGAACAGCCCGTCGCTGCCCGGACGGATGCCGACCCACTCGTCGGCGATGGCGGAATAGCCGGTCTTGATCGGGTTGACGGAGACGATCTTGGCGCCGCGCGCCTTCATCTTCGACAGGCCGATCTTGATCGGGTTGCTGTCATGGTCCTCGGCCACGCCGAACAGCAGCAGGTAGCGAGTGTGGTCCCAGTCCGGCTCCCCGAACTCCCAGAAGCTGCCGCCCAGCGTGTACATGCCCGCCGCCGCCATGTTGACGGAGCAGAAGCCGCCGTGCGCCGCGAAGTTGGGCGTGCCGAACTGCGCCGCCCAGAAGCCGGTCAGCGACTGGCTCTGGTCGCGTCCGGTGAAGAAGGCGAGCTTGCAGGGGTCGCTGTCGCGGATCTTGGACAGGCGCTCGGTCAGGATGGTCAGCGCCTCGTCCCACTCGATCTCACGGAACTCGCCGGTGCCCCGCTCCCCGGTGCGCAGCAGGGGCTTGCGCAGCTTGGCCGGGGAGTTCTGGGTCATGATGCCGGCGGACCCCTTGGCGCAGATCACGCCGTGGTTCACCGGATGGTCCTTGTTCCCCTCGATGAAGCGGAGCTGGCCGTCCTTGATGTGCACTTTGATGCCGCAGCGGCAGGCGCACATGTAGCAGGTGGTGTATTTGACCGTGTCGGAGACGGTCGGCGAGGGGTTCAGTTCCTCGCGCGGCGACTGGTAGCGGTCGAGCCAGCCGCGCGCGTCCTCGGGCGCCGCCGGCCCGCTCCTTCGCTGGAAGCCCTGGGTAAAGGCGAACCCGCGCGCGCGCTGGCCGCCGACGTCGTCGATCTTCGCCATCCTGTTCCGTTCCCTTCCGGAATGCCTCCCCGTTCTCTCCCGGCGGGGGCCGGGAGAGGGGGCCAGGAGAGGGGGCTGTGCTGCCGTGCCGTTCTTCGAAAGTGCTGCCGCGCAGTCAGTCCGCGAGCCGTTGCGCGCCCGACCGTTTCGCGGCCTCAGCCATCAGCGCGTCGAGGGCCGCCGGCAGGTCGCCGGGCACGTCCACCACCACGGCCCCGGCGCGTTCCAGCGCGCCGCGCTTGGAGGCGTAGCTGCCGCGGTCGCCGGTCACGATGGCGCCGGCGTGGCCCATCTTCTTGCCCGGCGGGGAGGCACGGCCGGCGATGAAGGAGACGACGGGCTTGTCCGTCTTCGCCACCAGCTCCGCCGCCTCCTCCTCCATGCTGCCGCCGATCTCGCCGACGAGCGCGATGGCGTCGGTGCCCGGATCGTCGATCAGGGCGGCCAGCGCGTCCTTGGTCGTTGTGCCGATCATCGGGTCGCCGCCGATGCCGAGGAAGGCCGACTGGCCATGGCCGCCGCGCACGAGGTTCAGGCAGACCAGCGTGCCCAGGCTGCCGCTGCGCGAGATGACGCCGACCCGGCCCGGCTGGAAGACGCGCGGGTTGAAGGCGGGCATGATGCCGACGAAGCCCTCGCCCGGCGTCACGATGCCGGCGGTGTTCGGCCCGATGATGCGGGTGCCGTGCTCCGCCGCTGCGGCGTGCATCTCCATCACGTCGTGCGACGGGATGTGCTCGGTCAGGCAGACGACGGTCTTCGCCCCCGCCTCGATGGCGTCGATGGCGGCGGCTTTGGCGGCGGCGGGCGGGATGAACATCACCGACACGTCGAAGCCGCCGTTCGCCATGGCCTCCTTCGCGGTGGCGAAGATGGGCACGCCGCAATGGTTCTGCCCGGCCTTCTTCGGGTTCACGCCGCCGACCACGGTGGTGCCGTAGGCCTGCATCTGCTCGGTCCAGAAGGTGCCCTGCTTGCCGGTGATGCCCTGCACCAGGACCCGGTCGCTCTTGCGTACGATCATCGCGCGGCCTCCACGGCTGCCGAAATGGCGTCTTCCATCCGGTCGTAGGGTTCGATCCCCAGCTCCTCGCGCACCATGCGCACGGCCTCGTCCTCGCCGGTGCCGTGGATGGAGAAGAAGACGGGGATGGTGGGGTTCAGCGTCTTCCAGGCCTGGATCACGCCGCCGGCCATCACGTCGGTGCGGGCGAAGGCGCCGCAGAAATTGACGACGAGGCTTTTGACGCCGGGGTTGGACAGCACGAGGTCCAGCGCCTCCGTCCCCTTGGTGTAGGCCTCGCCGCCGATCTCCAGGAAGTTGGCGGGGCGCCCGCCGGCGTGGCTGACCACGTCCATGGTCGTCATGGTCAGGCCGGCGCCGTTCGCCAGAACGCCGACGTTGCCCTCCAGCTCGATAAATTTGAGGTCGAGCGCCCGCCCGCGCTCCTCCAGCGCCGACAGCGGCTCCTTGGCGCCCAGTTCGGCGATGTCCGCCTGCCGGTAGAGGGCGGCATCGTCCACCGTCAGCTTGCAGTCCAGCGGCACGACGCGGCCGTCGGCGAGCAGGGCCAACGGGTTGATTTCCAGCAGCTCGGCGTCGTGCTGGCGGTAGACGCGGTAGAGATCGACCAGCATCGCCGCCACCGGCACCGCGGCCTCGCCGAGATCCAGCCCAAGCAGCAGGCGGCGCGCGTCCGCCGGGCCGAAGCCCTTGCGGATGTCCACCGCCATGCGGCGCAGGGATTCGGGCCGGGTCGCCGCGACCTCCTCGATGTCCATGCCGCCCTCGGTGGAGAACAGCACGAGCGGGCTGCGGCTGGCTGGGTCGTTCAGCACCGCGGCGTAGAATTCGCGGGCGATGGCCGCCTGCTCCTCGACCAGGACGCGGGCGACCGGGAAGCCGCCGATCTCCATGCCCAGGATGGCCTGCGCGGATGCTGCGGCCTCCTCCGGCGTGGCGGCCAGCTTGACGCCGCCCGACTTGCCGCGCTTGCCGGTCGGCACCTGCGCCTTGACCACCACCGGCCCGATGGCGCGGGCGGCGGCTTCGGCCTCCTGCGCGCTGGCGCAGAGGCGCCCCTGCGGGACGCTCACCCCGGCGCGGGCGAGCACGGATTTTCCGGCCTGTTCCTCGAAGTTCATCGTCGCCTCCGTCAGCGTCCGTGGCGGGACCAGAAGGGGCCGAACAGGGCCTCTTCGCTCGGCTTGTCCTCCGGGATCGGGCGGACGAGATGGGTGATGTTGACGAAGTGCTTCCAGCTCAGGTTCTCGGAGATGGAGTTCTTCTGCCAGCTCCCGCAGCCCATGGAGAGGGTGAAGTTCAGCCCGCTGTCGAAGCCGCCGCCGTTGCCGAAGGTGTGGGCGAAGTTGACCAGCACGCGCACCACGTCAAGCTCGTCGGCCAGCCGTTTGGCGTGGGCCTCGTCCTTGGTGTGGATGCCGCAGGAATGGCCGCGCCCCTGGTGGTCGAGGATCTTGCGGACCTGATCGACCGCCGCGTCGAAGTCCGGCACCCGGTAGACGGCCAGCACCAGCGACAGCTTCTCGCCGGAGAAGGGGTGCGCCTTGCCGACGCCGGATTCCTCCACCAGGAAGAAGCGGGCCTCGCGCGCCTTGGGCGCCAGCTCGAACGCCTCGGCCAGGACGGCGGCGTCCTTGGCGATCAGCTTGCGGTTCAGCTTGCCGTTCTCCCACAGGCGGGATTGCACGCGCTCCCGCTCCTCCGCCGTGCAGAGATAGGCGCCGGCCTCTTCCAGCGCCGCGATGGTCGCGTCGTAGACGGAATCGAGGACGACGAGCGCGTTCTCCGACGAGCAGGAGGTGGCGTTGTCGAAGGTCTTCGACGCGGCGATCTTGCGCGCCGCCTCGGCCAGATCGGCGCTCTCGTCCACGATGACCGGAACGTTGCCGGCCCCGACGCCGATGGCCGGGGTGCCGCTGGAATAGGCGCGGCGTACGTTGTCCTGGGAGCCGGTGACGACGACAAGGTCGACCGCCTCCATCAGCGCCTGGGTCAGGCCCTTGGTGATCGGGGTGGGGATCATCTGCACGAGATCCTCCGGCGCGCCGATGCGCGCCAGCTCGGCCCGCATCAGCTCGACCGTGCGGCCGGTGGCGGCGGAGCCCATGGGGGAGGGGGCGATGATGATGGCGTTGCGGCCCTTAACGGCCATCATCGCCTTGTTGACCGGCGTGGCCGCCGGGTTGGTGGAGGGGGTGACGGCGCCGACGACGCCCAGCGGCTTGGCGATTTTGACGATGCCCTTGGCGGTGTCCTCCTCGATCACGCCGACGGTGCGCACCCGCATCAGGTCGCGCAGCGTCCCGAAGGTCTTGCGCTGGTTCTTGATGACCTTGTCCGCGACGTTGCCGAGGCCGGTGTCGGCCACCGCCAGCTCCGCCAGGGCGCGGGCGCGGCCCGGTTCGTAGATGGCCCAGGCGAGCGCGGCGACGGCGTCGTCCACCCGCTCCTGCGTCGCGTCGGCGAAGGCGCGCTGGGCGGCGCGGGCGTGGGCGACGAGGGCGGCGACGGCCTCCTGGTCGGCGCTGGCCGGCGTTCGGTCGAGCATGATGTTGTCCATGGTTGCTTGTCTCTCTCCCTGAAGGTTCGTTCGTTTGTTCGGACGGTCAGGCTTTGAGCACCCGTTGCGGCGGCTCCTTGTGAGGCTGGTCCTTGGGCGGGCGGCGGAGCAGCGGCCTGCCCGACGGCCACATCGACCAGACGAGGAAGGCGATGGCCAGAGCCAGGATCGTTCCGCTGATCGGACGGGTGAAGAAGACCGTCATGTTGCCGTCGTAGTTGGCGAGCGAGGTGAGGAAGTAGCGCTCGCACAGCGGCCCCAGGATCACGCCGACCACCAGCGGGGCCGGCGGGAAGCCGGTGCGCTTCATGACGTAGCCGGCGATGCCGAAGGCGAGGCAGACATAGACGTCGAACAGGTTGTTGCGCACGCCGTAGGCGCCGACGACGCTCAGCACGATGATGAAGGCGCCGAGAATGGCCGGCGGCACGCGCATCAGCGTCGAGAAGACCCGTGCCACGCCCATCGCCGCGACGATCATCAGCAGGTTGGCGATCAGCATGCTGGCGAAGATCGTGTAGACCAGCGTGGCGTTCGAGGTGAAGAGGAGCGGGCCGGGGTTCAGCCCGTGGATCAACATGGCGGCCAGCATGATCGCCGTGGCGGCGCTGCCGGGGATGCCCAGCGTCAGCAGCGGGATCATGGCGGTGCCGGTGGTGGCGTTCTTGGCCGCCTCCGGGGCCGCCAGCCCCTCCTCGACGCCGGTGCCGAAGCGGTCACCCTTACCCGACGCCTGCTTTTCCACGCTGTAGGCGATGACCGCCCCCACCGTGGCCCCGGCGCCGGGAATGACGCCGATGGTGCAGCCGAGGCCGGTGCCGCGCAGGATCGAGGACTTGATCCGCCACAGGTCCGACAGGCCGACCTGCTTGCCGGGCTTCGTGGTGATGGAGCGGCCGCCGCCGGCCCGCTTGCAGATGAGGTCCACGACCTCGCCGATGGCGAACAGGCCGATCATCACGACGGTGAAGTTGATGCCGCTCTCCAGGTCGGGGACGCCCAACGTCAGGCGGGGCATGCCGTACATCGGATCGACGCCGACCGTCCCGATCAGCAGGCCGAGGAACATCGAGATCGCGCTCATCAGCGGCGCGTCCTTGGCGATGGCGATGACGCTGACGAGGCCCAGGATGGTGGCGGCGAAGAATTCCGGCTGGTCGAACTTCAACGCGAAGCTGGCGAAGGGCGGGGCGCCGAAAGTCAGCAGCAACGCGCTGGCCAGCCCGCCGAAGGCGGACGCGGTGATGGCGATGCTCAACGCCCGCGAGGACAGGCCCTTGCGCGTCATCGGGTAGCCGTCCCAACAGCTTGGCAGCGAGGCCGGCGTGCCGGGGATGTTGATGAGGATCGAGGAGATCGAGCCGCCGAACACGCCACCCACATAGATGCCGCCGAGGAAGGACATCGCCGTGACCGGCGGCAGCAGGTAGGTGAAGGGCAGGGCGATGGCCATGGCGTTGACGAAGGAGATGCCCGGCAGCGCGCCGGCCACCACCCCGAGCATCAGGCCCGAGACGAGGAGGACGAAATTGTACGGGTCGAGGGCGCCGGCGAAGCCACCGGCCAGATTGGCGAGGATATCCATGGGACGATCCTTCCGGTGGCCGGCTCAGTAGATGCCGAGCAGGCGGTAAAGCGCGACGGTGAAGTCGTCGAAGACGCCATGGCCGCGGTTCAGCGGCATCTGGGCGAGGAGGACGAAGACGTAGAGCAGCACCACGCAGCCGATGCCGGTGACCAGAGCCAGCGTCAGCGGGCGCCGGATGCCGCCGATGACGCACCACAAAGCGACGAAGGCGAGGGTGGCGACCGGAAAGCCGAGCTGCGGCAGGGCGAGGCCGTAGAGGACGACCAGCCCCAGCCCGATCATGGCCCGGCCATTGGCGTAGCCTTCGTATTCCTCGTCGACCGGTTTCTGCTGGTGGACCGCGCGCCGCAGCGCCAGGAGTTCCTTGGCGATCCAGATCAGGGCGCACAGCCCGACCGCGCCCAGCATCAGCCGGGGCCATCCCGTCGGTCCCACCGGGTCCGGCAGGCCGGCGATCATGGTGCTGTCGCGCACGATGTGTTGCGAGAGAAGAAGCGACCCGGTGAGCAGGGCCGCGGGTGTCGCCAGCCGGCGAAGACCGTGGGACAGGGGAGTCACGGTTCCCTCCCTGAGGAGCGATGAAACGGGTGGGGCGGATTTGGAACCGGACTCAGCCCGGTGTCTGGCCGACGGTCTTGGTGGCGAAGCGGTCCAGATAGCCCCTCACCGTCTCGTAGAAGGCCTTCACCTCCTCCTTGGCCTGGTCCGGCGTCACCAGCGTGTCGACGCAGGTGAAGGTGTCGGCGCAGAAGGCCTTCCATTCCGGGCTCGCCAGCACCTTGGCGGCGGCCTCGTGCAGCTTCTGCACGCGCTCCGGCGGCGTGCTGGCGGGCACCGCCAGCGTGCGGAAGTTGGGCAGGTCGCCGATGTCCAGCCCCAGCTCCGCCGAGGCGGGCACGTCGGGGAAGGAGGGGTGGCGCTGCTTGTCGAACACGACGATCGGGCGCAGGTCGCCGGATTTCAGGAACTGGGCGACGTCGCCCGGCTCCTCGTAGATCGCGTCGGTGTGGCCGCCGATGGGCGAGGCGTAGCGCTCCGAGGGGCGGGCGAAGGGGACGTTGGTCACCGGCACGCCCTGGCTTCCCAGATACTTCAGCGTGATGTCGTCCTGCGTGCCGTAGCCGGAGGTGGCGACGCGCAGCTTGCCGGGGTTGGCCTTGGCGTGGGCGGCGAACTCCTCGTAGGTCTTGAAGGGGCTGTTCTTCGAGACGTAGAGCATCGACGGCGAGTTCTGCATCATCGCCACATAGACGAAATTGTCCGGCTTCGCCGTGCCCAGGCCCGACGCCCAGGAGGAGACGGACAGCGCGATCAGCGTGCCGACCGTGTAGCCGTCGGCCGGGTTGGTCAGGACCCGCGTCAGGCCGGCGTTGCCCGACGCCCCGGATACGTTGACGACGGGCATGGCGACGTGGAGATGCGGTTCGGCGAGGCGGGCGAACTGGCGCGCCATCAAATCGGCGCCGCCGCCGGCCCCGAAGGTCGCGATGACCTCGATGGGGCGCGATGGGTAGTCGTCGGCGCGCGCGGGGGCGGATGACAGGACGGGTGTCAGCAGCGCGGCCACCGCCGCGGTGAGCGTCAAGGCGTTGCGGAGCATTTGCATTCCCTCCCAGGATTTATTTTTGACCGTCAGGCGTGCAGGCCGGGTGCGGCGCCTCCCTTGGCTGCGGTGGCGGGATAGGGCGGGCCCGGCGTGGCGGAGCGGCGCCCGGCGACGATCTGGGCGATGGCGGCGGCGGCGATGCGGGCCGCCGGCGGGTCGGCACGCGAGGTGAGGACGATCGGCACCGCAGCGCCGAGCACGATGCCCGCGGCGACCGCGTCCAGGAAATGCACCAGCGCCTTGAACAGGGCGTTGCCGGTCTCGATGTTCGGCACCACCAGGATGTCGGCGGCTCCGGCGCAGGGGTGGGTCAGGTTCTTGATCCGCGCCGCCTCGGCGGACACCGCGAGGTCGAGCGCCAGCGGCCCGAACACCGTCGCGCCCGGCACCTCCTGCCGGCACAGGCGGGTCAGCCGGTCGGCGTCCATGCTGGAGGGCACGCGCTCGGTCACCTCCTCGGTGCAGGACAGCAGCGCCACGCGCGGGTCGCTGCCGCCGACCAGCCGCCACAGCTCCACCGCGTTGCGGATGATGTCCAGCCGGGTCGTCAGCGACGGCGCCACGTTGATCGCCGCGTCGGTGATGACCAGCTCGCGGCTCGACCCCGGCAGCGTCATGTGGAAGGCGTGGGTGAAGCGGCGCCCGATGCGCAGCCCGCATTTCGGGTCGAGGGCCGCGAGCATCAGCGTGTCGGTGTGGATGTGCCCCTTCATCAGCGCGCCGACGTCGCCGGAGCGGGCGAGCGCCACCGCGATCCGCGCCGCCGCCGCGTCGTCGCGTGCCGGAACCACGCACGCGCCGTGGAGCGTCCAGCCGATCCGGCGGGCGCTGTCGGCGATGGCCGCCGGATCGCCGACCAGCACCGGCTCGATGAGGCCGAGATCGGTGGCGCGCCGCGCGCTTTCCAGCGCAACCGGCGACCCTGCGGCGACCACCGCCGTTGGAACCGGCTCCAGGGCGGCGCTGCGCGCCATCAGCCGGGCCGGGCATCCGGCGGCGGTCGTCTCAAGCGTCCTTGCCATGGCGTCCGTCTTCCTTAGGGTGAGAGGGCCGGCTCGGCCGGGGCGGCGTCGATGCCCAGCGCGCGGGCCATGTCGCTTGCGGCGCGGTGCAGGACCGGCAGGCGGTCGGCCACCGATTCCCGCGACAGCCGGACTTTCGGCGCCTGCACCGCCAGGGCGGCGATCATCCGTCCCGCGCCGTCGCGGATCGGCACCGCCGCGCAGAAGACGCCCGGCATGTATTCCTCGTCATCGAAGGAGTGACCGCAGGCGGCGATGCGCTCCAGCTCGGCGCGGAACAGCGCCGGGTCGCACAGCGTCGCCGCCGCCATCCGGGGCAGCGGCAGGCAATCCAGCAGGCGCCGCCGCGGCAGCTCCGGCAGGAAGGCGAGGAACAGCTTGCCCATCGCCGTGCAGTGCAGCGGCACCCGCGAACCGACGCCGAATTCCAGCCGCAGCGGCCAGCCTTCGACCTCGACGCGGTCGAGATAGACGACGTCGCCGCCTTCCAGCACGCCGATGTTGCAGGTCTCCCCCAGCTCCAGGCTGAGCGCCCGCAGCCGGGCGTGCGACGGCGCCTGGCCCAGGGAGCTGCGCAGCGTGTTGAGCGCCAGGGTGCGCAGTTTCGGGCCGACGGTCACCAGCCGGCCGTCGATCGGGCGGGCGAGGAAGCCGCGTTCCTCCAGCATGGCGATCAGCCGGTGCGCGGTCGGCTTCGGCAGGGCCAGCTTCTCGGCGATGTCCTTGACGGCCATCGGCTGCCCCGCCCCGGCCACCGCGTCCAGCAAGGCCAGGACGCGGTCGGCGAGGGGCCGGCGGTCGGCGGAGTTGTTGTCGGCAGCGTTGGTGTCGGCAACGTCTTCGGTGGTCGGTTCGCGGGGCTCCTGCAACGGGGCGGAGCCCAAGGCGATCTTCCGCGTCATCGTTCCTCCCCGTGACTGGAAGCGTATCGCCCGGCCTCTTGGTCTCACTCAGCGATACGATTTGTATCATTAACTCACAGGACCCTGGGTCGCGCAAGCCCAAAAAGTTCGTGTGCCCAATTATCCGAACATACGGGGGCATGCCCGGCCGGCATCCCGCGGCTCGGGCGATGAAACGTCCGGTTTTGAAGAACGATGGGGGTAGGAGGGACTATCCGAACTGCGCGGACAGGGCCTCGGCGCCGCGGCGGAGGATGGGCAGGACCTGCTCGACGCGGTCGTGCGACAGTCTGACCTTCGGGGCCTGCACGGCGATGGCTGCCACCATCCGGCCCGTGGAGGAGAGGATCGGCACGGCCACGCAGAACACGCCCACCACATACTCCTCGTCGTCGAGCGAGTAGCCGCGCGCGGCGATGCGCTCCAGCTCGGCGGCCAGCGCGTCCGGATCGGTGAGGGTGTGGGCGGTCTGCGCGGAGAAGGGACCGGAGGCGAGCAGGCGGCTGCGCATACCGTCCGGCAGCGTGGCGAGGAACAGCTTGCCCATGGCCGTGCAGTGCATCGGCACGCGCGATCCGACGCCGAACTGGAGGCGCAGGGGCCAGTGCTCGACCTCCACGCGGTCGAGATAGACGACGTCGCCGCCGTCGAGGACGCCGACGTTGCAGGTTTCCCCCAACTCGGCGCTGACCGCGCGCAGCACGGAGCGGACCGGCGCGCGGGACAGCGATGCGCGCAGAATGCCGACCGCCAGCCGCGCCGCCTCGACGCCGATGATGACGTCGCGCGTTTCCAGGTCCCGCGCCAGAAGGCCCTTCTCGATCAGGCCGTTGACGAGGCGGTGGGCGGTCGGCTTGGGCAGGCCGAGCGTCGCCCCGATGGTCTTCACCGCCAGCGGGCCGGAGGCCGACGCGACCAGTTCCAGGATCGCGAAGGTCCGGTCTGTGGCGGCCGCCTTCGGCTTGGCCGCGTCTTCTGGGACGTTGGCGGCGGCGTCGGGAGTCTGAGTGCTGCGCGTTTTCAAGGTTCGCCTGCCCTGGCGGTTTCAGCGTCTCATTGAGTGAGACGTGACGCATATAGACCGCCCGCTTTGCGCAGGCAATAGGCAACGGGGGCGGAGCGCCGGCCCAGAGGGAGGCGAGACACTCGCATGTGATATCCCCTCTCCCGTCCCGGGAGAGGGGAGGGGCCCGCGCGAAGCGTGGGAAGGGTGAGGGCCTGCCGAGAATCAGCGCCCTGATCCTCGGTTCTACCCTCACCCGCCCGCTACGCGGGCACCCTCTCCCGGGGCGGGAGAGGGATTTGATGCCGAGGCGATTGCTGCGCGGAAGGGGACGCCATGACGGGGCTTACAAACACCCGACCCATCTGGTTTGCTGCCAATCCCAGGATGAATTTTGTGAAAAACGCCTAATTTGTAGAAAAATTTTCTACGATGATGCATGGCTACAGCCAAAAAAGTAAAAAATTCTCATACGAACCATGCGATATTGAGAATCACTACAGGGGCTTCGCAAAAATTGCTGAAGCGTGAGTCTAAAAAGAAAACCAACAAGTAAAATCCTAGTTGTTCTAGGTCTTTACGTAAGAAAGAGGGACTTCCGTTGTCGACTTCATTTCCTCCATGGCGAACATCGATGAGACATCCTGAAGCTCGATGCGCTCGATGAGCTTTCGGTAGAAAGCGTCGTAGGCCTTGATGTCCGGAATGACCACCCGCAGCAGATAATCGATTTCGCCGCTCAGGCGGTAGAGATCAACAACCTCCGGTATGTCGGCCACCACGCGGCGGAACTCCTCCAGCCACTCCGCCGAGTGTTTGCTGGTTCGGACGGCCACGAAGACGGTCACGTCGACGTTCAGCTTGGCGCGGTCCAGCAAGGCCACGCGGCGGCGGACATAGCCTTCCTGTTCAAGGCGTTGCACGCGGCGCCAGCAGGGGGTGGCGGACAGGCCGACCTGCTTGCCGAGGTCGGCGAGCGACAGGGTCGCGTCGGCCTGAAGGGCGGCCAGGATCTTCCGGTCGGTGGCGTCGATGGTCATCAGGGTTGCTCGGGGCCTTCGCGGTTGGGACGGATGATTTTGCTCGTTTGGCCCGCCAGGAGAAAAGCTTTTTCGTTTTGAGGATTTTGCATGCACCCGCATGCCGCCATCGCGGGCAGACCGCCCGGCCTTTGAGCAGGCGACGGCCGCCACCACAGGGCCAACACAGGAAAGATCAGGATGATGACCGACACCATCGCCACGGACAAAGCCCCGGCCGCCATCGGCCCCTACGCCCAGGCCCGCGTCGCCGGGGGACTGCTGTTCGTCTCCGGCCAGCTGCCGATCGACCCGGCCACCGGGGCCTTCGCCGGCCCGGACGCGCCCACCCAGGCGGCGCGCAGCCTGACCAACATCGCGGCGATCGCCGAGGCCGCGGGAACCAGCTTGGCGAAGGCGGTGAAGATAACCGTCTACGTGACCGACCTCACCCAGTTCAAGGCGGTGAACGAGCTCTATGCCGGCTTCTTCCAGGCGCCGTTCCCCGCCCGCTCGACCGTCGAGGTGTCGGCGCTGCCGCTCGGCGCGTCGGTCGAGATCGACGCCGTCATCGCGCTTTGAGGGTGACATGACCGCTTCCGCGCAGACCGTGCCGTTTCCTCCCGGCGCCGGTTCGATCCGTCAGCCGTTCCGCCTCGATTACACCCCGCTGCCCGAGGCCACCGGCCGCGACTGGACCCGGCGTGCGATCGAGCTGCTGGAGACCGAGGCGGCGCGGTCGCCTGACACGCCGCTGCTGAAGCTCGACGTTCCGGAGCTGTCCGGGATCGACATTTACCTGAAGGACGAATCGACCCACCCCACCGGCAGCCTGAAGCACCGCGTCGCGCGGTCGCTGCTGCTGTTCGCCATCTGCAACGGGCGGATCGGCGAAGGCACGCCGGTGATCGAGGCGTCGTCGGGCTCCACCGCGGTGTCGGAAG
Organism: Azospirillum brasilense; assembly: GCF_005222205.1. Classification (NCBI taxonomy): domain Bacteria; kingdom Pseudomonadati; phylum Pseudomonadota; class Alphaproteobacteria; order Rhodospirillales; family Azospirillaceae; genus Azospirillum; species Azospirillum brasilense. The sequence continues at coordinate 687,374 of NZ_CP032348.1, read as the reverse complement.
CCTATTTCGCCCGGCTGCTCGGCCTGCCCTTCCACGCGGTGATGCCGCGCGGCACCTCGGACGAGAAGGTCGCCGCCATCGAATTGCACGGCGGGCGCTGCCACTTCGTCGAATCCTCCAAGGCGATCTACGCCGAGGCGGCGGCGCTGGCGGTGCGGCTGGGCGGCGTCTATCTCGACCAGTTCACTTACGCCGAGCGCGCCACCGACTGGCGCACCGACAACATCGCCCAATCGATCTTCGGCCAGATGCGCAGCGAGCGCCACCCGGTGCCCGACTGGATCGTGATGAGCGCCGGCACCGGCGGCACCGCCGCCACCATCGGGCGCCACATCCGCTACCGCCACCTGCCGACCCGGCTGTGCGTTCCCGACGCCGAGCATTCGGTCTTCTACGACAGCTTCGTCAACCGCGACGCCGCGCTGACCTGTGAGCGCGGATCGCGCATCGAGGGCATCGGGCGGCCCCGCGTCGAGCCGTCCTTCATCCCCGAGGTCGTCGACCAGATGATCAAGGTGCCCGACGTGGCCTCGCTGGCGGCGATGCGGGTGTTGTCGCGGCGGCTGGGCCGGATGGTCGGCGGGTCCACCGGGACCAACTTCTTCGGGCTGTGCTGGATCGCCGGTCGGATGCGCGAGGCCGGGCGGGCCGGGTCGCTGGTGACGCTGATCTGCGATTCCGGCGAGCGCTACCGCAACACCTACCACGACGACGCCTGGATGACGCGGGCCGGTTTCGACACCGCCGCCGACGAGGCGCGGATCGAGGCCTTCCTTCAGGGCGGCCCGTCCCTCTGACGCAATAACAAGCGCTTACAAAAAACAAAAATCGCCACCGCAAGACACTTGGCAAAGAACAGGAGCATTCACCGATGGACGAGTTTCGCACACTTCTGCGCAACGCGATGAAGAGCCGCGCGATGGTCTATGAGGCGGCCTTCGACGAGATGCGCAAGGAGATCGGCGAGGAGAAGGCCCGGGAGATCATGGCGCGCACCATCTATCGCCGGGGTGCGGCCATCGCCCACAATTTCGCGCCCCACGCCCCGGCCGATCTGGCCGGCCTGCGCGACTCCTTCCTGAAATTCATCCCCGACGCCGAGGCCCAGTTCGGGCCGGAGGTCGTGCGCTGCACCGACGAGGTATTGGAGATCCGCTTCCACACCTGTCCGCTGAAGGAAGCCTGGCTGGAGGCCAATCTGCCGGCGCAGACGGTGGAGACGCTCTGCGAACTCGCCGGCGCGGTCGACAAGGGCACCTTCGAGACCGCCGGCTTCGAGATCGAGGTCGACACCTGGAAGCCGGGCCGCAGCACCTGCTGCCACCTGACGATCACGCCGGGCGCCGCCGCGCCCGCCGTTGATCCGGCCGCCGCGCACTGACCGTCCAGCCTCGCCGACAGGGGAACCGAACCATGAAAAAGCGTGCTGTTTTCGGCGCCGTTCTGGGCGCCATGCTGGCCACCACCACCGGCGCCACCCTTGCCCAGGCCGCCGACCGCGAGATCGTCATCGGCTATCAGGCGCCTCTCAGCGGCGACCGCAGCCAGTACGGCGAGATGTTCCGCAACGCCGCCCAGATCAAGCTGGAGGAGTTCAACGCCTCGGGCAAGCTGGCCGGCGCCAAGGTCGCCATCACCTTCGAGGACAGCAAGGACGATCCCAAGGAGGCGCGCAACATCGCGCACAAGTTCCTCGACAATTCCAAGGTCGTCGGGGTGATCGGCGACTTCTCCTCCACCGTGTCGATGGCGGCGGGCGAGATCTACGCGGCGGAGAAGATGCCGCAGCTCTCCCAGACCGCCTCGCATCCGGATTTCACCAAGCTCAGCCCCTGGCAGTTCCGCAACATCACCACCCAGGCCTTCGAAGGCCCGTACAACGCCGACTGGATCATCGCGGCGGGCAAGAAGACGGCGGCGGTGATCTACATCCAGAACGACTGGGGCATCTCGGCGCTCGACGGTTTCGTCAGCGGCTTCAAGGCCAAGGGCGGCAAGATCACCGCCACCGAGGCGTTCAACCCCGGCAACCGCGACTTCCGCTCCATCCTGACCAAGGTCGCCCGGCAGAAGCCCGACGTGATCTACCTCGCGATGTTCTACGAAGAGGGGGCCGCCTTCGCCCAGCAGCGCGAGCAGCTCGGCATCAAGATCCCGCTCTACGGCACCAGTTCGCTCTATTCGCCCAAGCTGATCGAGCTGGGACGTGAATCGGTGGAGGGGCTGCACCTCGCCACCACCTTCACGCCCGACAACCCCGACCCGGCGGTGCAGACCTTCGTGAAGGAGTATGCGGCGCGCTTCAAGTCGGAGCCCGGCATGTTCGCCGCCCAGGCCTATGACGCGGTCGGCATCATGCTGGACGCCGTCGCCAAGGCCGGCCCGTCGGTGACGCGCGAGAGCCTGCGCGACGCGCTGGCCGCCACCACCGGCTATCCCGGCGTGACCGGCGCCACCAGCTTCGACCCCGTCACCCGCGAGCCGGCGAAGGCGCTGGCCAAGATGATGGTGAAGGACGGCCGCTTCCAGGTCGTGACCGGCCCCTGACCGGTACCGTCTAAGGACGCCCCAGGGACGCCCTAGGGCTTTCCACACGATCCTCCTTTCGGGACACACGCCGTGGTGCGCGCTCCGCCGGGACCGGCGGGCGCGCTCCCCGAAGCCTGGAGCACGCCATGGTCTTCGATGTCTTCTTCCTTCAGCAGGTCATCAACGGCCTGTCCATCGGGTGCGTCTACGCCCTGATGGCGATCGGCTTCACGCTGATCTTCGGCGTCCTGAACGTCGTCAACTTCGCCCATGGCGAGGTCTACACCATCGGCGCCTTCGTCGGGCTGATGGTCATCACCGCGATGGCCCCGCCGCTGCTGGCGGTGGTGCCGCTGGTCCTGGCGGTGGGCGCGGTGTCCGGCGTCGGGCTGGAGCGCATCGCCTTCCGCCCCTTCCGCCGCTTCACCGACGAGGCCAGCCAGAAGTCCCGCGCCATGCGCGAGGCGACGCTGCTCTCCTCGCTCGCCGTGTCGATCGTGACGCGCGAGATCATGATGCACATCTTCGGCGGCGACATGCAGGGCATCCCGTCCGGCTACCTGCTGCAGCAGCCAGTCGCCATCGGGCCGGTCATGGTCGCCAGCGGCAGCCTGGTCATCTTCGCCACCTCCGCCGTCATGCTGGGCGCGCTGCAGTTCCTGCTCTACCGCACCCAGACCGGCCTCGGCATCCGCGCCGTGTCCAACAACCAGCTCGGCGCCCGCTACGTCGGCATCAACACCGACCGCACCATCGTCACCACCTTCGCGGTCGGCTCGATGCTGGGCGCCACGGCGGGAATCCTGGTCGGCCTCTACGACGGCGCGATCTCGCCGCACATGGGCTTCGCGCCGGGGGTGAAGGCCTTCGTGGCCATGGTGATGGGCGGCCTGTCGAGCATCCCGGGGGCGGTCGCCTGCGCCCTGCTGCTCGGCGTGTCGGAAAGCATCGCGACCGAGTTCCTGTCGAGCGGCTGGAAGGACCTGATCACCTACAGCCTTCTGGTCATCACGCTGGTCTTCTTCCCGCAAGGATTGTTCGGACATGGACGTGAACGTGCCTGACGCCCGGCTGATGCCGGACACCCTCGCGCCGCCCGCCGCGTTTTCCGGGCGAGGCCGGCGGTTCGCCTGGACCTTCCTCCTGCTGGCGGTCGCCTTCGGCGCCGTGCCCGCCGCGATCGTCGGCACCGGGTCCAGCTACCTCGCCCAGATCGCCATCACGACGATGATCTTCGTGATCCTGTCGGCCAGCCTGAACCACGTGACGGGCACCGCCGGGCTGCTGTCGATCGGCCACGCCGCCTTCTACGGCATCGGCGCCTACGCGGCGGCGCTGCTGTCCACCAGGCTCGGCCTGCCCTTCATCGTCACGCTGCCGGCGGCGGGGCTGATCGCCGCCCTGTTCGGCTTCCTGGTGGCGCTGCCGACCATGCGGCTGGTCAGCATCTACTTCGCCGTCGCCACGCTCGGCATCGGCGAGATGATCTACGTGGTCCTGCTGAACTGGGTGGACGTGACCCGCGGCCCGATGGGCATCCGCGGCATCCCGCCGATCTCGCTGTTCGGCTGGCAGGCCGACACGCTGCTCAGCCGCTATCTGGCGGTCGCGGTCATCGCCGTCGCCTGCGTCTGGGTGCTGCACCGGCTGACCCACTCCTACTACGGCAACGCGCTGCGGGCCCTGCGCGAGGACGACCAGTGCGCCGACAGCATGGGCATCAACGTCGAGCGGCTGAAGATCGAGTCCTTCGTCGTCGCCACCTTCTTCGCCGGCATCGCCGGGGCGCTGCTGGCCCACACCTCCGCCTACATCGCGCCGGACAACTTCCGCTTCATGGAATCGATCCTGATCCTGGCGATGGTGGTGGTCGGCGGGCTGGGCAGCCTTCCCGGCGCGGTCGTCGGCGCCCTGTTCATGATCGTCCTGCCGGAGGCGCTGCGCGACATTGGCGATTACCGCATGATCGCCGTCGGGGCGACCATGTTCCTGTCCATCCTGCTGCTGCCAAAGGGCATGCTGGCCGAAGGCACCGCGCTGGGCTTCGTCCGCCGCTCCTTCTCCCGCGGCTGGGCCACCATCGCCGGCGGCACGCCCGTCGGCTGGAAGTGAGGCGGATCATGAGCAACACGCTTCTCTCCATCCAGGGGCTGACCCGGCGCTTCGGCGGCCTGCTGGCGGTCAGCGACGTCAGCGCCACCATCGCCAAGGGCGAGCTGGTCGGGCTGATCGGCCCCAACGGCGCCGGCAAGACCACCCTGTTCAATCTGATCACCGGCTTCACCCCGCCGTCGGACGGCACGGTGACCTTCGACGGGCAGGACGTCACGGGGCGCAAGCCCTGGCAGATCGCCCGCATGGGCATGGGCCGCACCTTCCAGAACCTGCGTGTCTTCCCCAACATGACGGTGTTCGACAACGTGTCCGTCGGGGCGGTCGGCGCCTTCGGCCAGTCGCCCTGGCGGGCGCTGGTCAACGGCGGCGCCCACAGCCGCGCGGTCAGCGAGCGGAGCTGGGAGGCGCTGGAGCGCGTCGGCCTGACCGCCCAGGCCGGGGACATCGCCGCCAACCTGTCCTACGGCAAGCGCAAGTATCTGGAGATCGCCCGCGCCCTGGCGACGGCGCCCCGCCTGCTGATCCTCGACGAGCCGGCGGCGGGCCTCAACGACACCGAGACGGCGGAGCTGGCCGACTTCATCCGCCGCCTGCACGCCGGCGGCGTCACCGTCCTGCTGGTCGAGCACGACATGGGGCTGGTGATGGGAAGCTGCAGCCGCGTCATCGTCCTGGCGTCCGGCCGGAAGATCGCCGACGGCACGCCGGAGGCGGTGCAGCGCGACCCCGCCGTCCTCGAAGCCTATCTGGGAGTGGAAGACGATGCCGCTTGACGCCGCACACGCCATCGCCACCGCCGTCTCTGGGCGCCGCATCCTTGAGGTCCGCGACCTGACGGTGCGCATGGGGCCGCAGGAAATCCTGCGCGGCGTCTCGCTCGACGTGGCGGAGGGGGCCATCGTCGCCGTGCTGGGCGCCAACGGCGTCGGCAAGACCACGCTGATGCGCGCCCTGTCCGGCATCTACCGCACCACGGGTGGCGCCACCGTCTTCGACGGCCGGGACATGACGGACAGCCCCAGCCACGAGGTGGTTCGCCGCGGCCTTGCCCAGGCGCCGGAGGGGCGGCAGATCTTCGGCACCATGACGGTGCGGGAGAACCTGCTGCTTGGCGGGCGGACGCTGCGCCACGACCGCGCCGCCCGCATGGAGCGGATGCTGGAGCTGTTTCCCCGCCTGCGCGAGCGGCTGACCCAGAAGGCGGGCTCGCTGTCGGGCGGCGAACAGCAGATGCTGTGCATCGCCCGCGCCCTGATGTCGAAGCCCCGCCTGCTGCTGCTCGACGAGCCGTCGCTCGGCCTCGCGCCGATGGTGGTGAAGCAGATCTTCGACCTGCTGGTCCAGATCCGCGGCGAGGGCACCTCGATCCTGCTGGTGGAGCAGAACGCCCGCGCCGCGCTGCGCGTCGCCGATCACGCCTATGTCATGGAGGCGGGAAGGGTGACACTCTCGGGCAGCGCCGCCGATCTGGCCGCCGACCCGCGCGTGCGGGCGGCCTATCTCGGCGGCTGACGGAAAAAGGATCGCAGCGATGACCACCGACACCGAAAACGCCGCTCCCGCCCCAACTCCCGCGTCTGCCCCCCTGCCCATCCTGGAGCGGCGGCGCATCGAGGCGGCCTTCGCCAAGGCGCTCTACGACCAGCTCCTGCCCGAGATCGGGCGGGAGCGGGCGCGGGCCGTGCTCGCCCGCGCCATCGAGGTGATGGCCCGCGAGGCCGGCGCCGCCATGGCGGCGGAGGACCGCGCCACCCGCGGCACCGCCGACCTCGCCACCTTCCACGAGCGGCTGGCCCTGTGGACCGCCGGGGACGCCCTGCGGCTGGAGGTGATCGAGAGCGCGCCCGACCGGCTGGGCTTCAACGTCACCCGCTGCCGCTACGCCGAAAGCTACCGCGCCATGGGCGTGGAGGAGATCGGCGACATCCTGTCCTGCAACCGGGACGGCGAGTTCATGTGCGGCTACCGCCCCGACGTCCGCTTCACCCGCACCCAGACCATCATGCAGGGCGCCAGCCACTGCGACTTCCGCTACAGCCTGCCGGCGGGCGGACCCCAGGAGTCCCCGGAATGACCATCCCCGCGAACGTCCGCCTGCATCCCGCCGCCGAGGCCCTGGCTCCGGAGATGCGGCAGTGGCGGCACCATCTGCACGCCCATCCCGAAACCGCCTTCGAGGAGCACGAGACCGCCGCCTTCGTCGCGGACAAGCTGCGCGCCTTCGGGCTGGAGGTGGCGACGGGGCTGGGGCGCACCGGCGTGGTCGGCACGCTGAAGGGCCGGCGGCCCGGCGGCCGGGCCATCGCGCTGCGCGCCGACATGGACGCGCTGCACATCCACGAGACCAACGACTTCGCCCACCGCTCGGTCAACCCGGGCCGGATGCACGCCTGCGGCCACGACGGCCACACCACGATGCTGCTGGGGGCGACGAAGATCCTGGCCGACGATCCCGATTTCGCCGGGACGCTGCACGTCATCTTCCAGCCGGCGGAGGAGAACGAGGGCGGTGCGCGCGAGATGATCGCCGAGGGGCTGTTCGAGCGGTTCCCGGTGGAGAGCGTCTACGGCATGCACAACTGGCCGGGCCTGCCGCTCGGGCAGATCGCACTGCGGCCGGGGCCGATGATGGGCAGCTACGACATCTTCGAGGTGACCGTCCACGGCAAGGGCAGCCACGCCGCCATGCCGCATCTCGGCCACGACCCGATGACCGCCGCCGGCCATCTGCTGACCACCCTGCAGACCATTCCGGGGCGCAGCCTGCACCCGCTGGACAGCGCCGTGGTCTCCACCACCTGGATCACCGGCGGCGACACCTGGAACGTCATCCCGGCGGAGGTCACGCTGCGCGGCACCGTCCGCGCCTTCAAGGAGGGGGTGCAGGACGTGGTCGAGGCGCGGCTGCGCGCGCTGGCCGAGCACACCGCCGCCGCCTTCGGCTGCACCGCCAGCGTGCGCTACGAGCGACGCTATCCGGCGACCGTCAACAGCGCCGCCGAGACCGCGCTGTGCGCCCGCGTCGCCGCCGCGCTGGTCGGCGAGGCGAACATCGACCACGATCCGATGCCCTCCATGGGGGCGGAGGATTTCGCCTTCATGCTGAAGGAACGGCCGGGCTGCTACGTCTGGCTGGGCAACGGGCCGACGGACGGCGGCTGCCTGCTGCACAACCCCGGCTACGACTTCAACGACGCCAACCTGGCCATCGGCGCCAGCTATTGGGTGGCGCTGGCGAAGACGCTGCTGGTGGAGGAGGGGACGCGATGAGCGCGCTTCTCAAACCGCTGCTGGACGCGCCGCTGCCGGACTCCCATTGGGCGGCGAGCGCCGTCGCCGGCCCGGAGACCGGCCCGCTGGACGGAGCGGTCCGGGTGGATGTGGCGGTGGTCGGGGCGGGCGTCACCGGCCTGTCCACGGCGATCCATCTGGCCGAGCAGGGTGTCCGCGTGGCGGTGCTGGAGGCGCGCGAGCCGGGCTTCGGCGGGTCGGGTCGCAACAACGGCCAGATCATCCCGACGCTGTCGCGCCTCGACCCCGCCAACCTGACGGCGGCCTATGGCGAGGCGAAGGGATCGGCGCTGGCCCGCATGGTCGGCGGATCGGCGGCGCTGGTCTTCGACCTGATCGAGCGCTACCAGATGCGCTGCGACGGCGTGCAGAAGGGCTGGATCCAGCCGGCCCACCGGCCGGGCCGCATGAAGGCGGCGGAGCAGCGCGTCGCGCAGTGGCGGGCACTGGGGGCGGAGGTCGCGCTGCTCGACGCGGCGCAGACGGAACGGGCGCTGGGCACGCGCTTCTGGCACGGCGCCATGGTCGCGCCGACCGGCGGCCATGTGAACCCGCTGTCGCTGGCCCGCGAGATGGCGCGGGCCGCCCTCGGGCTGGGAGTCACCATCCACAGCGACACGCCGGTCGTGTCCATCGCGCGCGCCGGCACCGGCTGGACGCTGACCACGCCGCAGGGCTCCGTGACCGCCGACCGTGTCGTGCTGGCGACCAACGCCTACACCGACGATCTGTGGCCGGGGCTGCGCCGCTCGATCGTGCCGGTGCTGAACTTCCAGATGGTGACGGAGCCGCTGCCCGCCGCCCTGCGCGCCAGCGTGCTGCCCTCCGACATGGCGTGCAGCGACACCCGCGGCGACCTGCATTTCTTCCGCTGGACCGCCGACAACCGGCTGGTCTCCGGCTGCACGCTGGTGCGGTCGGCCGACGCCGAGCGGCGGGCGCGGGAGCGCACACGCGAGCGCATCCGCCGCGTCTTCCCCCAGATCGGCAACCCGGCCATCGCGCGGAGCTGGAGCGGGCATCTGGCGATGACCGCCGATTTCCGGCCCCATTTCCACGAGCTGGCGCCCGGCGTGACCGGGGCGGTCGGCTACAACGGGCGCGGCATGGCGCTGGGCACCGCCGTGGGCCGCGAACTGGCGCGCCACGCCACGGGGACGGGCGCGCCGGAGCTGGCCTTGCCCTTCACCCCGGTGAAGCCGCTGCCCTTCCACGATCTGGTGACGCGCTTCTCCCGGCTCTACATGCTGCATCTGCGCCGGCTGGACCGCACGGACTGACGGCGACGGCAGCCCCCTCTCCCGCTCCGGTCGCGTCGGTCGGGGCGGGAAAGCCGTGCCGCCTCGCTCCCCACACCACCAGCAACGCCACCGCCAGCAGCACCAGCAGGGCCGGCGCGAAGGCGCCGACGCCCAGCCGCTCGAGCAGCACGCCGCCGACGATGCCGCCGCCGGCGATGGCCGTGTTCCAGGCGGTGACCAGCATGGACTGGGCGACATCCGCCGCGTCGCCCGCGGTCCTGGCCAGCGCCGTCTGGAACAGCGTCGCCGCACCGCCGAACGCCAGACCCCAGGCGGCCACCGCCGCAAGGACCACGGCCGGGGCGTCGCCCGCCGCGCCGAGCGCCAGCGCGGACAGACCGAACACGCCGGTGCTGGCCAGCGTCAGCGCCCGCAGATGGCCGTCGATCAGCAGGCCGACGATCCAGATGCCCAGCAGCGACGCGACGCCGAACACCAGCAGCGCCAGATCCGTCCGCCCAGCCATGCCCGACGCCGCCAGGAACGGCGCGATGTAGGTGTAGAGGATGTTGTGCGCCAGCACGAAGGCCAGCACCACGAACAGCACCGGGCGCACGCCGGCCAGGGTGAACACGCGCCCCGGGGGCAGCCGCCTGCCCGCCGCCTGTCCGGCGAAGTCCGGCAGCGCGACGCGCATCCACAGCATGAGCGCCAGCGCCAGTGCGCTCATGATGCCGAAGCACACCCTCCAGCCCACCAGATTGCCCAGGAAGGTGCCGGCCGGCACGCCGAGCGACAGCGCCAACGGCGTGCCGACCATTGCAACGGCGATGGCCCGGCCCTTCTGGTGGTCGGGCACCATGCGCGCGGCATAGCCTGCCAGCAGCGCCCACATCAGGCCGGCCGACACGCCCGCCAGGAAACGCGCCACCATGGTCAGGGCGAAGCTGCCGGAAAACGTCGTGACGGTGTTGGCGACGACGAAGCCGGCGATGGCCGCCAGCAGCAGCGGGCGGCGGCGCACCCCCTGCGTGGCGGTGGTCAGCGGGATGGCCGCCGCCAGCGAACCGCCGGCGTAGATCGTCACGGTCTGGCCGACCCAAGCCTCGGTTACTCCCAGCCCTTGGGCCATCTGCGGCAGCAGTCCGGCGGGCAGCGCTTCGGTGAGGATGGTGATGAAGGCCGCCATGGCGAGCGCCAGCAACGAGGCCAGGGGCAAACGGTCCGAAGCGGCGGCGCTTGTGCGCGGGGGTGTCCTCCTCATGGCCGCGCCTCCAAGGCGCCATAGACCGCATCGCGCAAGTCGGTGACGAAGCGGCCGGACATGCCTTCGTAGAGCGTGTTGGTGAAGGCGACGACGCTGAGGCCCCGCGCCCGGTCCACGAACCAGGAATGGCCGTAGGCGCCGCCCCAGCGCCAGGTTCCTTCCGATTCGGGCGAGGCGGCCGAGGCCGGGTCGCGCAGGACCGAGAAGCCCAGCCCGAAGCCGAAGCCGGGCGCGTTGGGCAGGTTGCGGCCGCCCGTCTGGTCCCGGGCCATCTCCGCGATCAGGTCGCCGGGCAGGAGGGCGCCGCCGCCCTGCCGCAGGGTTTCCAGCAAGCGCAGCAGATCCTCCGCCGTCCCCGCCATGCCCGCGCCGCCCGACGGAAATGCCTGCGGATCGAAGATGCGCGCAGGGCTGTAGGCGATGCCGACGGCGCCCTCGAAGGGAGAAACCGTCTCGCCCTCGGCCAGCCGATGCGGCCGCGGCGTATCGCCCACATAGGCGGTCGCCACGCGCCGGGGATCACGGGCGGTGAAGCCGGTGTCCGCCATGCCCAGCGGGCCGGTCACCAGCCGGCGCACCGCCTCGGCCAGCGTCGTGCCGTGCACCCGCGCGACCAGCGCGCCCAGCACGTCGGTCGCCAGTGAGTAGCCCCAGCCCGTCCCCGGTTCGTAAAGCAGCGGCACGCCGGCGAGACGGCGCAGGTTCTCGTCCAGGCTGATGCCGGACGCGTCCATGCCGTCCGACACGCCGGCCCGCGCATAGGGGCCGTCCGCGTCGGCCTCGAAGAAGCGGTAGCCGAGACCGGCCGTGTGGCTGAGCAGCTGCCGCGCCGTGATGCGCGCCGGTCGGCCATCGGCCAGCCGGGGCTGGAACCGGGGCAGCCAGCGCGCGATGCCCGCGTCGAGGTCGAGCCGGCCTTGCGCCACCAGAGCCAGCGCCGCGGTGGAGACGATGGGCTTGCTGACCGAGGCCAGACGGAAGACCGTCTCCACGGCCATCGGCCGCGCGCTTTCGCGGTCGGCGAAGCCGGCGGCCTGCCGGTGGACCAGCGCGCCGTCCCGCGCCACCAGGACGACGGCGCCGACAAGCCGCTGCTCGTCGAGCGCCCGCTGGACGGCGCCGTGGACGCGCTCACGGAGGGTCGCCGGCGGAACGCCTTGGCGGAGGACAAAGGGCGGATGGGTCATGGCACGCGGCTCGTTTCAATGGGCGATGCCGTGACGATAAAAATCCTGCTATTAAAGAAAAAGCCGGGTGCAGTTCCTGATTATGCGGAGCTGGATGTCCGCAATGGAGGCGCTGGATGGACAGCCTGAACGGCTTCGTGGTGTTCGTGCAGGTTGCCGAGACGCGCAGCTTCGTCGCCGCCGGCCGGTTGCTCGGCGTGTCGGCCTCGGCCGTTGGCAAGAGCGTGGCGCGGCTGGAGGATAAGCTGGGCGTGCGCCTGTTCCACCGCAGCACGCGCAGCGTCACGCTGACCGCCGAGGGCGCGCTGTTCCTGGAGCGCAGCCGCCGCATCCTGGCCGAGATCGAGGCGGCGGAGCTGGAGCTGTCACAGGCCTCCGCCGTGCCGCGCGGGCGCCTGCGCGTCAGCCTGCCGCTGGTCAGCTCGCTGGTCCTGCCGGTGCTCGGCGAGTTCATGCGCGCCTATCCCGAGATCGAACTGGACCTGGACTTCACCGACCGCATGGTCGACGTGATCGAGGAGGGCTTCGATGCCGTGGTGCGCACGGGCGAGCCGGCCGATTCACGGCTGTCGGCGCGCCGGCTGGGGAGCTTCCGTTTGTTGCTGGTCGCCTCGCCGGACTATCTGGCGCGGCGGGGTATGCCGCGAACGCCGGCCGATCTGCGGCAGCACGCCTGCCTGCACTACCGCTTTCCCAACAGCGGCAAGCTGGAAACCTGGGCGCTTCGGCAGGCGCCCGGCGAGCCCGAACTGCAATTGCCGACCTCGATGATCTGCAACAACATCGAGACGCGCGTGTGCTTCGCGCTGCAGGGGCTGGGGATCGCCTACCTTCCGGACTTCGCCATCCGCGAGCCGTTGGCCGACGGCCGGCTGGAGCCGGTCCTGGCCGATCACGTGGAGCGCACCGGCGTTTTCCATGTGCTGTGGCCGGCGAGCAAGCACCCCTCGCCGAAGGTGCGGGCGCTGGTGGATTTCCTGCGCGCGAGGGTGTTCCCGGCCGCGAAGGCCAAGTCCGGCGGTTGACAGTCCGGCGGTTGACAGTCCGGGGGTGGCCCGGCCACTGTGGCGCCATCCCGAAGCGGCCCCACGCGGATTGCCCCGGCCCATGGCCACCGTCTCCGAAGCCCTGTCCATCGCGCTCGACCATCACATCGCCGGGCGGGTGACGGAGGCGGAAACCCTCTATGGCCGTATTCTGGAGGCGGTTCCCGGCCATCCCGACGCCAGCCATCTGATGGGGCTGTTGCTCGCCCAGACCGGGCGGGCCGCGGTGGCGCTCGTCCATCTCGACGCCGCCGTGGCGGGTGATCCGGCATCGCCGACCTATCACCTCAACCGCGGCAAGGTTCAGGACGCGCTCGGACGGACCGCGGACGCGGTGGCGAGCTGGCTCGCCACGCTGCGCCTGCGGCCGGATCATGGGGAGGCGGCGGAGCGGCTGGCCCCGGCGCTCCGCGTCCTGGCCGAGACCGCCTTCGATTCCGGCGCCCTGGCCTCCGCCGCGGCGCTCTACACGCAGTCGCTGGCCCTCGATCCGCAAAATCTGTCCGCTGCCTTCGACGCGGCGATGGCCGCCAAGGGGCTCGGACGGTTGCAGGAGGCCGCTCGGCTGGCCGGGATCGCCGCCCGGCTCGACCCGACGCTGCTGCGCGCCCGGATGGTGGAGGCGGAGGTGCGGCAGACGCTCGGCCAGACGGAACGGGCCATTTCCGCGCTTCGTCCGGCGCTGGCCCTGGACCCCGCGCAAGGCGGTTGTTGGGCGAGCCTGTGCCTGCTGCTGAGCGACCTGGGGCAGCGCGGCGCGTCGGTCTCCGCGGGGCGCCGCGCCGCGCTGGCGGCACCCGCCGACACCGGACTGCTGGTCCGGCTTGCCGCCGCCCAGCAGATGGCCGAGAAGCCGCGCGCGGCGTTGGCGGCGGCGCGGCGCGGGCTGGCGCTCGACCCCGCCTCGGCGGAGCTGCACCTTGCCCTCGGCGCGGCGCTCGACGCGTTGCACGCCCTGGAAACGGCGGACCGGTCGCTGGACCGCGCCGGCCGGCTGCGTCCCGGCGACGCGGCGGCGCTGGCCGAGCGTGGCCGGCTGTGCGAGCGCGCCGGATCGGCGGAGCGAGCGGCGGCTCTGCTGCATCGGGCGCTGGCCGCGCGCCCGGACGACGGTGACTCCTGGGTGGCGCTCGGCCGCGCCGCGCTGCGGCGGGGCGATGCGGCGTGGGCCAGCCGCTGCGCGCGTTGGGCGCTGCGGCTCTCCCCTGGCCTTCCCACCGGCCTGCTTCTGGCCGGCGCGGTCCGCGAGGCGCAGGGGGCGGACGGCGAGGCGCTGGCCCTCTACGACCGGGCGATCGCCGCGGCACCGGGCCTCGGCACGGGCTTCTCCCGCCGGGCGCTGCTGCTGCTGCGCCGGGCCGTGGGCGACGCTCCGCCGCCGCGCCGCGCGTCGGGCAAGCGGCGCCTGTCGGTGTCCACGCTCGGCCACGCCGGGCGGTTCGGCAACCAGCTCCTCCAATACGGTTGTCTGCGCGTCTGCGCGGAGCGGAACGGGATGGAGCTGGAAACGCCGGAGTGGATCGGACGTCATCTCTACGGGCTGGACGACCCGCTTCACGGACCGCCGCTTCCCGGCCTGCACGAGGAGGACTGCGGCGTTCCGGCGCTGCTGGATGGGCGGGCGCTGACGGGCGCGGGCGGTCATGACGTGGTCGGTTATTTCTGCGGCGACACCGCGCCGCTGGCGCAGCACCGCGAGCGGTTCCGCGCCTTCTTCACGCCTGTCGGCACGGTGGCGGAGCGGGCAACGGCGGCGTTGGACGGCGTGCGGGCGCGCGGGCGGACCCTGGTGGCGATCCATCTGCGTCGCGGCGATTTCGGCCTGAACGACCGCTTCTGGATCGCGCCGGAGGGCTGGTATCTCGACTGGCTGGCCGATCTGTGGACGACGCTGGACCGGCCGGTGCTCTATCTCGCCACCGATGCGCCGGAACTGGCGGACCGCTTCGCCCGCTACCGCCCCCTCCTCGCCGGCGATCTGGGGGCGCCGCTGCCGGGGGCGGAGTTCTTCACCGACCACTGGATTCTGTCGCGGGCCGACCACGTCGCCGTGTCCAACAGCTCCTTCTCGGTGACGGCGGCGATGCTGAACCCGGCGCTGCGCGCCGCGCTGCGCCCCGACCGCGAACGGGCGCGGCTGGTGCCCTTCGATCCGTGGAACGGGCCGGTCCTGCTGCCCTGACTGGCGTCAGCCGGGACGGCGGACGTAGAGCGCGTCGCCCCAGCTGTGATGGTAGGGGCTGGTCTCGGCGACGCGGTCGAAGCCGTGGGCGAACAGGATGTCGTCCACGTCGGCGGCGAGGCCGGACCCTTCATACAGCTCCGCGTAGCTCACCTCGGTCACCACCGCGTCGAAACCGGCCAGCAGATCGCCGCAGCCGGTGAGAATCCGGCGCTCCGATCCCTGCGCGTCGATCGCCAGCACGTTGAAGTCCCCTGGTGCAAGGCCATGGGACGCCAGCAGGTCCGGCAGGGATCGGGTCTCCACCTCGATGACCTCGTCGACGGTGATGTGGGGATAGACGGTCAAATGACCGGTCGGCTCCAGCAGGGAGCTGGACTGGCGGCTCGACATGCGGGAAAAGCGCGCCCGCCCGGCCCGGTCGGACACCGCGGCGTTCAGGCAGACGACGTCGCCGTTTCCGGCGAATTTGGCCTGGAGCGTGGCGAAGGTCGCCGGGTCGGCCTCAATGAAGAGGACTCGGGTGGCGCCGGAGTCCCGGTAGTTGGCGTATTCCTCCCCCTCATGGGCGCCGACATGGATGATGCCGCGCGGCGCGACGCCGTGGCGGGGGAACAGGTCCTTGTAGCGGAACATGCCCTGGCTGCGCGCGAACAGCCGGTTCCAGTGGCGGGGGGCGACCGCCATGTGAAGGCCGCCGCGCCCGTCTTCCGGCGGCGTGGCGCGGAATTCCAGATTGCGGTCGGCGAAGCGGAACAGCGAATAGCCATGGGCTTGAAGGCGCGCGTACAGCGCGGCCAGTTGCCCGCCGGACTCGGACTCCTCGAATTGGAGGAAGTCGATGCGGCGCAGGCGCAGAAGATCGGCGGCACCGTCCAGCATCGCCAGGGCGTCGCCGCAGCCATCCAAAATCAGCCAGTCGATGTGGCGCGGCCCGATCGGACCGCACCACGCATCGAGTCCCGGCGCGGCGGATGATGGGGCAAGGCACGCCCGGCCAGCGGCGCCGTCCGTCCAACGCCCGGCACCGGTTCCGACCGCCACCAGGGTGGCCTCGGGCGGCAGGAAGGCTTTTTGAAGCGGGAGTCCGGGAAGGGTGGGGGTCTCGTGCTGCATCTCATCACCGCCATGGGCCTGATCGACAGTCCCAAGGGATGATCGCAGCCGCTTCCCGTCGCCTTGGCACGATGGCCATTGTGGAAGCGGACGCGGGGCGGGTCAACGGCACCGCCCCGATCGCATCGCTGAACGGCGTCAGGCCGCGCGGTGGAGGAAGCCCAGATGCTGCGGCGCCAGGGTGGAGGCCCACTCCTCGGCCGCGTCCTGCGCCTCGCGGCGGGTGGCGAACCAGCGGGCGTCGGGGGTCCAGCTCAGCCCCTCATGCTCCGCGTGCCAGTTCCACCAGCCGTCGGTGGCCTCGCAGACCGTCAGCATCACGCCGAACGCGGATTCCAGGGCGCGGGCGCCGGTCTTAGCCTTTTCGTTATGCCAGTCCATAAGCGTTACTCCAGATGTCCTGCCTTTCGGCATAGCATAGTTCGGTAGACGAACAAAACCAAAAACGGAGGAGGCTGCTCGGGATTGTCGATCCGGACGCTGCGTCCCCTCACTCCGGTAAGGACGCAAACGCCGTGGGCTGCGTGACTATTCCATGGCGCGCGCGGCGCGCGCGTTGGGCGGCGCGATGTCCCAGCCGGACGGTCGTGATTCCCAACGCGATTCCCACGGCGTTCCCAGCCAGATCGGACAGGCTGGCCTCGCGTCCCGGGACGAAGGATTGCGCCACCTCGATGGCGGCACCGAGCGCGAAGACCGCCAGCACCGCCAGGACGGCGGCGCGCCGGTTGGCGCTGGCCAGGATGCCGAGCAGGGTGAGGAGCCCGAAGGCCCCGGCATGCACCAGCTTGTCGAAGCCGTAAAGGCCGCTGGGCGCCAACTGCGGTTGCAGCGCGGCCCAAAAGGCGATCCCCATGAGGCCGAGAAGGGCGCCAAGCGCCAACCGGCGCCAGAGAAGGGGAAGTGGGCGGAACGTCATGACGGCCTCCTGCGACGAAGGCCATCCTGCGCGGAACAGTCTCAAGAGCCGGTTAACCGCCCGATGTCCGCGCTGTGACATCAGGCGGGCAAGGCCCGTTTCAGGAACCGGTCGCCAGCCCCATGGCAATGCCGCGCGCTTCGGTGAAGGCGGCGCGCTGCTGCACCAGCGTCCCGTCGGCGTAGACGCCCCAGCCGCTCTGCGAGCCGGTGGCGTGGTAACGGATTTCAATCCGGCGGTGACAGTCCTGCATCACGAAGTGACAGGGACTGATCTTCTTCCACATGGACACCATCGGCATGTCGGGCACCCATCCAAGCGATGAATTACGATGACTGTACCAATGGCCGATTATGGTTGCCGTGATATTAACGAGACGGCGTCCGATTCCTGCGCAAAATGGGTAGTGGCCTGTTCAGCCTGGGTTTTTCTGGGTTTCCGGGCATCCGGGAGCGTCCTGGACCGGCTTTACGGGGAGGGGCATATGCCCGATGGGAGGACGTGCCTCGGACTTCATTGGTTAATATTCTACTAACGGACGGGTGGTCGGCCCGCCAACGATAGGGTAGGGTGGCTCATCTCAATCACCTTCGAGAGTGACTGGACGATGCAATCGGTCTCCATCTTTCTGATCGACGCCAACAAACTTTTCCGCGAAGGCATGAAGGCCCTCTTCTCGGAAGGGGAGTTCCGCATCACGAAAGAGGCCGCCAGTTTCAGCGACGTACCGCCGCCGGGCATGATGGAGGGCGACACGCCCGAGCTCATCATGATGGATCCGGCTTCCGCCAACGGCACGGTCCAGGCCGTCACCGTCCTGCGGGAGCAGTATCCGAACGCGCGGCTCGTCCTTCTGGCCAGCCACCTCGACGCCCAGGAAATGGCCAACGCCATCCAGGCCGGCGCCGACGCTTTCCTGATGAAGGACATTTCCCCGGCCGCGCTGGCGCAGTCGCTGCGTCTGGTGATGATCGGCGAAAAGGTCTTCCCGACCCACCTCGCCGCCCTCCTCATCACCGGCAAGGCCGGCGCCAACACCAGCGCCAACGGCCCGACCGCGGCCAAGGGCCTGTCGCAGCGCGAGACGCAAATCCTGGAGCGTCTGCTGCAGGGTGACAGCAACAAGATGATTGCCAATCATCTGAACATCACCGAAGCGACGGTGAAGGTTCACCTGAAGAGCCTGCTGCGCAAGATCAACGCCTCCAACCGCACCCAGGCGGCGATCTGGGCGCTGGAGAACGGGTTCGGCGGCAAGGTGGAAAAGCCGATGGAAGCCGTCGCCTAAAAATCAGAACGCCGCGCCATCCCGGGACCCGGTGGCTTCGACGCCCGGCCGTTGGAACGGTCAGGCGGGAAAAGTCAGAACGAAGCGGGTTCCGGGGCGGCCGCCCTGATTGGGGCGGTCGATCTCCAGCTTTCCACCGAGCTGGCGCACCAGACCGTGCACCAGCGTCATGCCCATGCCCTGACCCGACCCGGCGGGCTTCACCGTGCCGGCGCCGTCCGGCAGGCCGGCCCCGTCGTCGGTCACCGTCAGCCGGCGGTCGTCGCCGCAGGCTTCGAACCGCACCGTCACCGTTCCCTGCTCCTGGGTGCGGAAAGCGTGCTTCAGGGCGTTCAGCACCAGCTCCGTCACGATCAGCCCCATGGACGAGGCCTGCGCGGCGGGCATCGGGATTCCGTGCGCGGCGTCGATGACCAGGGTGCAGCGGCCCGAGTCGATGAAGGCGCCGGTCAGGCTTTCCCCCAGCCGTTGCAGATAGTCGGCCGCGTCGAGCGTGGCGAGGTCGTTGCGCGTCGCCTCGAACAGGCGGCGCTGCACCAGCGCCATCGCCTGGATTCGTGAGAAGGCCTGCTCCACCGCCTTGCGCGCCGCCGGGTCGGTGACCGTGGCGGTCTGCATCGACACCAGCCCGTGCAGAAGCTGGAAACTGTTCATGATGCGGTGGCTCATCTCGTGGGCCACCAGCTCGCTGCGCCGGGCCTCGTCCAGGGCCGCGGCAAGGTCCTGCGCCGCCCGCTTTTCCGCGTCGATGTCGCTGACCACGGCGACCACGCCGGTGATCCGCCCGTCGTCGTCGCGCAGCGGGGCCGCCGACACGCGTGTCCAATGCTCCGTCCCGTCGGCGGCGCGGTGCAGGAAGTCCATGCCGGGCACCACGATCTCGCCCCGCATCGCGCGCGCGCCCGAGAAATCCTTGCGATCGACCGGCCGCCCGTCGGGGTGGAAGGCGCGCCAACGCGACGCCTCCCGGTCGTCGGCCGACGGCAGGGAGCCGTTGGTGTAGTCTCGCATCAGCCGGTTGTTGCGGGTGGTGCGGCCCTGCGCGTCGTAGACGGCGACGCCGACCGGCAGATGCTCCAGCACGGAGGACAGCAGCGCCTCGCTGGACTGGCGCTCCCGCTCCGTCCGGTCCCGTTCGATCAGCAGGGCGGCGGTGTGGGTCAGCAGATCCACCGACTCCAGGTCCAGGGGGCCGGGCGCGCAGGGGGTGGCGTGGTAGATGGTGAAGGCGCCCAGCACCGTCCCGTTGACCGCGCGGATCGGGGTGGACCAGCAGGCCGCAATGCCATGCTCCCGCGTCAGCGCGTGGTAGGGCGCCCAGCGCGGGTCCAGCGCGACATTCTCGA
Organism: Azospirillum brasilense; assembly: GCF_005222205.1. Taxonomy (NCBI): domain Bacteria; kingdom Pseudomonadati; phylum Pseudomonadota; class Alphaproteobacteria; order Rhodospirillales; family Azospirillaceae; genus Azospirillum; species Azospirillum brasilense. Next base: position 667,847 of record NZ_CP032348.1, on the reverse strand, counting down.
CCACCACCCGTTCCCCGCTGTGGGCGGCCAGACCGCAGGAGGGGGCTTCCGGGCCGATCTCAAACCCGTCCACCGCCCGTGTGTAGGCGTCCGGCAGGCCCGCCGCCACGCCGAAGCGCAGGCTGAGACCGCCCTCGTTCACCAGAAAGATGGCCGCCCGCGCGCCGAGCTGCTCGGCGCCCGCCCGCACCAGCAGGGCCAGCACCTCGTCCAGCCCGGCGCCGCCGATCGCCCGCTCCAGGGCGGTCTTCTGGGCAAGCAGCAGCCGCTCCGATCGCCGGGCGCTGTCGCCGTCCCGTTCCGCCCTTTGGTCGTCCAAGATGCCGTCGCCTTTGCGCCTGGTGCCCCGCCCCGCAGGGCCACGGCATGTTACGCGTCCACCCCCAGCCGCGCCAGAGAATGCGGCCATGGCTTTGGTTGAACGCAAGGATTTCGCGCGGGGATGCCGCGTCAGTTGGTGTCTTCGGGGTAGGGGGGCGAGGTGCGCCAGGAGAACAGCGTCATCGCCCGGTAGCTCTGCTCCCCCGACAGGCCGTAGGCCGGCTCCGTCGAGGCGACCAGGGCGCCGCTCCGGTTGTCGTAGGCGAAGGCGGAAAATTTCGCGACCGCCTGGTTCTCGGTGGAGCTGTAGACCGACGCTTCCGGCAGGGTGATCGTGCCGGGGAGGGTGATGGGGGGAATGCCCAGCACCGTCTTGCTCTGGTTCACCGACAGGGCGCCCAGCCGGATCTCGATGATGGTGTCGGCGGCGGCCCGGTCGGTGACGAGGCGGATGCCCTGGCGCAGCAGCGATTCCTTGATCGCGCTGGCGGCGTACTTGGCGTCGGCGCCGTCGAAATTGCCGGTGTCGAGGAAGGCCCGCTTGTCCGCCGGCAGCTCCAGCCTCAGGCGGTTGGCGGCGTTGTCCGCAGCGCTGGAGATCAGGAGCTGTTCGGTGGCGGTCCGGGACGGAAGGCTTTCCTTCACATCGGTGCATCCGGCGGCCAGGGCCGCGGTGGCCACCAGCGCTGCAAGGATCATCGGTCTGTTGCGGGGCATTCGGGTCCTCGTGCTTTTCGCCTCCGGCTTCTCAGGTTCGCCCGATCCGGGCAAGGGAGAGATTTGGGACCAGTTCCGCACGCCGAACAAACGAAACGCGCCGGACAAAAAAAAGCCACGCACGGGAACCGCACGTGGCCTGAGTCTAGGGAGGAAACGCCCTATAGAGCGTGCTGCCGAGGCAGCAAAAGAAAGATAGGGCCGACGAGGCGTTCTGTCCAGGGGCTATGTAAACGTTTTCATCTCAGTGACGCTTTCGCAGCGCTGTTACGCCGTCGCCACGCTACTGACCGGACGCTTCAGGAACCGCAGCGCGACCGCGGTGGTGACCGTTCCGGCGACCAAAGCCACGACGTAGCCCGCCAGATGGGTGACGGCGTTGGGGATGGGCAGGACGAAGATGCCGCCGTGCGGAACCTTCAGCTCCGCCCCGATGCCCATGGAGATGGCGCCGGTCAGCGCCGCGCCCAGCACCAGCGCCGGGATGACGCGCAGCGGGTCGCGGGCGGCGAAGGGGATGGCGCCCTCGGTGATGAAGGCGATGCCCAGGATGCCCGCGGCGTTGCCGGCCTCGCGCTCCTCCCGGGTGAAGCGGTCGGCGAACAGCTTGGTGGCGAGCGCGATGCCGAGCGGCGGCACCATGCCGGCGGCCATGGCGGCGGCCATCGGCGTGTAGACCTGGGAGGCGATGAGGCCGGTGGAGAAGGCGTAGGCGGCCTTGTTGACCGGCCCGCCCATGTCGAAGGCCATCATGGCGCCGATCAGCAGGCCGAGCAGGATCGCGCTGCTGCCCTGCATGCCCTTCAGCCAGGCGCTCAGCGTCGCCAGGGCCTCCGCCACCGGGGCGCCGACCACGTAGATCATGGCGAGGCCGGTGATGAGGGAGCCGAGCAGCGGCAGGATCAGCACCGGCTTCAGCCCCTCCAGATTCTTGTGCAGCTTGATGTTGCGGTTGAGGAAGCTGGTGGCGTAGCCGGCGATGAAGCCCGCGACGATGCCGCCGAGGAAGCCGGCGCCGAGATTGGCGGCCAGGATGCCGCCGACCATGCCCGGCGTGATGCCCGGACGGTCGGCGATGGAGAAGGCGATGTAGCCGGCCAGCGCCGGAACCATCAGCGCGAAGGCGCCCTTGGCCCCGATCTGGAACAGCGCGTTGCCCAGCGTGCCCTGCTGGCTGTCCTCGAACACGTAGATGCCGCCGAGCGCGAAGGCGATGGCGATCAGCAGGCCGCCGGTCACCACGAAGGGCAGCATGAAGGACACGCCGGTCATCAGATGCTTGTAGGGGCCGCTGCGCTGCGCCGCCGCCCGCTCCACCTTGGCCGCCGCCACGCCGTCGGCCGGTGCCGGGGCGGCGCCGTGGGGCTGCGCCTCGGCCAGCGCGCGTTCGACCAGGGCGCGCCCGTCGTTGATGGCGGGCTTGGTGCCGCTCTTGAAGACGCGCTTGCCGGCGAAGCGGGCGAGGTCCACCTGCGTGTCGGCGGCGATCAGCACCACGTCGGCCTCGCGGATCTCCTGCTCGGTCAGCGTGTCGCGGGCGCCGACCGAGCCCTGCGTCTCCACCCGCACGGCGTGGCCCAGCGCCTGGGCGGCCTGCTGGATGCCCTCCGCCGCCATGAAGGTGTGGGCGATGCCGGTGGGGCAGGAGGTGATGGCGACGATCTTCTTGGTGCCCGTCTGCGTCGCCGTCTGGGCCTGGGCGGTCGCCAACGCCTGCTCCAGCACGGCCCGCGCGTCGCGCAGCACGGCGTCGAGCGCCGCGGCGCTGCGCTTCAGCCCGGCGAAGCGCTCCTCGCCCAGGTCGCCGGAGCCGACGAGAATGACTCCCTGCGCGCCCTGCGCCGCCCCGGCGGGCAGCGTGTTGCGGACGCCGAGGCTGGAGCGCACCTCCACCTGGATGGTGTGGCCGAGTGCCGCCGCGGCCTTGCGCAGCGCTTCGGCGGCCAGGACGGCCTGGGTGCTGAGATCGCCCGCCGCGATCACGGCCAGCATGTTCGCCATGGTTTCCTCCCGAGCGGTCACCCGCTCCCCGTTCATTAAAGCGTTGAGAGTTCGACCTGTCCGGCCAGCGCGCGGACCGCGTCCGCCCCCGGCAGGTTGGGTCCGAAGCAGCCGAGCTTCGCCGTGGCGAAGGCCACGGACAGGCGGGCGACGCCCTCCAGCGGCAGCTCCGCGCCGAAGGCGGCGATCAGCCCCGCCACCATGGCGTCGCCGGCCCCCACCGTGCTCAGCGCGGTGACCGCCGGCAGCCGGGCGTGCAGCGCCGGGCCATCGGCCACGAACAGCGCCCCGTCCGCCCCCAGCGAGACCACCACGACCGCCACGCCGCTGCGGTGCAGGCCGCGCGCCGCCTCCAGCAGGTCGGCGGTGGCGGGCAGGGACGATCCGGCCCAGGCTTCCAGCTCGTGCCGGTTGGGCTTGATGCAGAAGGGCAGGTCCGGGGCGGCCAGCGCCGCCGCCAGCGGCGGGCCGCTGCTGTCCAGCACGACGCGGGCGCCCTGGGCGCGCAGGTCCGCCGTCAGCGTCGCGTAGCTGTCCGCCGGCAGCCCGTCCGGCAGGCTTCCCGCCAGCAGGACCGGCGTGCCGGGCAGGACCAGCTCGCGCAGGGTGCGGCGCACGCGGTCGAGCGCGTCGGCGTCGGCGGTCAGGCCGGGCAGGTTGAGGTCGGTGGTGTCGGCGGCGGCAAGGTCGGCGATCTTCACATTGACGCGCGTCTCGCCGGGCAGCCGGACGAAGCGGTCGGCGATGCCCTTGGCGGCGAACAGCGCCTCGAAGGCGGCGGCGTTGCCGCTGCCCAGCAGGCCGGTGGCGACGACGGGCGTTCCCCAGTCGGCGAGGCAGCTCGCCACGTTCACGCCCTTGCCGCCGGCGTTGCGCCGCACGGCGCTGGCCCGGTGCACGTGGCCGGGGCGCAGCGCCTCGACCGTGATGGTCTGGTCGATGGCCGGGTTCAGCGTGACGGTGACAACGGGCCGGATGTTCTCTTCGAGCGTACTCATGCAGCACCTCCGTCGAGCGCGCGCACCGCGTCGGCGGTCTCGCACTCCAGCGCCCGTTGGGCGGCCTCCTTCAGGGCGGACAGGTCGCTGCCGCGCAGGCGGTCCTTCACGGCGGGAATGTCGCGCGGCGTCATGGAAAGTTCGCGCACGCCGAGCCCGGTCAGCAGGGCCGCGCCGAAGGGGTCGCCGGCGATGCCGCCGCAGACGCCGACCCAGCGGCCGTGCCGCTCCGCCCCCTCCACCGTCAGGCGGATCAGCCGCAGCACGGCGGGGTGCAGGCTGTCGGCCTCCGCCGCCAGTTCGGGGTGCTGGCGGTCGATGGCCAGCGCGTATTGGGTCAGGTCGTTGGTGCCGATGGAGAAGAAATCGACATGGCGGGCCAGAACGTCGGCCTGGATGGCCGCCGCCGGAACCTCGACCATAATGCCCAGCGGCACGGCCGGGGCGTCCAACTCCGCCCGGATGCGCTCGCAGGCGGCGCGCAGGGCCTGCACCTCGCCCAGCGCCGTGATCATCGGGAACATGATCGACAGATTTCCGCCGTCCTTGGCAGCGCGGTAGAGGGCGCGGAGCTGCGTCTCCAGAAGCTCGGGCTTGCGCAGCAGCAGGCGGGCGCCGCGCACGCCGAGGAAGGGATTCTCCTCATGGGGAAGCTGAAGGTGCGGCACCTGCTTGTCGCCACCGATGTCGAGCGCGCGGACGATCAGCGGGCGGCCCTCCAGCGCGGTCAGCATGCCGCGGTAGGTCTCGTACTGCTCGTCCTCGCCGGGGGCGTCGCCGCGCTCCAGGAACAGGAACTCGGTGCGCATCAGACCGACGCTCTCCGCCCCCTGCGACAGGGCGACCGCCACCTGATCGGGGCGGTTGACGTTGGCGCCGATCTCCACCTCGTGGCCGTCGCGGGTGCGGGCGGGCAGGCCGCGCCGGGCCTCCTCCTCGGCCTTGCGGGCCTCCTCCCGCGCGATCCAGGCGCGGGCGTCGGCGGTGTCGGCCTCGGCGGGGGACAGATGCAGGCGCCCGCTCTGCCCGTCGAGGATGGCCGGGGTGCCGTTCGCCAGTTCCATCAGCGCCGCGCCGCCCGCCACCATGGCCGGCAGGCCCAGCGTGCGGGCCAGGATCGCGGTGTGGGAGGTCGGGCCGCCCTGCGCCGTCGCCAGCCCGATCACCCGCGCCATGTCCAGAGCCGCCGTGTCGGAGGGCGACAGATCCTCGGCGATCAGGATGCAGGGGGTGTCCGGCAGGTCCGGCGCGCCGCCGGAGCGCAGCGCCGGGTCGATCCGCGCCAGCACGCGCTGGCCGACGTCGCGCAGGTCGGCGGCGCGCCCGGCCAGCACCGGGTTGTCGAGCGCGGCCAGCCCGGCGGCGGTGCGCTCCACCGCCTGATGCCAGGACCAGGCGACGCCGTGCCCCTCGACCATGAGCTGGCAGGCCAGAGTCACGAGGTCGGTGTCGTTCAGGATTTCCGCCTGGGCGGTGAAGATCGCCGCTTCGGAAGGCCCGAGCCGGCGGGCGGTGTCGTCGGCCAGCGCCTTCAGATTTTGGCGGGTCAGGCTCAGCGCCTCGTGCAGGCGGTCGCCGCCCTCGATCAGCGGCACCGGCTCGTCGGGCACCGACACCGCGGCGCGCGGCAGCACATGCACCGGGCCGATGGCGAGTCCGGGGCTGGCGGCGATTCCCGGAACGGTGGGCAGTGGGTTCGGCGGCGTCCAGCCGCGCGCGGGCGCGCGGGCCTTCTGCGCCGCGGCGGCGGCGTCCGCCTTCTCCCGCGCGGTCAGCCGGGTGATGGTCGCCTTCATGCGGGCGAGCGCCGCCACGGCGTCCTCGCCCTCCGCCGAGACGACCACGCTGTCGCCGGCGCGCAGGCCGAGCTGGAGCAGCGCCACCAGCGCCTTGGCGTCGGCCACCAGATCGCCGTGGCGGACCTGGATGCGGGCGACCGACGCGCGCGCCGTCTCCACCCAGGCGGTGGCCGGGCGGGCGTGCAGGCCGGTGGGGTAATCCACCACCCAATCGAACCGCTCCGCCAGATCGCCGCCCGGTGTGGCCGGGGCGGCAACGGGCGCGTCCTCGCCGAGGGCGGCGGCGAGGGTGGCGGGGTCGGTGACGGTGAACAGGGCGGTCAGCCGCGCCTCGTCCTGCATCAGCCGGGTCAGGCGGCGCAGCACGGCGATGTGGGCGTCGGACTGGGCGGCGATGGCGACCACCAGATGGGCCGTCTGGCCGGGATTCCATTCGATGCCGCCCGGCACCTGGAGGACGGCGATGCCGCTGCGGCGGACCATGCCGCGGTCCTCGACCATGCCGTGGGGGATGGCGACACCGTGGCCGAGGAAGGTGTTCGCCACCGCTTCCCGGCGCAGCATGCTGGCGGCGTAGGCCGGATCGATGCAGCCGGCGGCGATCAGGAGCTGGGCGGCCTCGTGGATCGCCTCCTCCTTGCTGGCGGGGCTGGCGTTCAGCCGCAGCAGATCGGGCCGCAGCAGATCGGTGGGCAGGCCGGTGGGCATGATGGCGGTGTTGGTGTCGGGGGCCATGGCGGGTCCGTCTCCTCCGTTCGGTTTGGCGCCGGGCGGTCTTGGGTGTCGTCCTTGCAGCGCTGTTATTGAAAACGATTACATCAGGGTCTGTCAACGGAGTTTGCATTGAATCCGCCGACTCCTTCGGGCAGACTGGACCGTATGGGGCGGTGAAATGGCCCTAAGGGATGGAAACGATTTCAAAAACGGTTTCAAGACGGATCGGTGGCCGGATCATCATGAGCGACAACGTCAAAGCCATCGGAATCAAGGCGGTCGGAATCAAGGACGTCGCCCGCGAGGCCGGCGTCTCGGTCGCCACGGTGTCGCGGGTGCTCAGCAACGGCCCGGTCAGCGACGCGCTGCGCGCGCGGGTGGAGGACGCGGTGCGGGCCACCGGCTACCGCCCGAACCTGTCGGCGCGGCGGCTGCGCTCGCAGCATTCCCAGACCGTTGGGCTGATCGTCTCGGACATCCGCAACCCCTTCTTCACCGCGGTCAGCCGCGCGGTGGAGGACGCCGCCTTCCAGGCCGGCATGCGGGTGATCCTGTGCAACACCGACGAGAACCCGGAGCGGGAGGCCATGTACCTGCGGCTGATGCAGGAGGAGCGGGTGACCGGCCTGATCTTCGCGCCGACCCGCGCGACGCTGGCCCAGCTCGACCGGACCGACCTCGATTTTCCCGTCGTGCTGATCGACCGCAGCGCGCCGGCCGGGCGATTCGATTCGGTGGTGCTGGACAACCCGCAGGCCGCCGCCCTTCTGGTCGATCACCTGCATGGCCAGGGCTACCGCCGCATCGCCGGCCTGTTCGGCAACACCAGCACCACGGCGGTGGAGCGCCACGCCGGCTATCAGGCGGCGCTGGCCGCCCACGGTCTGCACGCGGAGGCGCGCTTCGTCCCGCCGACGGCGGAGGCGGCGGAGGCGGAGATCGCCCGCTGGCTGGCGGAGGCCCGGCGCTCCGGCGCCATGCCGGACGCGGTGATGGTCAGCAACAGCCTGCTGCTGATGGGGGTGGTGAAGGCGACGCGGACGCTGGGGCTGACGATTCCCGGCGATCTGGCGGTGGCCGGCTTCGACAACGAGCCCTGGACGGAGCTGGTCGGCCCCGGCCTGACGGTGATCGAACAGCCGGTCCACGAGATCGGGCGGGCGGCGATGACTCTGCTGTTCGAACGGCTCGACGATCCGGAGCGGGCGACGCGCAAGGTGGTGCTGTCGGGGACCTGCGTGGCGCGGGGGTCGACGGGTGGGGTGGGGTGAGGGAGGAGTGGTTGCGGCGGTGCCCCCCTCCCGGCCTCCCCCCGCTCCGCAGGGGGAGGAGAAAAAGCCCTCCCCTGCAAAGCGGGGGAGGGTTTGGGTGGGGGCGCACCGCAGCCACTTTCCAAAAAACCTACCCCCGCTTACTCTTCCCCGGCGCCCGCGCCGGTTCCGGCACCGGGGCCAGCATGCCGGCGCTGACGAAGCTGCTGATCTCCGTGATGATCTCGTCCGGGTCGCCGGGATTGCAGATGCCCGGCGCCAGCTCCTCCAGCCGGTGGGTGTCGGAGAAGGCGTAGAGATAGGCGCCGATCATCAGCGTCATCCGCCAGTAGACGTCCCGCTCCGACAGATGCGGCAACGCCTCCTTCAGCGCGGCGGCGAAGATGCGCGTCGAGGCGTCGTAGGCCTCGTTGCGCAGCTTGTAGGAAATCTCCGGCGGCTCGGTGTGCAGCCGGGCCTGGAGCCGCATGAAGGTGCGGCCCCCCTCCGTCTCGCGCATGGCGAGCGCCGGCATCAGGAAGGCGTAAACGATGTCGCGCACCGGCGGCGGCGTGGGCCCGCGGCGCAGCGCCTCCAGCCGCTCCATGCGCTCGTCGGCGATCTTCCGGCCGCGGCGCAGGAAGACCTCCTCGAACAGCCCGTGCTTCGACCCGAAGTAATAGCTGATGAGGGCCTGGGTCACCTCGGCCCGGTCGGCGACGTTGCGCAGGCTGGTGCCGGCGTAGCCGAGGTTGGCGAACTCCAGCTCCGCCGCGTCCAGGATCTGGTCGCGCACGTTGCTGGTGCCCTCCGGACGGCCCGGGCCGGCGCGGCGGCTGCGCGGGGGGCGGCCCCGCGCGGCGCCGCTTTCCGGCACGGTGTCGGCGACGGGCGCGCTGTCCTGGACTTTGCTCATCGGTCGGCTCATCTCACTCCCGGCGGCACTCTTCGGATGGAAAGTCTAACATGGTGCAACGCGCGATCCTCCTTTCAACCCCGGCCGCGTCTCACAAGGCGAGAACGCGCTCCGCCGGAACCACGTCACCGTATTTCTGGCCGATGTCGAACAGGTTGGCCTCGTGCGGCGCCAGGGCGCGGTCGCCCACGCAATCGGCCATGACGACCGGGCGGAAGCCGTGGCACATGGCGTCCACCACGCTGGCCCGCACGCAGCCGCTCGTCGTCGCTCCGGCGATCAAAAGAGTCTCGACGCCGCGCTGTGTCAACCACGGCGCCAGCCCGGTCCCGAAAAAGGCCGAGGGAACCGTCTTGCGCACCACCAGCTCCCCCGGCACCGGGGTCAGCTCCGGCACGATGGCGCTGATGGCGGCGTGCTCGGTCAGGGTTTGCATGCCCGGCACCTTGATGGAGAAGACGTTCCCGTCCGACCCGTCGTCGGCGTAGACGATCCGGCTGTGGGCGACGAACCAGCCGCGCTGCCGGGCCTTCGCCAACACCTGCGCCGTGCGGGCGATGGCCGGCGCGATGTTGCCGCCGCCGAACACCGCCGGGTCGGCGAAGCCGTTGACGAAATCGACGATCAGCAGCCCGATCTGGCCCTGGATGCCCAGCGACCGGCCGAAGCCCTGCCGCTCGTAGACGGCCTGTTCCGAAACACTCATGCCAGTTCCTTTCCGGCCAGCAGCTTGCCCTCGCGGACGACCGCGCGCCCGTCCAGGCTGACGGTGCAGTTCCGCATGGGGATGTCGATGTGGCAGGCGGTGGTGCGCGACCCGCCCGCCTCGTTGTTGGGACCGAGCGAGAACAGGAAGTTCCCGGCGAAGGCCCGCGCGTCCATGCCCAGCGTCTGCTCCCGGTCGTAGAGGCCGAGCGTCGACCAGCGCGCCCGCTTCTGCGTGCCCCAGCCGATGTGGGAGATGGCGTAGGCCTCCGGGTCGGCGAAGGCGTCCATGTAGTCGTTCAGCAGGTCGGCGTCCAAACCGCCGGTGATGGCGGTGACGTAGCCCTTCTCCACCGTCATCTCGATCTGCGAGGTCAGGTAGGACTTCATCGGCAGCAGGATGTCACCCTTGTCGAGGACGATCCGCCCGCTCGCCTGTCCCTCGTTGGGGAAGGTGAAGCCGAAGCCGCTCGGCCAATGGTCCCAGCGCCCGGGCTCGTCGACGAAGCCGTATTCCTGCACCGTCGGGAACTCGCCGATGGGCAGGCGCAGGTCGGTGCCGGCCCGTGAGGTGACGTGCATCTCCTTCGCCGCCTTCAGCAGCGCCGTCGCCTCGCCGACGGTCGCCTTGTCCTCCAGGCTGGGCAGCAGGCGGACCAGCACCTCCGGCGGCTCGACGGCGAGGAGAATTTTCGTGCCGCTCTCCAGGATCTCCATCTGCTCCGGCGAGAAGAGCAGCGTCATCAGGTCCAGCACCAGATCGCTTTCCTTCAGCGCGGCCATGGCGGCGCGGTTTCCGGTCAGCGGGGTGGTGCCGAGATAGGCGAGGCTGTCGCGGCTGTGGGCGTGCTCCGCGTTCACCGGCGGCAGGTCCAGCCGGTTGACCCGCGCGCCCAGGTTCGAGGCGGCGATCAGGGCGGTGCGCAGGGTCTGCGGATGGGTGCCGTCGCTGGTCAGGACGGTGACCACCTCCTGCGGCTTCAGCTTCGACAGGGTCAGAACATGGGTCCAGGCGCGGACCATATCGGCGTCACTGACGGGCATGATGCGTGTCCCTCTCCGGATGGGCGGTCAGACGGCGGTGCCGAGGAAGGTGCCGAAGGCGCGGTAGAAGCCCTCCTCGTCGTCCCAGGGGATCATGTGGCCGGCCCCCTCGACGCGGGTGACGGCCAGCTCGGGCTGGAGCTTGCGGATTTCCGCCTCCTCCTCGGGCCGGATCACGTCGCCGCGCCCGGCGGCGATCAGCAGGGCCGGGCAGGGGATGCACGGGAAGTCGGCGTGGATGTCGTCGGTCTGGAAGTCGTTGAAGGCGGTGACGATGGCCCGCTCGTCGCAGGTGTGCAGCCATTCGGCGCGCAGGCGGAGCTGGTCCTCCGTCCAGGTCGGGCAGAAGGGCCGCATCGCCTCCAGGTCGGCGCCCTGGCGCATCAGGCGGATGGAGTCCACGTACCAGGGCAACTGCGCCGGGTAGGGACGGCGGCCCGGTCCGGAGACCGGCGGATCGACCATGACCAGCCGCGCCGGGGCGGCGCCATGGCGGCTGACCGCGCGCAGGCCGATGCGCGCGCCCATGGAGTGGCCGACCAGCGCGTAGTCGCGCAGGTTCAGGGCCTCGGCGAAGGCCGTCACGTCGGCGGCCATGGCGTCCAGCCCGTAATCGAGCGCGTCCGACGCCTCCGACAGGCCGCGCCCGCGCACGTCGAGCACGTAGGTGTCGAAGTTGCGCCCGAAGCGCTCCGCCACGAAGCCCCAGGTGACGGCGGGGCTGGTGATGCCCGGCACGATCACCACGGGACGGGTTTTCCCCTCGCCGCCGTAGCGCAGGTAATGCTGGCGGATGCCGTTGGCGCGGACGTTCGCGCCGTAGCGGTAGGTGCTGCTGGTCATGGCAACCCCCGTCAGTAGGCGCCGGAGAGCAGGGCGCCGGCCCCCGGAACGCGCGTCGGCAGGCCCAGCGCCTTCAGCTTGGCGTAGGTGGTGGCGACGGCGGCGCTCAGCACCGGCTTGCCGGTCATCGCCTCGACCTGCGCGATGGCGGGCAGCGACGGCATCTGGACGCAGGCCGACAGCACGATGGCATCCACCCCGGCGGTGTCCATGCTTGCGACGATCCCCGGCAGGCGGGACGGGTCGTGGCGCCCGACCTCCAGATTGTCGGGGATTTCCAGTGCGCGCCAATCGGCGACCTGCACGCCCTCATGCTCGATGTAATCGACGACGAGCTGGGCCAGCGGCTTCATGTAAGGGGCGACCAGGGCGATCCTCTTGGCGCCCAGCACGTGCAGCCCGTCGACGAGCGCGCCGGCGCTGGTGATGACCGGGGCCGTCCCGCCGTTCTCCGCGGTGCGCCCGTGCAGCCGCTCCTGCGAGACGCGGTGGTAGCCCTTGCCCATGCTCATGATGGCGACGAGACAGGCGTAGCCCAGCACGTCGACGCGGGCGTCCGACAGCTCCAACGCGCAGCGGTCGGACTCGGCGTCCATGGCGGCGAGCTCCTCCTTCTTCACCGTCTTCATGCGCATGCGGCTGGAATGGAAGGTGAAGCGGGTGCCGTGCGCCAGCGCGTGGGCGGTCAGCATCGCCGGGATTTCCGTCTCCATGGTCGTGTTGGAGCTGGGGACGATCTGGCCGATGCGATAGGTCTTGTTGGTCATGGTCGGTCCTTGGAGAGGTCTTGCGGCTGACCCCCACCCCGGCCCTCCCCCGCTTCGCAGGTGAGGGAGTTTTGTCCCCTCCCCTGCGAAGCGGGGGAGGGTTAGGGAGGGGGCAAGCGACGCCCGCTCACGCCACGAGGCGCGGCTTGGCGGAGAGGTTCGGGCGGAAGGCGCGGGCGTCGTACTGGTAGACCCAGTTGGCCTGGATGCCGGTGGCCTGCGGGTTGAAGAGCCCGCGCAGCCAGTACATGAAGTCGCGCTTCGCCTGGGCCAGCGGGGAGGGCAGGTGGTAGGTCCGCCCGCGCTCCCGCGCCTCCAACTGGACGCGGCTGGTGCGGGGGAGCCGCTCCGCCTCGTAGTCGCGCAGCGCCGAGGCCACGTCGCTGCCGTGCCCCTTCAGGGATTCGGCCAGCACATAGGCGTCCTCGATCGCCATCGCCGCGCCCTGCGAGAGGAAGGGCAGCATGGGGTGTGCGGCGTCGCCCATCAGCGTGATGCGGCCCTTCGACCAGCTCGTCATCGGGTCGCGGTCGAACAGGCCCCACTTGTAGACCTGATCCACCTTGCTGAAGAGAGTCTCCACGTTGCGGTGCCAGCCGCGGAAGGCGCCGAGCATCTCCTCCTTGCTGCTGGGGGCGTTCCAGGACTCCTCCACCCACTCCTTGGTTTCGGCGACCGCCACGATGTTCACGGCCTTGCCGCCGCGCACGTAGTAGGTCACGACGTGGCTGTGCGGCCCGAACCAGAAGGAGGCGTCGGGGCTGACGTAATCCACCACACCGCCGGTCGGCACCACGGCGCGGTAGCACATGTGTCCGGTGAAGCGCGGGGCCTCCGGCCCGAACAGGGCGGAGCGCACGACGGAGCGCACGCCGTCGGCGCCGACGATCAGGTCGGCCTCGAACTCGCTGCCGTCGCTGAAGCTGGCGACCGCCGTGCTCTTGTCCTGGCGCACGCCGGTGCAGCTCACCCCGAACTGGGCGACGCTCTCCGGAACCAGCGAGGCCAGGATGGCGTGCAGGTCGGCCCGGTGGATGTGGATGAAGGGCGCGTCGTAGAGCACCGGGCAGGTCTCGATCAGCGGCGTGCGGAAGGTCTCCCGCCCGCTGCGCCAGTTGCGCCCGACCAGCGACTGCGGCAGGAAGCCGGCGGCCAGCATCTGGTCGAGCAGGCCCAGCGACTTGATGACCTTCACCGCGTTCGGCGTCATCTGGATGCCGGCGCCGATCTCGCCGAAGCCCGGCGCCCGCTCGAACAGGCGGACCTCGAAGCCGCGCTGGAGCAGGCTGCCGGCCAGCGCGACGCCGCCGATGCCGCCGCCGACGATGCCAATTCGCATGTTGGTTCGCACTCTTGCCTCCTGAAGGACGGCGACCGAGAATTGTTCGGTCGTTCGTTTAATTATTCGTGACACGGCCTTTCGCCGTCGCTTGCGGCCGTCAGCCGCCCAGATAGGCGCGCAGCAGGTCGGGATCGCCGCGCAGCTCCGCCGAGGGGCGGCTGGCGGTGATGCGGCCCGTCTTGACCACATAGGCGCGGCTGGCGACGCCCAGCGCGTTGTGGATGTTCTGCTCGACCAGCAGGACGGTGACGCCGTGGGCGTTGACGGAGCGCACCACGTCGAACACCTCGTCGGCCATCTTCGGGCTGAGGCCGAGGCTGGGCTCGTCCAGCATCAGCAGCCGCGGCTCCGACATCAGCGCGCGGGCGATGGCGAGCATCTGCTGTTCGCCGCCGCTGAGCGTGCCGGCCATCTGGCGCGACCGCTCGCGCAGGCGGGGGAAGCGGTGGAAGGCCATGCCGATGCGCCGCTGCACCTCCTCGCGCGAGCGGCAGAGATAGGCGCCGAGCGCGATGTTCTCCTGCACCGTCATGTTCGGCCAGACGTGCCGTTCCTCCGGGCAGTGGGCGATGCCGGCGGCGACGATGCGGTCGGCGGGCAGGTTCGCGATCGGCTTGCCGTTCCAGACGATGGTCCCGGAGCGCGCCTTCAGCAGGCCGGAGATGGCCCGCAGGATGGTGCTCTTGCCGGCACCGTTGGCGCCGATCAGGGCGACGGTCTCGCCGGCCCGCACGTCCAGCGACACGCCGTGCAGCGCCGCGGTGGAGCCGTAGGCGACGTGCAAGCCCTCCACGGCGAGGACCGGCGCGTTTGCGGCCTCGGCGATGGCGGAGGGCGAAGGGGATTCGGAGAGCAGCGTCATGCGGCGGCCTTTCCGAGATAGGCTTCGGCGACCTGCCGGTTCTCCAGGATCTCGGCGGGCCGGCCCTCGGCCAGCTTGCGGCCGAAGTTGAGGACGACGATCCGGTCGGACACCGACATGACCAGATCCATGTTGTGCTCCACGATCAGCAGCGCGTCGATGCTGCGCCCGACCAGCGTCTTCAGCACCGCGCCGAAGGTCCCGGCCTCGTGGCTGTTCAGCCCGGCGGCGGGCTCGTCGAGCATCAGCAGGCTGGGCTTGGCGGCCAGCGCCACCGCGACCTCCAGCAGGCGCAGCTCGCCGCAGGACAGCAGGTGCGCCGGGGCGTTCATGCGCTGGGCCAGACCCATGGTCTCGACGATGGCGGCGGCGCTCTCCCGCGCCTCGCGCTCGGCGCGGCGCACCGCCTCGCCGGGGAAGAAGGTGGCGAGGAGGGATTGGCGGCTCGCCATGTAATGGCCGGTCAGCACATTCTCGAAGACCGTCAGCCGCTTCATGACGTTGGTCTTCTGGAAGCTGCGGACGAGGCCGAGCCGGGCGATGGCGTGCGGCTTGCGGTTGGTGATGTCCTGCCCCTTGAAGCGCACCCGCCCGTTGCTGGGCGCGTAGAAGCCGGTCAGCATGTTGAAGCAGGTGGTCTTGCCGGCGCCGTTGGGGCCGATCAGGCCGACGATCTCGCCGGGCTCGATGTGGAAGCTGAAGTCCTTGACCGCGGTGATGCCGCCGAAGGTCATGGTCAGGTCGTCGGCGCGCAGCAGCGGCTGCCGGTCGGTGGTCGCCGTCATACGGTTCGCTCCTTCGCGGCGTTGAGGGTCGGCTTGGCGGCCTGCTGCTCGCGGCGCAGGGCGATGAAGCCCATCAGGCCGTTGGGCAGGAACAGGACGATGGCCATGACGATCAGCCCGAACAGGGTGAGGCGGAGTTCCTGCACCTCGCGCAGGTATTCCTCCAGCACGGTCACGATCACAGCACCGGCCAGCGGGCCGATCAGCGTGCCCTTGCCGCCCAGCAGAACCATGATGATCATCGTTGCCATGAAGGCGAAGCGGAACACCTCCGGCCCGACGAAGGAGATGTAGTGGGCGTAGAAGCCCCCGGCCAAGCCGGCCAGGAAGGCGCCCAGGACGAAGGCCTGCATGGCCGTGCCGAAGGGATCGACGCCGATGGACTGCGCGACGTAGCGGTTCTCGCGCACCGCCACCGCCGCCCGCCCGGCGTTGGAATAGACGAAGCGGTAGGAGAGGTAGAGCGCCACCGCCGCGATGCCCAGCATGATCAGGAAGAAGCCGGCCTTGTCGGTGACTGCCACGTCCCCGAAGAGAGTCTGGCCGACGCCCGCCAGCCCCATCGGGCCGTTGGTCACCGCGATCCAGTTGTTGGCGATGATGCGCAGCACCTCGGCGAAGGACAGGGTGACGATCACGAAATAGGGGCCTTGCAGGCGCAGCGTGATCGCCCCGATGGCGAAGCCGAAGACGGCGGAGACCAGCCCGGCCAGCGGGATCGTCACCCACATCGGCATCCCCGCCTGGGTGGACAGCAGCGCCGCCGTGTAGGCGCCGGTGCCGAGGAAGGCGGTATGGCCCAGCGAGAATTCGCCGACATAGCCGACCACCAGATTGAGGCTGCTCGCCAGCACCGCGTAGAACAGCGCCATGATGGCGAGGTGCAGGATGTACTGGTCCGTCACCGCGAAGGGCAGAAGCGCCGCCCCGGCCAGAAGGGCCAGCAGGATGTTGCGTTCCAGGGTCATGTCAGGCCCTTTCCGTGCGGATCGAGAACAGGCCCTGGGGCCGGAACAGCAGGATCAGGATGACCAGGACGAAGCCGATCACGTCCACCATGCCCATGGAGACGTAGCCGCCCCACATCGCCTCGGCGACGCCCAGCAGCAGGCCCCCGGCGATGGCGCCGGCGAAGCTGCCCATGCCGCCGAGAATCACCACGACGAAGCTCTTCAGGCTGATCAGCCCGCCGACCGACGCCTGGGCGGAGTAGATGGAGGCCAGCAGCATCCCCGACAGGGCGGCCAGCGTGCAGCCCAGCGCGAAGGTGGCGGCGTAGACGTGGCCGGTGCGGATGCCGGCGAGGCTGGCCGCCATCGGGTCCTGGAAGGTGGCGCGCATCGCCGCCCCCAGCCGGGTCCGGCGGATCAGCAGATGGGCGCCGACGATCAGCGCGATGCCCACCGCCACGGCGAGCAGGCGCAGCTTGGTCACCGCGATCGGGCCGAAGAACAGCGGCCCTTCGGCCATCGCGCCGGCCACCTTCATGGGCGCCGGGCCGACCAGCAGGAGCGTGCCGTTGACCAGGAAGATCGACAGGCCGATGGTCAGCAGGATGCCTGGCTCCTCACCCTGGCCGCGCACCCGCTCGATCAGGAAACGGTCGACCAGCCAGCCGACGGCGGCCATTAAGGCGGCGACCACGATCAGGCCGCTGAAGAAGTCGAGGCCCAGGTAATTGGTGACGAACCAGCCGCTGACCCCGCCCAGCATGTAGAACTCGCCATGGGCGAAGTTGACCACGCGCATCAGGCCGAAGATCAGCGTCAGGCCGAGGGCGGAGAGCGCGTAGAACACGCCCATGACCAGCCCGTTGGCCAGGAACTGCGGAAAGAGATCCATGACGTTCTCGCAAAAGCAGGCCCGCACAAACGGTGCGTTGGATCGGTGTGCCCAGGGTTAATCGCATTTGAAGTCCCCTCTCCCCTCTGGGGAGAGGGTTAGGGTGAGGGGGTTGTGCTTTTGCCGGACGTATCGTCTTGCACATTCCCCTCACCGGCCCTCCGGGCCACCCTCTCCCCAGAGGGGAGAGGGCTATTTGGCCAAATGCGATGGCCCTGGCGGCGTCCGCTGGTCAGTGCGGCGCGTCCACCGGGGTGGAGGCGATCACCTTCGGTTCGCCCTTCTCGATCCGCACCAGCACCGCGTCGAAGCCATAGGCCTGGCCCTTGTCGGTGAACTTGTAGACGCCGTTCGGCGCCTCGTAGCTGGTCTTGGCGAGCGACGCCCGGATGGCCTCGGCGTCGGTGCCGCCAGCCCGCGCGATGGCCTGCCCGGCGATGTTCAGCGCGTTGTAGCCGGCGGCGCCGTACTTGCCGGGCTTGATGCCGTACTTTGCCTGATATTTCTGGACGAAGGCCTGGTTGCGCGGGGTGTCCATGCTGGAGGCGTAGGGGACGGCGGCGTGGATGCCCTCCGCGGCCTCGCCGGTCAGGTTGATGAAGTCGGCGGTGGCCCAGGAGCCGACGCCGAACACCTTGGTGTCCAGCCCCATCTCGCGGATCTGCTTGACCAGGATGGAGCCGTCCTGCGTCTCCGCGGCGACGAATACGCCGTCCGGCTTGGCGGCGCGCAGCTTGGTCAGCAGGGTGAAGAAGTCGGTGGCGCCGTGGTCGAAATACTCGGTCAGCACCGTCTTGACGCCCAGCGCCGTCAGGTCGCGGGAGAATTCCTCAACCCCGCCGCGGCCCCAATCGTCGTTGACGCCGATGTAGGCGACCTTGGTCAGCTTCAGGTCGTTGGCGAGGATCTTGGCGAAGGCTTCCGCCATCAGCGCGTCCGTCTCGGCGGCGCGGAAGAAATAGGGGTTGCCCTGTTCCGTCAGGCTGGCCTTCGACGACACGCCGGTGATCAGCGGCAGCTTGTACTTCTGGGCCACCGGCATGATCGCCGCGGTGGCGGAACTGCAGAAGGCGCCGACCAGCGTGACGACCTTGTCCTTCTGCACCAGCTTTTCGACGGCGTTGACCGAGTTGGCCGGGGTGCACTGGCCGTCCTCGACGATCAGCTCGATCTTCTTGCCGAGGACGCCCCCCGCGGCGTTCATTTCCTCGACGGCGAGCCGGGCGCCTTCCACCACGGACTTGCCGTTGTAGGCGACCGATCCGGTCAGCGGCTGGACCAGCCCGATCCTGACCGTGTCCTGCGCCTGCGCCGGAACCGACGCGGCGATGCCGGTCAACAGCAGGCCGCCCAGTACCACGTTTCTCATCTCTCCCTCCGCGTTCGACGGTGATGTCGCGATGACGGCGAATGACGATTCCCTGTCGGCGCCCCGCCGCTCTCGGCGTGGGCGCGTCGGCCCGTTGCGGGAACGCGTGCCGTCCGATGCGGCAACCGTTCCCGTGTTTTATTATACGGCCAATTAATTATTCAGGGATGCTAACGGTCACGTCGCGGCGCTGTCAATCGCTTTTCCGACGAAGACGGTTGGGGATTTTTTGCGGCTGTGTTCTGGCGCCGTGTTCGGCGCGCTCCTCAGCGGAGCGCGTCGAGCGTGTCGGCGTTGGGGCAGAGCAGCGCGTGCTCCGGCTGCGTGCAGCCCTCGGCGAGCAGACGGCGGCAGGTGCGGGCGCTGCGGCAGAGCGCGCAGACGCGCTGCAGGTCGTTCATCAGGTCGGGGCGGTCCTGCTCCACCACGGCGCCGTCGACGCCGTGCAGCGCCATCGCGGCGGGCAGCAGCGCCCCGACATGGCCGGCGCGCAGCACGGCCGGGGCGGTCAGGTCGGTCAGGCCGGCGTCGGCCAGCACGCGGTCGCGGTCGTGCGGCGCCAGCGCCTGGAGCGCGTCCAGGGACCGCGCGCCGCGCCAGCCGCGCAGGAGTTTCGCGCACAGGCCCTCATGCGGCGCGGAGGCGGGGATGGTCATGGGAGTCTCCGAAGCGGGTTATTAATCGTTCGATTAATATTCGCTTCCAAGCCCCCCGGCGCCTTGATGTGGATCAGCCGCGCCCAGCTTTTGTCACGCCTGCTTTTGTCAGGGCGCCGGCCGAGTCCCGACGCAGCGCACGGCGTAGCGCCGGAAGCCGAAGCCGGACTCGCCTTCGCACCGCTCCACCACGAAGGCCGCGCGCCTCGTGACGACGCGGCTTCCCGTGGTGAGCGGGGTGTCGTGCGCCAGTTCCAGCATCATACGCTGCTGGCGCCGCGGGTGGGATAGCAACAGGGCGCGGGCCTTGCCCAGCCGCCGCCCCTCGGCGTCGCGGCAGCGGGCCGGGACCTCGAACATCCAAAAGGCGAGCGCGGCTTCGGACATGGGCGGAGTCCTCGTGGGATGATGAGGTGTTCGGGTGCCGTCGCTGCCCCCACCCCGGCCCTCCCCCGCTTCGCAGGGGAGGGAGATTTCTGCGAAGCGGCGGCAGTCCCCCCCTGCGAGAGCGGGGGAGGGTTAGGGTGGGGGCGAGTCCGCCGCCTTACGCCGCCACCGGAATCGGCTTCGGCAGCAGCGGGCTGTCCACCTCCTGCACCACGCCGTCGCGCAGCGAGAAGGCCGGGACGATCATCTCCGGCGCGGTCACCCGCTCGCCGCTGTTGTCGCTGAGCTGCCAGCGGCCGGCCTTGACCTCCAGCACCGCCACGTCGGCGGCCATGCCCGGAGTCAGCGCGCCGATCTCGTCGGCCATGCCCAGCATGGCGGCGGGGTTGCTGGTCACCGTCTTCAGCACGTCGCCCAGCGCCATGCCGAGCGTCAGAAGCTCGGTCATCGCGTGGGTCAGGCTGAAGGGAGCGACGCCGTAGAAGGGGTTGGCCTCGCGGTCGCCGCCGGCGCCCGCCGTCGGGGCCTTCACGTTGTAGCCGTGCAGGTCGGCGCCCAGCGTGTAGGGCAGGATGCCCGCCACCAGCGTCCGCCGCGCCATCTCGAAGCTGAAGTGCGAGCCGTGGCCGACGTCCACGGTCAGGCCGCGCTCCAGCGCCTTGTAAATGACCGGGTGCACCTCGCCGGTGCGGGTGGAGATGAAGCCGCCGGGGTGGCGGGTGAAGGGATGGGCCAGGATGTCGCGCGAATCCAGCAGCGGGACCAGCTCCTCCACCAGCATGTCGGGATCGACGGCCTCGCCGCCCTCGACCTCCGGCCAGAGCTGGCCGAGATGGACGTAGAGCGGCACGCCGATGCCGTCGGCGATGCGCTTGGCCTGCTTGATGACGTCCAAGCCCCAGCGCGAGGCGCCGCCGACCTCGGCGTGGGCCTTGATGCCCTTCACGATGTCGCGGTTCTCGCGCCCGACGCGGATGGTCGCGTCCACATCGACGCAATCCGGGCGGTAGAGCTGCGGGTAGTAATGGCCCTCCAGCCCGCCCACCAGATAGGCCGACAGGAAGCACAGCGTGCGCGAGCGCGCCGGCTCGGCGATGAAGCGGCGGAAGGCCGGCAGGGTCATCAGGCTCGGCCCGCCCTGATCGACCAGCGTCGACACGCCGGAGCGCACGCCCACCATGTCCGGGTTGAGCCCGAAGCGCCCGGTGACCTTTTCGAAGACGTGCGCGTGGGTGTCGATCAGGCCCGGCGTCACGAGCTTTCCGGTCACATCGAGGATGGTGTCGGCGGCATCGTCGGGCAGCCGTTCCGCCACCGCCGCGATGCGGCCCTTCGCGACCGCCAGATCGCCGACCAGATCCAGCCCGTTGGCCGGATCGAGAATCCGTCCGCCGCGGAGCACGAGGTCGAACGTGTGCGTCTCTGACATAACCCACCTTCTTGCGCTGATTTTTATCTGGCCGCTTCTTCAGCAAGGGGCATGCCAGGGCGGGGTGGAAGCGCCGGGGCGCACAAAACTTCAGCATACTGACGAATGACCGCCTGTTGGGCATTCGGTGGTCAAAATACGCACAATACGGCATACCACGGCATGCGCCCGCCGCCCTTCGATGCGCCGTTTTCCGCAGTATGCTGATGATTTGTGGTGCGGCGCTTCGGCATCGCGCCCTGCCACCGATTTGTGCACCAACACAGAGACCGAAGCGAAAACCAGGGGTTTTGCAGGGTTTCAGGGGCTGGTGGCCGTCGCCGCGGTGGGGCATGCACGGGCCATCCACAGGTGCCGCCATATCGTCAGTATACTGATTAATGCCCGCGCAGCAGGCAGAGGTTGCGCACGAATGAAGCGGAGAGCCAACGTTCCCGAAATTCACGATTATTGATTGTTTTTCAATGTGATAGGGTGCGTTTCCCAAGAGCCGCGGTGCCCTCCCCTCAATCCGTTTGCCCAACATTAGGGCGATTTCCAACCCTTGCGCCGCGCCACACCCGTCCTCCCGCAGAACCGAAATGCGCAGTGTTCTGCCGGTTGGCACGGCGTTCGCAAAGGGAGGGGAAACCAACGGAAAAAGTCGGATATCCATAAAAATGAGAGGGTTTCTGCAGATGCGGCGGGGCATCCCGTGACCGGGCTGGGGATCGCGGCGGTGCCGCAGCTTCCCATCCTCGGCGGCGGGCTGCTGCTGGCCGGCGGTTTCGCCGGGCTGGCGGCCGGCATGATGGGGGTGGGCGGCGGCATCGTGATCGTGCCGGTGCTCTATCACCTGTTCACCGCGCTGGGCGTGGACGAGGCCGTGCGCATGCACGTCGCGGTCGGCACCTCGCTCGCCACCATCATCGCCACCTCGCTCACCTCCCTGCGCGCCCATCGGCGGCGCGGCGCCGTGGACGGCGACCTGCTGCGGGCCTGGGGGCCGGCGATCTTCCTCGGCGTGCTGGCGGGAACGGCGGTGGCCGGCGTGGTGCGCGGCCCGGTGCTGACGGCGGTGTTCGCCGGGATGGCGGTCCTGGTCACGCTGCACATGCTGTTCGGCAAGCCCGAGTGGCGCATCGCCGACGGGCTGCCGAGCGGCGCGCCGCGCCAGGGGCTGGCCGGCGGCATCGGCATGGTGTCCGCCATGATGGGCATCGGCGGCGGCACGCTCAGCGTCCCCATCCTGACCCTGTTCGGCTACCCGATCCACCGCGCGGTCGGCACGGCGGCGGCGCTCGGCTTCATCATCGGCGTGCCGGGAACGGTGGGCTTCGTGCTGACCGGCTGGAACGTGCCGGGCCGCCCGGATTTCAGCCTGGGCTACGTCAACCTGCTGGGGCTGGCGCTGATCCTGCCGGCCTCCATGGCGATGGCGCCGCTCGGCGCGCGGCTCGCCCACAGCCTCGACACCCGCGCGCTGCGCCGCGTCTTCGCCCTGTTCCTGGGGCTGACGGCGGCGCGGATGATCTACGGCCTTCTTCCCTGAGGTTTCCATGCTGAACACGCCGCGCAGCCGCCGGGGAATGGTCACCTCCCCGCATCATCTCGCCAGCCAAGCCGGCCTCCAGATCCTGCGCGACGGCGGCACCGCCGTCGAGGCGGCGGTCGCGGTCGCCGCGGCGCTGGCCGTCGTCTACCCGCACATGACCGGCATCGGCGGCGACGGCTTCTGGCTGATCGCCGAGCCGGGACGCGACCCCGTCGCCATCGACGCCTGCGGCGGGGCGGGCAAGGCCGTCTCGCTCGACCTCTACCGGCGCCACGGCCACGCCACCGTGCCCTGGCGCGGGCCGCTGGCGGCGAACACGGTCGCCGGCACCATCGACGGCTGGCGCGAGGCGCTGGCCGTCAGCGCCGGTTGGGCCGAGCCGCTGCCGCTCGCCCGCATCCTGGACGAGGCCATCACCCACGCCGAGCAGGGCATCCCGGTCACCGCCAGCCAGGAAGGGCTGACCCGCCAGAAGCTGCACGAGCTGAAGGACGTGCCCGGCTTCGCCGGCACCTTCCTGCCGGGCGGTGCGGTGCCGCTGGAAGGTTCCACGCTGAAGCAGCCGGCACTGGCCGCCACGCTGCGCCGGCTGGCGACGGAGGGGCTGGACAGCTTCTACCGCGGGCCGCTCGCCGCCGTCATCGCGGCGGATTTGCAGCGCGCCGGCTCGCCGGTGGACGCGGCGGATCTCGCGGGTCACGCGGCGCACCGCCGCCCGGCCCTGTCGGTCGACGTGCGCGGGGCGCGGCTGTTCAACCACCCGCCGCCGACGCAGGGTCTGGCCTCGCTGATGATCCTCGCTTTGTTCGACCGGCTGGGGGTGACGGAGGGCGAAAGCTTCGACCACATCCACGGTCTGATCGAGGCGACCAAGCAGGCCTTTCTGGTGCGCGACCGCGAGGTCGGCGATCCGGCCTACATGGGGCGGGAAGCGCAGAGCTTCCTCGACGCCGCCGTGCTGGACGGGCTGGCGGCGAACATTGACCGCGCCCGCGCGCTGCCCTGGCCGCACGTCGCCAAGCCCGGCGACACGGTGTGGCTGGGCGTGATCGACGGGCAGGGCCGCGCCGTCAGCATGATCCAGAGCGTCTATTTCGAATTCGGTTCCGGCCTCGTCCTGCCGGAGACCGGGATCACTTGGCAGAACCGCGGCGCCTCCTTCCGTCTGGCCGAGGATGGCTGGAACGCGCTGGCGCCGGGCCGCAAGCCCTTCCACACGCTGAACCCGGCGATGGCCCGCTTCGACGACGGGCGCAGCATGGTCTACGGCACCATGGGCGGGGAGGGGCAGCCGCAGACGCAGGCCGCCGTCTTCTCCCGCTACGCGATGTTCGGGCAGGGCCTGCAAGCCGCCGTCACGGCGCCGCGCTGGCTGCTCGGCCGCACCTGGGGCGAGGACAGCGTGACGCTGAAGCTGGAAAGCCGCTTCGACCCCGCCCTGGTCGCCGCCCTGCGCGACGCCGGGCACGCGGTCGAACTGCTCGATCCGTACACGAGCACCATGGGGCATGCGGGCGCCATCGTCCGCCATGCCGACGGAACGCTGGAGGGGGCGACCGATCCCCGCAGCGACGGCGCGGTCGCCGCCTGGTGAGTGCCACCGGGTGACCACCATCAAGTGACCGCTGCCAACTGACGGTTCAAATCAAAAAGAGGGGGCTAGACGACATGCGGACGATGAAGACCACGGCGTTGCTGCTGAGCGCCGCGCTGCTGGCGCCGGGCGTGGCCTTTGCGCAGGAGACGATCAAGATCGGCGTCACCCAGCCGCTGACCGGCGCGGTCGCCGCGTCGGGCAACTACGTCGCCAACGGCGCGCGGGTTGCGGAGGAGGTCGTCAACGCCAACGGCGGCGTTCTCGGCAAGAAGATCCAGCTGATCATCGAGGACAACAAGAGCAACCCGAAGGAGGCCGTCGCCTCCGCCGAGAAGCTGATCGTGCGCGACAAGGTCCCGGTGCTGATGGGCGCCTGGAGCTCCACCTTCACCCTGGCGGTGATGCCGAAGCTGGTGGAGTACGGCGTGCCGATGGTGGTGGAGACCTCCTCCTCGACCAAGATCACCACCTCGGGCAACCCGTGGGTCTTCCGCATCGCCCCGACCTCCGCCATGGAGGCCAAGTCCTTCGCGGAGAAGCTGGACCATTTCCAGCCGGCCATCCAGAAGGCCGATTTCCTGGCGGTGAACAACGACTTCGGCCGCGGCTCGGCGGACGAGTTCCGCAAGATGCTCCAGGCCAAGGGCGTCAAGATCGGCGTCACCGAAACGATGGCGCCGGAGGCCACCGACCTGTCGGCCCAGCTCTCCAGCATCAAGCAGTCGGGCGGCGACACGCTGTTCGTCACCACCGGCGTCGAGCAGATCACCCTGATCCTGAAGCAGGCGGCGGAGCTGCGCCTGCCGCACCGGATCATCACCAACGGCGGCTCCTCCTCCCCCGACCAGCTCATCGCGCAGGCGGGTGCGGCGGCGGACGGCGGCTACTTCACGCTGTTCTTCGCCCCCTGGTTCCCGGAGAAGGCCGTCCACCCGACGGTCGCCAAGACCTTCGTCGATGGCTGGAACAAGAAGGGCTACGACTTCGCCGGCCTGACCGAGGGCTACCGCGGCTTTGACGGCATCATGACCATCGTGGAAGCCATCAAGACGGCCGGCAAGGCTGAGCCGCAGGCCATCCGCGACGCGCTGTGGACCGTCAAGCTGGACGGCGTGAACGGCGACATCGCCTTCAAGAAGGACGGCCCGGAGGGCAAGGAGAGCGGCCAGAACGAGGCCAACGTCTACGTTGTCCAGGTGAAGGACGGCAAGGTGACGATGCCGTAAGCATCCCTGCCAAAAACGCCCTCTCCCCTCTGGGGAGAGGGAGGGGACCCGCGCCGCAGGCGCGGGGAGGGTGAGGGGGCCGGTGCGCCTCTGGGCGCACCACCAAGGGGCATGCTGCCCCTTGGCAATCCCCTGGCGCGGGCTTGCAGCCCACGCTGCCCCCTCACCCTGACCCTCTCCCCGGAGGGGAGAGGGAAGAACAGAAGGATGGAGACACGCGGTGGAAGCGCATCTGCAGCACCTTTTGAACGCCGTGGTCCTGGGGGGGACCTACGCGCTGCTGGGAATCGGCCTGACGCTGATCTTCGGCATCATGCGCGTGGTCAACTTCACCCATGGCGAGCTTTACACCTTCGGCGCCTACATGGCCTACATGCTGGCCGGGATGATGGGGCTGAACTTCTTCATGTCCCTGGCGATGGCAGCATTGCTGGGCATGGCGCTGGGCGCGCTGATCGAATTCACGCTGCTGCGCCCGCTGAAGGGCGCGGACATCGACACCACCATGCTGGTGATGATCGGCGCCGGCATCGCTATGCAGGCCGGCGAGCAGCTGGTCTGGGGAGGTGTCGCGAAGTCCGTGCCCAGCCCCTTCCCGACCGAGCCGGTGGTGATCGGGTCGGTGTCGGTGGGCATGAACCGGCTGTTCGTCCTGGGTGTGGCGCTGCTGCTGCTGGGCGGCTTCTACCTGCTCATCAACCGGACCAAGCTCGGCGTGGCCATGCGCGCCACCTTCCAGGACCCGGACACGGCAGCGCTGATGGGCGTCAACCGCGGGCTGATGTACACGCTGACCTTCGCGCTCGGCTCCGGCCTTGCCGCCACGGCGGGGGCGCTGCTCGGCCCGATCTTCGTGGTCACGCCGACCATGGGCGATCTGGTGGCGCTGAAGGCCTTCGCCATCGTCATCCTGGGCGGGCTGGGCAACATCCCCGGCGCCACCATCGGCGGCTTTGTCCTGGCGCTCGCCGAGGAATTCGGTGCCGGCTACCTGTCGTCGGGCTACCGCGACGCCATGGGCTTCCTGCTGATCATCGCCGTGCTGATCGTGCGGCCCCAGGGTCTCTTCGCCATGAAGGAGCGGATCGGATGACGACGCGTCTCCTCCCCTGGCTGTTCGTCCTGTTCATGGCGGTCGGGCCGCTGTGGCTGGGCGACCAGTACATCCTCTACGTCCTGACCTCGACCGGCATCTTCATCATCGGGGCGATGAGCCTGAACCTGCTGCTCGGCTACACCGGGCAGCTCAGCCTCGGCCACATCGCCTTCTTCGGCATCGGCGCCTACACCAGCGCGCTGCTGTCGCTGGGCTTCGACCTGGATCTCGGCGGGGCGGAACCCTTCGTGCTGGGGCCGCAGCCGGTGTGGGTCGCCTTCCTCGGCGGCATCCTGGTGGCGGCGCTGTTCGGCTTCCTGATCGGCAAGCTCGCCTTCCGGGTGCGCGGGGCCTACTTCGTCATCGTCACCATCAGCTTCGCCCAGGTCATGCGCATGGTCGCGCTGAACTGGGTGGACCTGACCGAGGGGCCGATGGCGCTGAACAACATCCCGCCGCTGTCGGTCTGGCTGCCGTGGGACGGGGTGATCCCGCTCTACAAGAAGGAATACAACTACCTTCTGGTGCTGGCGGTCGCGGTGGTCTGCTTCCTGGTGATCCAGCGGCTGGTGCAGTCGCGGGTGGGCCGGGCGCTGGTGGCGCTGCGCGAGAACGAGTCGCTGGCGCGCTCGGTCGGCATCGACGTGACGCGCTATCTCGTCGTCGCCACGGTGATCGCGGCGGGCATGGCCGGGGCCGCGGGCGGGCTCTACACCCACTACATCCGCATCGTCGATCCGGACGTCTTCATGTTCATCTACACGGTGACCATGGTCATCATGGTGGTGACGGGCGGCAAGGGCACGCTCGCCGGGCCGATCGTCGGCGGCCTCGCCTTCGGCATCCTGCCCGAGGTGCTGCGCGAGGTGGCGCGGCCCGAGGTGCAGTGGATCATCTACGGCGTCGCCATGATCGTGGTCGTCTTCTTCCTGCCGCAGGGCATCGTTCCGGCGGTGAAGAACTGGTTCGCCGGCCGCCGCAAGCGCGTCGCCGCAACGGCGCTGGGCCTGCGCAAGGAGACCTCGGCATGAGCCTCGCCCTCGACACCGCCGACGCGCCGATCCTGGAAGTGCGCGAGGTCGCCGTGCACTTCAGCGGCCTGATCGCCATCGCCTCGATGAGCTTCGCCGTGCCGGAGGGGGAGATCGTCAGCCTGATCGGCCCCAACGGGGCGGGCAAGACGACCGCCTTCAACGTCATCACCGGCTTCCTGAAGCCGACCGGCGGCAAGGTGCTGTTCCGCGGCACCGACCTGACGCGCCTGTCCTCCAACCGCATCGCGGGCCTGGGCGTCGTGCGCACCTTCCAGCGCACCAGCATCTTCGCCGGCTGCACCGTCTTCGACAATGTGCTGACCGGGATGCACCGGCAGGGCCGGGCGGAGACCTGGGGGGCGCTGCTGCGTCTCGCCTCGGTGCGGGCGGAGACGGAGCGGATGCGGGCGGCGGTGGCGGAGATCCTGGCCTTCGTCGGGCTGTCGCACCGCGCCGACGAGCTGGCCGGCAACCTCGCCTACGGCGAGCAGCGGCTGCTCGGCATCGCCATCGCGCTGGCCGCCGACCCGAAGCTGCTGCTGCTGGACGAGCCCGCCGCCGGGCTGAACCCGTCGGAGACGGAGGCCTTCATGGGCGTCGTCCAGCGCATCCGCGACCGCGGCGTGACCATCCTGCTGGTCGAGCACGACATGCGCATGGTGATGACCATCTCCGACCGCGTGGTGGTGCTGAACCACGGGCGCATCATCGCCGAAGGCCCGCCGGAGGTCATCCGCGCCAATCCGGACGTGATCCAGGCCTATCTGGGCCAGGGGGTGAAGCATGCTAAAGGTTGAGGGGATCACCGTCTGCTACGGCCAGATCCCGGCGCTCCGCAACGTCTCGCTGACGGTGGAGGAGGGGGAGCTGGTCACCCTGATCGGCGCCAACGGCGCCGGCAAGACCACCACGCTGCGCGCCATCAGCGGCCTGCTGCCGCTGGCGTCCGGCCGCATCACCTTCGAGGGGCGGGAGATCGGCAATGCAGCACCCCGCACTGTGCTGGCGCTGGGCGTGGCCCACTGTCCGGAGGGGCGGCGCGTCTTCCCCCACCTGACCGTGCGCGAGAACCTGGAAATGGGCGCCTATCTGCGCCGAGACCATCAGGCGGTGGTGCAGGACATGGAGCGGCTGTTCCACCGCTTCCCCCGCCTGAAGGAGCGGCTGAACCAGCCCGCCGGCACCATGTCGGGCGGCGAGCAGCAAATGCTGGCCATCGCGCGGGCGCTGATGTCGCGCCCGAAGATCGTGCTCTTCGACGAGCCGTCGCTCGGCCTCGCCCCCAACCTCGTGGAACGCACCTTCGAGATCGTGTCGGACATCCGCCGGGAAGGGACCACCGTGCTGATGGTCGAGCAGAACGCCTACGCCGCGCTCGACATGTGCGACCGCGCCTACCTGTTGGAAAGCGGGCAGGTGATGGAGCAGGGAACCGGGCAGGCCATGCTCGCCAACGACCACATCCAGCGCGCCTATCTGGGCGGCTGAGAAGAAGAACGAGAGGGTCAGGGAATGGGAGAGGTTAGCACCGCCGGTTCCGGTGTCGGCGCGCGGGTCCGCCGCAAGGAGGACGACCGGCTGCTGCGCGGGCGGGGCCGCTTCGTCGGCGACATCGCCCTGGTCGGCATGAAGGAGCTGGCCTTCGTGCGCAGCCCGGTCGCCCACGCCACCATCACCGGCATCGAGATCCCGGAGGAGCACCGCGGCGCCGTCTTCACCTGGGCGGATCTGGCGGCGGGCGGCGTCAAGCCGATCCGCGCCGTGTCGGGCCTGCCCGGCTTCAAGGTGTCGGAGCAGCCGGCGCTGGCCGACGGCAAGGTGCGCTTCGTGGGTGAGCCGGTGGCCGTCTGCGTCGCCGCCACCCGCGCCGAGGCGGAGGACATCGCGGCCTCCGTCTTCGTCGATTACGCCGAGCTGCCGGTGAATTCCGACATGCTGGAGGCGGTGACGCCGGGCGCGCCCAAGGTGCACGACCACTGGCCGGACAACGTCTTCCTGGAGACGAACGTCGGCGGGAACATCGCGGAGATCGCGGCCACCGCCCCGGTGAAGGTGTCGCGCACCATCCGCACGGCGCGCCAGTGCATGGTGCCGCTGGAGGGCAAGGGCGCGGTCGCCCACTGGGACCGCCACGTCGAGCAGCTCGTCCTGACCACCTCGACCCAGATGCCGCACATCGTGCGCGCCGGCCTGTCGGAATGCCTGGACCTCGACCAGGGGCTGATCCGCGTGGTGGCGCCGGATGTCGGCGGCGGCTTTGGCTGGAAGGGCCTGCTCCAGCCGGAGGAGATCGTGGCCGCCTGGATCGCCATGCGGCTCGACCGCCCCGTCCGCTGGACCGAGGACCGGCGGGAGCATCTGGTCGCCGCCGCCAACGCCCGTGAGCACCATTACGAGATCACCGCCTACGCCGACTCGCGCGGGCGGCTGCTGGGGATTGAGGCCGACGCCTGGGTCGATGCCGGCGCCTACTCCGTCTATCCCTTCTCCGCCTGCCTGGAGGCCGCACAGGTCGGCAGCATCCTGCCCGGCCCCTACGACTTCGCGCATTACCGCTGCCGCACCTTCTCCGTCTGCACCAACAAGCCGCCGATCGTTCCCTACCGCGGCGTGGCGCGCACCGGCGTGTGCTTCGCCATGGAGCAGATGATCGACGCCGTGGCCGACGCCGTTGGGCGGGAGCCGTGGCAGGTCCGGCTGGAAAACCTCGTCCCGCCGGAGAAGATGCCCTTCGACAACGTGACGAAGAAGCATTTCGACAGCGGCGACTATCCCGAATCCGTCCGCCGCGCCGTCGCCGCCATCGAGCTGGAGGGCTGGCGCGCCCGCCAGAAAAACGGAGAGCTGGACGGCCGGCTGATCGGCGTCGGCTTCGCCACCTATTGCGAGCAGTCGGCCCACGGCACCGCCGTCTATCACGGCTGGGGCATCCCCATGGTGCCGGGGCACGAGCAGGCGCAGGCCCGCATCACCCCGGACGGCGGGCTGGAACTGCGCGTCGGCGTGCAGTCGCACGGCCAGAGCATGGAGACCACCTTCGCCCAGGTCGCGCACGAGGTGCTGGGCATCCCGCTGGAGAAGATCAAGCTGGTGCACGGCGACACCGGCCTGACGCCCTATTCGACGGGCACCTGGGGATCGCGCAGCATGGTCATGGCCGGCGGCGCCGTCGCTACTGCCTGCCGCACGCTCGCCGAGCGGCTGCGCAAGATCGGCGCGCATCTGATGCAGGCCGGTCCGGACGGGGTGGTTCTGGAGGGCGGGTCGGTGAAGGCCGGGGCCGCCGCGGTGACCATCCGTGAGATCGCCCACACCTGGTACCGCGCGCCTCAGCTCCTTCCCGCCGACGTGGACCGCGGCGGGCTGGAGGTCACCGCCGGCTACAAGCCGGGCAGCGACCACGGCACCTTCTCCTACGCCACCCACGCCGTGGCGTTGGCCGTGGACCCGGAGATCGGGCAGGTCGAAATCCTCGATTACGTTGTGGTCGAGGACGCCGGAACCATGGTCAACCCGATGGTCGTCGACGGCCAGATCTACGGCGGCGTCGCCCAGGGCGTCGGCACCGCGCTCTACGAGCGGATGCCCTACGACGCGGAGGGCCAGCCGCTCGCCTCCACCTTCGCGGATTACCTGATCCCCGGATTCACCGAGGTCCCGCACGTGAGGATCATCCACATGCTGACGCCCTCGCCCTACACCGAGTTCGGCGTGAAGGGCATCGGCGAGGGTGGCGCCATCGCCCCGCCGGCCGCGATCTGCAACGCCATCAACGACGCGCTGAAGCCTCTGGGCGTCACCGTGACGAACGCGCCGATGACGCCCGAAGTGATTCTCTCCGCCATTGCGGGCGAGCGGGGTGCGGCATGAAGGCGGTCGATTTCGACTACGCGCAGCCGGCGACGCTGGACGCGGCGCTGGAGCTTCTGTCGCGCGAGGATGTGATGGTGCGGCCCGTCGCGGGCTCCCAGTCGCTCGGCCCCATGCTGAACCTGCGGCTGGCGCAGCCGGAGCTGCTGGTGGACATCACCCGCATCGCCGAGCTTCAGGCGATCCGCCGGGAGGGCGACCGGCTGGTCATCGGGGCCTGCGTCACCCACGCGCGGCTGGAGGACGGCGACTACCCGGACGTGACGCGCGGCGTGCTTCCCAGCGTGGCGGCGGTGATCGCCTACCGCGCGGTGCGCAACCGCGGCACCATCGGCGGCAGCCTCGCCCACGCCGACCCGGCGGCGGACTGGGTGAACGTGTTGACCGCGCTCGGCGCCGACGTGGTGCTGGCCGGTCGGGACGGACGGCGCAGCGTGCCGATGACCGATTTCATCCTCGGCGTCTTCGAGACGGCCCTGCAGCCGGGCGAGATCGTTGCGGAAATCCATGTGCCCGCCCTGTCCGACCGGGCGCGCTGGGGCTATTACAAGGTTTGCCGCAAGACCGGCGAGTTCTCCCACGCCACCGGCGCGGTGCTGATCGACCCGGCCCGCGGCGTCCAGCGCTGCGTCGCCGGGGCGACCTCCGGCAAGCCGGTGGTGATCGACGGCCCCGCCCTGTTCGCGGACGGCTGCACCGAGGCGGCCATGGCCGCTCATCTCGCCGGCAGCCCCGCCGCGGACGACCCCATCGCCCTTCGGACCCACACCGTCGCGCTGAAGCGCGCCATCGCGCAGGTGATGTCATGAGCGCCCACGCCAAAACCATTTCCCTGACCGTCAACGGCACGCGCGTCGAGGCCAGCGTGCCGCCGCGCCAGCATCTCGGCGACTTCCTGCGCGAGCGGGAGCTGCTGACCGGCACCCATCTGGGCTGCGAGCACGGCGTGTGCGGTGCCTGCACCATCCTGATCGACGGGGAGCCGGCGCGCTCCTGCATCACCTTCGCGGTGGCTTGCGACGGGCGGTCCGTCACCACGGTCGAGGGGCTGGACGACGACCCTGTCGCCGCGGAGCTGCGCGAGGCCTTCTCCGCCGAGCACGGGCTCCAGTGCGGCTTCTGCACGCCGGGGATGCTGGTGGCGGCGCGCGACGTGGTGCTGCGCCGCCCGGACGCCGACAACCCGGCGATCCGCACGGCGATGAGCGGCAACCTGTGCCGCTGCACCGGCTATGTCGGGATCGTCAACGCCATCCGCCGCGTCATCGACGCGCGCAACACGAACGCGGGGTAAGCCCATGCCGACCATGACCCAGACCCTTGCCGTCAACTTCCCGCGCGCCCGCGTCTGGCCGCTGCTCGGCGATGTGGAGCAGGTGATCGCCTGCATGCCCGGCGCCTCGCTGACCAAGCCGCGCGAGGGCGACCGGATCTTCGGGCAGATGCGCGTGAAGCTCGGCCCGATCGCCGCCGCCTTCGCCGGCGAGGGCACGCTGACGATGGACGAGGCGACCCACACCGGCGTCATCCACGGCCAGGGCACGGACCCCAAGAACAACTCCCGCGCCAAGGCCGACGTGACCTTCGCGGTGCTGGAGGAAGGGCCGGGCACGCGCATCGACCTGACCGTCGATTTCACGCTGACCGGCGTGCTGGCCCAGTTCAGCCGGGGCGCCATCGTGCAGGAGATCGCCAACCGCCTGACCGCCGAGTTCGCCCGCAACCTGGAAGCCAAGCTCGCCGCGACCGCGCCGGCGGTGGAACAGGTGGAGGCTGCGTCCTCGGACGCGGTGGCCGCCCCGGTTCCCGAACCCGTCCCCGAGGCCGCCCCCGAACCTGCCAAGGAACTGAACGCTGGCAATCTGCTGTGGGTGATGTTGAAGGATTGGCTGCGTGGCCTCTTCGGCGGTCGCTCTCTGCAAGACAACCACAGTCGTTCCCGATAATCCCTCTCCCGGGGCGGGAGAGGGGATTGCAGTGCCGTTTGCGAACGTGAGATTGACCACCGCATCATGCCGAACGACCCCCTGAACGCCTTCGTCCCCTACGGCCGGACCGAGGTCGCCGGAGCCGCGGACGGCCCGCTGGCCGGGCTGCGCTTCGCGGTGAAGGACCTGTTCCACATTGCCGGCCTGCCCACCGGCGCCGGCAACCCGGACTGGCTGCGCACCCACGAGATCCCGCGGGAGACCGCGCCCGCCGTGCAGCGGTTGCTCGATGCCGGGGCGCGCGTCGCCGGCAAGACTCTGACCGACGAGCTGGCCTGGAGCCTGGCCGGCGAGAACGCCCATTACGGCACGCCGGAGAATCCGAAGGCGCCCGGCCGCATCCCCGGCGGCTCCTCCAGCGGGTCGGCCGCTGCGGTGGCGGGCGGGGCGGTGGACTTCGCCATCGGGACCGACACCGGCGGATCGGTCCGCCTGCCGGCGAGCTATTGCGGCCTCTACGGCATCCGGCCCACCCACGGGGCGGTTCCGCTGGACGGCTCCGTTCCCCTGGCGCCGAGCTTCGACACGGTGGGCTGGTTCGCGTGGGAGGCGGCGCTGCTCCGCCGCGTCGGGGCGGTGCTGCTGCCGCCGTCGTCCACCCTGGGGCCCGATCTGGCCTTCCGCCGCCTGCTGGTCGCCGAGGACGCCTTCGCCGTGGCGGGGGAGGCGGTGCGCGCCGCCCTCGCCCCGGCCGTGGAGCGGCTGCGCGAGCGGTTCGGGTCGGCGGACGGCGTGACGCTGGCCCCAGAGGGGCTGGACCGATGGCGCCCCGTCTTCCAGACGATTCAGGCCGCCGAGGCCTGGGCGGCGCACGGCGCCTGGATCGAAGCGGTGAAGCCGTCCTTCGGGCCGGGCGTGCGCGACCGCTTCGCCGCGGCGGCCACGCTCGACCCCGCGCTGGCCCGCGCGGCGGTGCAGACGCGGGAGGGCATCCGCCGGCGGATGGACGAGCTGTTGGGGGCGGACGGGCTGATCGTCCTGCCCAGCGCGCCGGGCATCGCGCCGCTGCGCGGCTCGTCGGGGGCGGCGGTGGACGCGGAGCGCGGTCGGGCGCTGGCGATCCTCTGCCCCGCCGGTCTGGCCGGCCTGCCGCAAGTTTCCATTCCCGCGGCGCGGCTCCAGGGCTGCCCGCTCGGCCTGTCGCTCATCGGCCCGCGCGGCAGCGACTCCGCGCTTCTCGCCATCGCCGAGGACCTCTTCGCATGACGCTTGAAATCAACATCCCCGAGGTGGTGGCCGAGGTCACCGCCGCCTTCGAGCGCTACGAGCGCGCGCTGACCGGCAACGACGTGGCGGTTCTGGACGAGCTGTTCTGGAACCACCCGGCGACCCTGCGCTACGGCGTGGGCGAGAATTTGTACGGCTACGACGCCATCGCCGCCTTCCGCCAGGGCCGCCCTGCGGCGGGGCTGGACCGGAGCCTGCGCAACACCGTCGTCACCACCTATGGCCGCGACATGGCGACCGCCAACACCGAATTCACGCGGCCCTCCACCGAGCGCGTGGGGCGGCAGAGCCACACCTGGGTCCGCATGCCGGAGGGCTGGCGGATCGTCGCGGCGCATGTGTCGCTGATGGGCTAGACGTCACGGCCTTCCGGCCCGGTTGCCGATTCTCCGGCCCGCCGCCATCCTCTCTTTGTTCGCCGCTCTCCCAAACCCGCTCCGACGGATCGCCCGCGATGACCTTAGACGACCCCCTGATCGAAGAGGCGTACCGCGTCCTGGCGGAGCGTCCCGGATTCCTCATCCGCCGCCTGCACCAGATCCACGTCGCCATGTTCATGGAGGAGTGCGCGGAGTTCAACATCACCCCCGTCCAGTACAGCGTGCTGACCGCCCTGATGGACCGCCCGGACCTGGATCAGGTGACGCTGGGCGCCCAGATCGGCATCGACCGCACGACCACGGCGGGCGTGTTGGCCCGGCTGGCCGAGCGCGGGCTGATCCAGCGCCGGGCCAGCCCGGTCGACAAGCGCATGAAGCTGGCCGCCATCACCGCGGAGGGCCGGAAGCTGCTGCGCCGCATGGACAAGAAGGCCCAGCGCGCCCACGACCGCACCATCGCGCCCCTGCCGAAGGAGGACCGCGCGGTCTTCCTGCGCTACCTGCTGCATCTGGTGGACGCCAGCAACGGCTACGGCCGCGCCCCGCTGCATCTGCCATGAGGTGAACCATCCCCTCTCCCGCCCCGGGAGAGGGAGGGACCCACGCGTCAGCGTGGGAGGGTGAGGTGCCGCCAAGGACCGGTGCCTTGATCCTCGCACGACCCTCACCCGCCCGCTCCCGCGGGCACCCTCTCCCGGGACGGGAGAGGGATTGTACGCAAAGGACACACGCGATGAACGATGCCACCGCGCGGGCTGTGGAGCGGATGCTGGCCGCCGATCCGGTGTGGACGGAGACCGGAACCGCCGGGGAGCGGATCGGGCTGGACCGCCACACGCTGCTGCACGCCGGACCGCCCTTCGCCGATCCGGCGGAGATCTGCCCACCGATCCTCAACGCCGCCGCCGCCGCGCTGCTGTTCGAAGGCATGGCCGACGGCGTCGAGGAGGCCCGCGCCCTGGTGCGCAGCGGCGCCGTAACCCTGCGTCCGGCGCAGGATTTCGGCGTGGTCACCCCGCTCGCCGCCGTCGTGTCGCGGTCGATGTGGCTGCATGTGGTGGAGGATGCCGGCGGCTCGGGCGCCCGCGCCTACAGCCCGCTCAACGAGGGCGGCGGCCCCGCCCTGCGCTTCGGCATCGTCAGCGGGGCGGTGGTGGAGCGGCTGCGCCTGCTGCACGGCGCGGTCGGCCCGGCGCTGGCCGGGATCGGGCCGGTGGCGCTGACCGGCATCGCCCGTGAGGCGATGGAGCAGGGGGACGAGCTGCACGGGCGCGTCGGGGTGGCCTCGGCGCTGCTGACCGAAACGCTGGTGGCGCGTTTGGGCGGGACCGGCGCGGTCTGCGCCTTCCTGAAGGAGGCCGGGCAGTTCTTTCTCAACCCGTGGATGGCCGCTTGCAAGGCGGTGATGCTGGCCGGCGACGGCGTGCCGGGGGCGGCGCTGGTGACGGCGGCGGGCGGCAACGGGGTGCGCTTCGGGCTGCGCCTATCGGGCATGATGGGCGAGGGCTGGGCGAGCGCGCCGGTGGCCGCCCCGCAGGGGCCGGACATCGGCCCTCCCGGCGGAATTCCCCGCCCGCGCCTGCCGGCGATCGGGGACAGCGCCGTCATCGACGCGCTGGGCTTCGGCGCGTTGGCCCTCGACGCCGCCCCGCTGCTGCGGGCGGAGTTGGGGGCGGCGGCCGAGACGGCCATCGCGGCGGCGCACCGGCTGCTCTGCGCCGACCATCCTGCCCACGGACGGCGCGTCGGGCTGGACGCCCGCGCCGTGCTGCTGGGCGGCCCGGTGCCCCCGGTCTGTCTGGCCGCCCTGCACGCGGCGGGGGAGGATGGGATCGTCGGGCGCGGCCTCGCCTGGCACCCGCCCTCCTGCCACGCCGAGGCGGTGGCCGCGGTGGATGCGCGGAGTCGCGCCGGTTTCCCGGACGCCCCCGACCGTCGCGCCTGACGGCCGGGGAGCCGGCGAGGCCTATGGCGTCACAGCGCCTGCTCCAGCTCCGGCACCGCCTTGAAGAGGTCAGCGACGAGGCCGTAGTCGGCGACCTGGAAGATCGGCGCCTCCTCGTCCTTGTTGATCGCGACGATGACCTTGCTGTCCTTCATGCCGGCGAGGTGCTGGATGGCACCGGAAATGCCGACGGCGATGTACAGCTCGGGCGCCACGATCTTGCCGGTCTGGCCGACCTGGTAGTCGTTCGGCACGAAGCCGGCGTCCACCGCCGCCCGGCTGGCGCCGACCGCGGCGCCCAGCTTGTCGGCCAGCGCCTCCAGAAGCTTGAAGTTGTCGCCCGACTGCATGCCGCGGCCGCCCGACACGACGATCTTGGCCTGGGTCAGCTCCGGACGCTCCGACTTCGTCAGCTCCTGGCCGACGAACTTGGCCGAACCGGCGTCGCCCGTCCCGGCGATGCTCTCCACCGTCGCCGAGCCGCCCGTGGCGGCGGCCGCCTCGAAGGCGGTGGTGCGCACCGTGACGACCTTGATCGGGTCGGCGGACTTCACCGTGGCGATGGCGTTGCCGGCGTAAATCGGCCGCTCGAACGTGTCGGCGGAGACCACGCCGGTGATGTCGGAGATCGCCGCGACGTCGAGCAGCGCGGCGACGCGCGGCAGCAGGTTCTTGCCCTCCGACGAGGCGGCGGCCAGCACATGGCCGTAGCCCTTGGCGAGATTGACGACCAGCGGCGCGACGTTCTCCGGCAGCGGGTGGGCGTAGGCCGCGTCGTCGGCCAGCAGCACCTTGGACACGCCGGCCACCTTGGCGGCGGCTTCGGCGACGGCCTGGGCGCCCTGGCCGGCAACCAGAATATGGACTTCCCCACCGATCTTGGCGGCGGCGCTGACCGCGTTGA
Organism: Azospirillum brasilense; assembly: GCF_005222205.1. Classification (NCBI taxonomy): domain Bacteria; kingdom Pseudomonadati; phylum Pseudomonadota; class Alphaproteobacteria; order Rhodospirillales; family Azospirillaceae; genus Azospirillum; species Azospirillum brasilense. The sequence continues at coordinate 630,299 of NZ_CP032348.1, read as the reverse complement.
GCGTGGCGGCCTTCAGCGCGGCGTTGTCATGTTCGGCAATGACGAGAATGGACATGTCAGATCACTTTCCCTTCAAGGCGCACTGGCCCCTCAGATCGCGCGGGCTTCGTTCTTCAGCTTGTCGACCAGGGCGGCGACGTCGGCGACCTTGACGCCGGCCTTGCGCTTGGCCGGCTCGGCGACCTTGAGCGTGGTCAGGCGCGGCGCCACGTCGACGCCCAGCGCGTCGGGGGCCAGCGTCTCGATGGGCTTCTTCTTGGCCTTCATGATGTTGGGCAGCGAGGCGTAGCGCGGCTCGTTGAGGCGCAGGTCGGCGGTGACCACCGCGGGCAGCGTCAGCTGCACGGTCTCCAGGCCGCCGTCGATCTCGCGGGTCACGGTGACCGAGCCCTCGCCCGGCGCGACCTTGGAGGCGAAGGTGCCCTGCGGCCAGCCCAGCAAGGCGGCGAGCATCTGGCCGGTCTGGTTGCAGTCGTCGTCGATCGCCTGCTTGCCGAGGATGACCAGCGTCGGGCCTTCCTTCTCGACCAGGGCCTTGAGCACCTTGGCGACGGCCAGCGGCTGCGTCTCGGCGTCGGTCTGGACCAGGATGCCGCGGTCGGCGCCCATGGCGAGGCCGGTGCGCAGCGTCTCCTGCGCGGCGGTCGGGCCGACGGTGACCACGATGACCTCGGTCGCCTTGCCGGCTTCCTTGAGGCGGACGGCCTCTTCGACGGCGATCTCGTCGAAGGGGTTCATGCTCATCTTCACGTTGGCGGTCTCAACGCCGGAACCGTCCGCCTTGACGCGGATCTTGACGTTGTAATCGACCACCCTCTTGACCGGGACGAGGACCTTCATAGGGATCAATCCTTGACTGGCGGAACCGCGCTCAGGCGCGCAGGATCTTGCCGGGATTCATGATGCAGGATCTTGCCGGGATTCATGATGTTGTGCGGATCGAAGGCGCGCTTCAGCGTCGCCATCATGTCCAGCTCGACCGGGGACTTGTAGCGCGGCATCTCGTCGATGCGCAGCCGCCCGATGCCGTGCTCGGCGGAGATGGAACCGCCCAGCTCGACGACGATGTCGTGGACGATGGCGTTGACCGCCGCCAGCTTCGCCTTCCATTCGGCCGGGTCGCCGCCCTCCGCCTGGATCGGGTTGAAGTGGATGTTGCCGTCGCCGAGATGGCCGAAGGCGAAGGGGCGGATGCCCGGGCATTCCCGCTCCAGCGCCGCGTTGGCGCGGTCGAGGAAGCGCGCCACGCGGGAGATCGGCACCGACACGTCGTGCTTGAAGGACACGCCCTCGCGCTTCTGGCCCTCGGGGATGCCCTCGCGGATGCGCCACAGCGAATCGGCCTGGGCCTTGGAGGCGGCGACGACGCCGTCCAGCACCTCACCGGCCTCCATGCCCGCCTCCAGGATGCCTTCCAGCATCTCCATCAGGCGGTTGCCGCCGTCCTGGTCAGCCAGCTCGACCAGCACGTACCAGGGATAGCGGTCGCGCAGCGGGTCGGGCACGTCCGGCACGTGGCGGCGGGCGACGTCGATGCAGTCGCGCTGGATCAGCTCGAAGGTGATGATGCGGTCGCCGGCGACACCCTTGGCGCGGGTCAGCAGATCGACGGCGTCGCTGGGGGCCGACACCGCGACCAGCGCCGTGGCGGTGGCGCGCGGCAGCGGCGACAGCTTCAGCACCGCGGCGGTGACGATGCCCAGCGTGCCCTCCGACCCGATGAAGATCTGCTTCATGTCGTAGCCGGCGTTGTCCTTGCGCAGCCCGCGCAGCCCGTCCCAGATCCGCCCGTCGGGCAGCACCACCTCCAGCCCGGCGACGAGGTTGCGCATGTTGCCGTAGCGCACGACCTGCACGCCGCCGGCGTTGGTGGCGATGTTGCCGCCGATCTGGCAGGAGCCCTCGGCGGCGAGGCTCATCGGGAACAGCCGGCCAATGTCGCGCGCCGCGTTCTGGATGTTGGCGAGGATGCAGCCGGCCTCCACCGTCATCGTGTCGTTGTCGATGTCGATCTCGCGGATGCGGTTCAGCCGGTTGGTGGAGAGGACGATCTCCGTCCCGTCGGCGTGCGGCTGGCTGGCGCCGGTCAGGCCGGTGTTGCCGCCCTGAGGCACGATGGGCGTGCGCGTCTCCGCGCAGATGCGCACCACCGCGGCCAGCGCCTCGGTGCTGTCGGGAAGCACCACGGCGGGGGAGCGTCCGACCCAGCCGTCGCGCCAGGATTCCATGAAGGGCTGCATGGTGCCGGGATCGGTGATCAGCCCGCGGTCGCCGACGATGGCGTGGATGGGGGCGAGCACGGCCGTCGCGAAGTCCGGCCGCCCGGTGATCAGGGTGTCGTTGGACAAGAAGGCTCTCCCTGGGCTTCGGTTCCGCGTCACAGCGCGCGATAGGCCGTCTTGATGATGGTGTAGAACTCGATGGCGGAGCGTCCCTGCTCGCGCGGGCCGTAGCTCGACATCTTCCGGCCGCCGAAGGGGACGTGGTAGTCGACGCCGGCCGTCGGCAGGTTCAGCATGGTCATGCCAGCCTGGATGTTGGCCTGGAAGTGGCGGGCGTGCTTCATCGAGTTGGTGATGATGCCCGACGACAGGCCGTAGTCGGTGTCGTTGGCGACGGCCAGGGCCTCCTCGTAATCCTTGACGCGGATGACGCTGGCGACCGGGCCAAACACCTCCTCCCGGTTGATGGTCATGGCGTTGCTGGTCTCGGTGAACAGCGTCGGGGCGAGGAACCAGCCGCGCGTCGGCCGGTCCAGCCGCCCGCCGCCGGAGGCCAGCTGCGCGCCTTCCTTCAGGCCGGTGTCGATGTATTGCAGGTTCTTGGTGAGCTGGAACTCGTCGATGACCGGGCCGATCTGCGTTTCCGGCTGCAGGGCGTGGCCGACGCGCAGCGCCGCCATCCGTTCGGTCATCGCGGCGACGAAGGCGTCGTGGATCGAATCCTCGACGATGAAGCGCCCGGTGGCGGTGCAGCGCTGGCCGGCGTGGAAATAGGCGCTGTTGACGCCGATCTCGGCGGCGCGCTCCGGGTCGGCGTCGCCCAGCACGACCAGCGGGTTCTGGCCGCCCAGCTCCAGCTGGACACGGATCATCCGTTCCGCGCAGCGCACGGCGATGCGCCGCCCGGTGTTGACCGAGCCGGTGAAGGACACGGCGTCCACCGCGTCGACCACGGCGGCGCCCACGTTCGGGCCGGCGCCGATCACCAGATTGAACAGCGCGGCGGGCATGCCCTGGGCCTCCAGCGCCTCCGCGATGAGGCGGGTGACGGCGATGGAGATGCCGGGGGTCTTCTCCGACGGCTTCCAGATCACCGCGTTGCCGAAGGCCAGCGCCGGGGCGATCTTCCACATCGGCGTGGCGACCGGGAAGTTCCAGGGCGTGACGAGGCCGATGACGCCGACCGGCTCGCGCGTCACGTCGACTTCGACGCCGGGCCGGACCGAGCCCAGCGTCTCGCCCGGCGCGCGCAGCGCCTCGGCGGCGAAGAATCGGGCGAGGTGGGCGGCGCGGGTGATCTCGCCCAGCGCGTCGGGGATGGTCTTGCCGCCCTCGGTCGCGGCGATGCGGGCCAGCTCGTCCTTGCGGTCGAACAGCGCGCGGGAGATGGCGTCGAGCACCAGCGAGCGCTGTTCCACCGTGGCGGCGCGCCACTGCGGCTGGGCGGCGCGCGCCGCGGCGACGGCCTCCGCCACATCGTCGGCGCCGGCGAGCGAGTAGGAGCCGGCCAGTTCGTCCAGATTCGACGGGTTGAAGATGTCGAGCCGCTCACGGCCCGGACGCCAGGAGCCGGCGATGAAGTTGGTGATGCGATCGGAAGCGGGGGACATGTCGTTTTTTCTCCGGGGACGTTCTTTGGTGGCGCTGGTCCTTGCCCCCACCCCGGCCCTCCCCCGCTGCGCAGGGGAGGGGGATTTTCGCGAAGCGGGGGAGGGTCAGGGTGGGGGCAGGTGCGCTCAGTCGGCGCGCGCCACCCGCTCCTTCAGGGCGGTCAGCGCCCACAATGTTTCGATGGTCGGCACCGGCACGCCGCGGCGGCGGGCCAGCTCCAGGACGGTGGTCACGATGGGGTCGATCTCCATGCTGCGCCCCGCCTCGAAATCCTGGAGCATCGACGGCTTGTGGCCGGGCACGCCGCTGCCCCGGCTCAGCCGCTCGTCGATGTCGTCGGGCAGGGCGACGCCCCAGGCATGGGCCACATTCAGGCATTCGCGCATCAGCCGGCCCTGGACGGCGGCCATGCCGGGGGCCTGCTCCATGGCGCCCATGGTGGCGCCGGTCAGCACGCTGGTAGGGCCGACCGCCATGTTGAGCATCAGCTTGCTCCACAGCGGCACGCGGATGTCGGCGGGCAGGCGGGCGGTGGCGCCCGCCGCGTTGAAGGAGTCGGCCAGGGCCGCCAGCTTCTCCGCGTGGTCGCCGGGCCGGGGGGCGCCGAAGGCCAGCACCGGCAGGGCGGTGTGGGCGACGACGCCCGGCCCGACGATGCGGGCGGGCAGCACCTCCATCACGCAGGCGGCGACCCGCTCCGGACCGATGGCCGACCAGACGGCGCCGCCGGGATCGACCACCTCCAGCGGTTCCGGCGTCACCCCGTCCCCAGCACCGTACAGGTACCACCAGGGAATGCCGTTCTGCGCCGCCACCACCAGCGTGTCCGGCCCGCACAGCGCCGGGAAGGACGCGGCCAGGGCCGGCAGCCCGTGCCCCTTCACCGTGACGATCACCACGTCCTGCGGGCCGAGGTCGGCGGCGGAATCGCTGGCCCGCGGCCGGCTGGTCAGCGTTCCCTTCGGCGTCTGCACGGTCAGCCCGCCGTCGCGGATCGCCGCGAGATGGGCGCCGCGGGCCAGCAGCGACAACTCGTGCCGGCCCGTGGCGGCGAGATACCCGGCCAGCGCGCCGCCAACGGCCCCGGCCCCTACGACGGCGATGCGCATGTCGTGCTCCCTTCCTCAGTCTCGATCACTTGAATTCCAGCGGCGGCAGGTCGTCGTTCAGGTCGCCGCCGAGGCCCTTGAACTGCTCTTCGATCTGCTTGTCGTCGAGCTTGGTGGCGGTCGACTTGTAGTGCATGACCATCTGCGGGAAGGCGATCACCAGGGCCACCATGACGAGCTGGATGACCACGAAGGGCACCGCGCCCCAGTAGATCTGGCTGGTCAGGACGGGAGCCGTCTCCTTCTTCGTGATGCGGTCGATGTAGGGCAGCTTGGGCGCCACCGAGCGCAGGAAGAACAGCGAGAAGCCGAAGGGCGGGTGCATGAAGCTGGTCTGCATGTTCACCGCCAGGATGACGCCGAACCACACCAGATCGATGCCCAGACGCTCCGCCGCCGGGGCCAGCAGCGGGATGACGATGAAGGCCAGCTCGAAGAAGTCGAGGAAGAAGGCCAGCAGGAAGACCATCACGCTGACCGCGATCAGGAAGCCCATCTGCCCGCCGGGCAGGGAGACCATCAGCTCCTCGACCCAGATGTGGCCGTTGACGCCGTAGAAGGTCAGCGAGAACACCCGCGCGCCGATCAGGATGAACAGCACGAAGGCCGCCAGCTTGGCCGTCGAATAGGTGGCCTGCCGCACCATGTCGAAGTTCAGGCGCTTCTTCATGGCCGCGAGCGCCAGCGCGCCGACCGCACCCATGGCGCCGCCCTCGGTCGGGGTGGCGAGGCCGATGAAGATGGTGCCCAGCACCAGGAAGATCAGCGCCAGCGGCGGCACCATGACGAAGGTCGCCTGCTCGGCCATGCGGGAGATCAGGCGCCGGCCGGTCGCCCGCTCCACCACCGCCACCGTTAGGGCGTAGAGCGCGCCCGCCGCGATGGAATCGCCGATCAGGGCCAGGGTGGTCCACTCGTTGACCGTCAGCCACGCCGCCGCCGCGGTAAGCGCCGCCGTGGCGACGGTCTGCAGGACGAGGCGCTGCGCGCCGAAGCCGCGGTTGAAGGCGGCTGCCAGGAAGGCGACCAGCACCGCCACCGAGAGCAGCAGCACGACGTAGTCGGCGCCCGACTTCACGTCGGTGCGGCCCATCACCCAGGTGGCGACCGTGCCCGAGAACAGGGCCAGCAGGCCGAGCTGCCAGACGCCGCGCGCGCCGTTCGGCTCGCGGTGGGCGATGGCCTCCGGCGGCAGGCCGGGGGCGGCCTTGGGCCAGATCATCGAGACGACGAAGACGTAGAGGGCGTAGAGGCCGGCGAGCAGCAGGCCGGGGACGAAGGCGGCCTCGTACATGTCGCCGACCGAGCGGCCGAGCTGGTCGGCCATGACGATCAGCACCAGCGACGGCGGGATGATCTGGGCCAGCGTGCCCGACGCCGCGATGACGCCCGACGCCAGACGGCGGTCGTAGCCGTAGCGCAGCATGATCGGCAACGAGATCAGGCCCATCGAGATCACCGAGGCGGCCACAACGCCGGTCGTCGCGGCGAGCAGCGCGCCGACGAAGATGACGGCGTAGGCCAGACCGCCGCGGATCGAGCCGAAGAGCTGCCCGATGGTGTCGAGCAGATCCTCGGCCATGCCGGACCGCTCCAGCACCAGACCCATGAAGGTGAAGAAGGGCACGGCCAGCAGCACGTCGTTGTTCATCGTGCCGTAGACGCGCTCGGGCAGCGCCTGGAACAGGTCGGGGCGGAACAGCCCGATCTCGATGCCGATCAGGCCGAACAGCAGCCCGTTGGCGGCCAGCGCGAAGGCCACCGGATAGCCGAGCAGCAGCATGCCGACCAGCGTGGCGAACATGATCGGCGCCATGTTGTGGCCGAACCAGCCGCGCCAGCCGTCCTGTTCGGCCAGCGCCGCGGCGCCGGGCACCGGCAGCACGTAGAGCGCCACGGCAACCACCGCCAGCAGCACCAGGGAGATGACGGACAGCCGGACGGCGCGCGGCGAAGGGGTGGGGGAGGTCGTGCTCATCGCGCGGTCACCGGCTGGGAAGGGTGTCGGGGTGGGTGGTGCGCTCGCGTTCGGCCGCCAGCAGCCGTTCCGCCTCGGCCTCGGCCGCCGCCTGATGGCCGCCGGCCCGCTGCTGGTCGTCCTCCAGATGGCCGGACATGATCGCGGCGCGCTTGGCCAGCTCGGACAGGCCCTGGATGAACAGCACGGTGAATCCCAGCGGAATCAGCATCTTCGCCGGCCATTGCGGCAGGCCGCCGGCGTTCATCGACTGCTCCTCGATCATGTAGGAGGCGATGGCGAAGGGCCAGGAGGTGACCAGCATCACGAAGCTGAAGGGCAGCAGGAAGGTCAGATGGCCGAACAGGTCGATGGTGTCGCGGGCGCGCTTGCCGAGCTGCGCGTTCACGATGTCGATGCGAATGTGCTCGTCCTCCTTCAGCGTCCAGGGGGAGCACAGCAGGAACACGGCGGCGAACAGCACCCATTGCAGTTCGAGCCAGGAATTCGAGCTGACGTCGAACATCTTGCGGACGACCGCGTTGACGGCCGACACCAGGATCGCCAGCACGATCAGCCAGGATATCGCCTTGCCCAGCCGCGCGGTGACCGCGTCGACCAGCCGGCAGGCCCCGACCAGGGCCGTCATGAAGGGGGAAGCGTTGGGGCTCGGCATGGTGGGCAGGCCCTCCCGAAAAAGCCGGTCGCGCGAAACGCGACGATGCCACGGCCGGAGAGCGGCGGCCCCGCTCCCCGGTCATGGTTGAGGACGTGCCGGATCAGCGCCGGGCGAGGCGGAGGACGGCGCTGTCGTAGGCGTATTCCGACGCCTGGTTCCACAGGTTCGAATCCGTCTGGAAGCGGCGGTAGCTCTCGTAGAACTTCTTGAAGGTCGGGTTCTTGTCCGACAGCTCGTCGTAAAGCTCCATGGCCGCCTTGTGGCTGGCCTGCAGCACGTCCTGCGGGAAGGCGCGCAGCTTGGCGCCCTTCTCCACCACGCGCTTCAGCGCCGCCGGGTTCAGCACGTCGTAGCGCGCCACGCTGTCGACGTTGGCCAGCGCCGCCGCCGAGGTCAGCGCCGCCTGGTAATGTTTGGGCAGGCTGTTCCAGCGGTTCGTGTTGATGAAGAAGTGCTGGAGCGAGGTGCCGTCCCACCAGCCCGGGTAATAATAGTTCGGCGCGATCTTGTAGAGGCCGAGCTTCTCGTCGTCGTAGGGGCCATTGAACTCGGCGGCGTCGATGGTGCCGCGCTCCAGCGCCGGGTAGATGTCGCCGCCGCTGACCTGCTGCGGCACGACGCCCAGCTTGGACAGGATCTGGCCGCCGAGGCCGGAGATGCGGAACTTCAGCCCCTTGAGGTCTTCCGCATTCTTGATCTCCTTGCGGAACCAGCCGCCCATCTGGGAGCCGGTGTTGCCGCCGGCGAGCGCCTTCAGGTTGTGGCCGGCGTAGAACTCCTCCAGCAGCTTGCCGCCCTCGCCGTGGTAGAACCAGGCGTTCTGCTGGCGGGTGTTCAGGCCGAAGGGCAGGCAGCAGCCGAACGCGAAGCTCGGGTCCTTGCCCACATAGTAGTAGGACGCGGTGTGGGCCATCTCCACCGTGTCGTTGCTGGCGGCGTCGAGCGCCTGCAGCGCCGGCACCAGTTCGCCGGCGGCGAAGACCTGGATCTGGAACTTGCCGTCCGTGGCCTCGGCGATGTTCTTCGCCATCACCTCGGCGCTGCCGTAGAGAACCTCGATGTTCTTCGGGAAGCTGGACACGCAGCGCCAGCGGATCGTCGGCTCCGACTGGGCGATGGCCGGGGCGGCGAGGGTGGAGGCGCCGGCAACGACGGCGGCACCCTTGAAGAATTGACGGCGCTTCATGTGGATATTCCTCCCGAGATTTTTGTGGCCGAGATTTTTGTTGCCCGGACGACGCGATGCTGGTCCGAGGACGCTTGGTCCCCGGTGGGTGGCCGGGGAGGGTGTGGTGACCCTGACAGTGGATCAGGCGGCCGGACAGCGGAATGCGTTTTGCCGGCATATCAGCCATAAGCGCGGCAAGCCATCAGCGGTACGAACGGTTTCACCCGAAACCCGCGGCGGCCCGCCCCAACCGGTGCGGGCGCGGACGGTTTGCTATGCCCGCAATGAATATCTGCTACAGGCACGCCATGCGCTCCGCACCGCGCGATGGGTCGATAAGCTGGGGGCAACTGGTCTCCGACCGCCATCAAACCGACGGATGTTCAATCGCATGAACGGTGTGCGCCATGTCTAGGCTGTCCTCTCCGCTCAACGCCGCCGGAGCCGCCTATCTCGAAGCGTTGCAGGAACGCTTCCGCGAGGACCCCGCGTCGGTGGACGTGAGCTGGCGCGCCGTCTTCCAGATCCTGGACGAGCTGGGCGCCGTTCCCGCCGGAGCACCGTCAGGTGGTCCGGCCGGCGATCCGACGGTTCCGCTGCGGCAGGAGGAGATCCGCCAGCGCGGCCACGCCGCCGCCGCGCTCGACCCGCTGGGCCGCTCTGCGCCCCTCGAATCTTCCGCGTCCGAGGACGCCCAGACCGCGCGCCTGCGCCGGCTCTACCAGGGCACGCTGACGCTGGAGACCGCGCACATCGACGATCCGGCTCTGCGCTCCTGGCTGCGCGACGCCTATGAGGGGGCGGAGACCGCTCCGCCCGCCGAGGCGCGCCGCCGCGCGCTGGCGCTGCTGACCGCGGCGGAGGAGTTCGAGCGGTTGCTTGGCGTCCGCTACCCGACCAAGAAGCGCTTCGGGGCGGAGGGCATGGAGACGCTGATCCCGCTGCTCGACCGCATCCTCGCGGCGGCGGCGGCGGCGGGCGTCACCGAGGTGCAGGTCGGGACCATGCACCGCGGCCGGCTCAGCCTGATGGCCAACGCGCTGGGCAAGCCGCTGGTCGAGCTGTTCGCCGGCATCAAGGGCATGCACCCCTTCCTGGCCGACCCGCCGGTTCCCGCCGACGTGCCCTATCACATGGGGGTGGAGAGCACCCTGTCCTTCGGCGAGCGGTCGCTGGCCCTGACCCTGTCGCCCAACCCGTCGCACCTGGAGGCGATCAACCCGGTCACGCTCGGCCGCGCGCGGGCGCGCCAGGACCTGGAACGGTCGCAGGGCGGCGACGCCAAGCGGGTGCTCTGCGTGCTGCTGCACACCGACGCCAGCGTGATCGGCCAGGGCAGCGTGACGGAGGCGCTGCAACTGTCCGGCGTTCCAGGCTTCACCGTGGCCGGCACCATCCACGTCATCGTCAACAACCAGATCGGCTTCACCACCGAGCGGGAGGAGGCGCGGACCTCGCTCCACTGCACCGGCCTGTGGAAGGCGGTGGACAGCCCCATCCTGCACGTCAACGCCGATGATCCCGACGCCGCGCTGCGCGCCGCCGACCTCGCCGTGGCCTTCCGGCAGGCGCACGGGCGCGACGCGGTGATCGACCTCGTCGGCTACCGCCGCAACGGCCACAACGAGATCGACGAGCCGCGCTTCACCCAACCGCTCGACTACAAGGCGATCGACGCCCACCCGCCGGCCCGCGCCCTCTACGCGCAGCGGCTGGCCGCCGACGGGCTGGTCGGCCCCGAGGAGGCGGAGGCGCTGGCCGCCGGGCACAAGACCCGCTTCCAGGAGGCGCTGGCCGCGGCCTCCGACCACCGGCCGAACCACGACGGCTTCCCCGGCGGGCGCTGGGCGCCCTTCGCCCCGGCCGGCACGCTTCCCGCCGAACCGGACACCGGCATCGCCGACGACCGGCTGCGCGGGCTGCTGGCGGCGCTGGCCGCCATTCCCGACGGGCTTGCCGTGGACCGCAAGGTGGAGCGCGTCATCCGCCGCCGCGCCGAGGAGCCGCTGGACTGGGCGACCGGCGAGGCGCTGGCCTTCGCCACGCTGCTGGCCGAGGGGACGCCGGTGCGGCTGACCGGCCAGGACGTGGTGCGAGGCGCCTTCTCGCACCGCCATTTCGCGCTGACCGACACCGTCACGGGGCGCCGCCATGTCAGCCTGAACCATCTGGGGATGGAGCAGGCGCGGTTCGACGTGGTCAACAGCCCGCTGTCGGAATACGCCGTTCTCGGCTTCGAGTACGGTTACAGCTTGGAGCGGCCCGACGCGCTGGTGATCTGGGAGGCGCAGTTCGGCGATTTCGCCAACGGCGCGCAGATCATGATCGACCAGTTCATCGTCAGCGCCGAGGACAAATGGCGCCAGCCCTCCGGCCTCGTCATCCTGCTGCCGCATGGGCTGGAAGGGCAGGGGCCGGAACACTCCTCCGCCCGGCCGGAGCGCTTCCTGCAGATGGCGGCGCGCGACAACATCCGCGTCGCCCATCCTTCCACCCCGGCCAACTACTTCCACCTGCTGCGCCGGCAGATGCTGCGCCGCGACCGCAAGCCGCTGGTGGTGCTGAGCCCGAAGACGCTGCTGCGCCTGCCCGCCGCCGTGTCGACGCTGGCCGAACTCGCGCCGGGCACCGCCTTCCAGCCGGTGATCGCCACCGCCGGGGCGCGGGTCGAGCGCATCCTGCTGTGCAGCGGCAAGCTGGCCTACGAGCTGGAGCGCGAGCGGGCCGAGCGCGGGCCGGAAACCGGTGCCGACGGTGTGGCGGTGGTCCGGCTGGAAATGCTGTATCCTCTGCCCGACGCCGCGCTGTCGGCGCTGTTCCGCCGCTGGCCGGGCGCGTCCTGCGTCTGGGTGCAGGAGGAGCCGTGCAATCTCGGCGCCTGGACCTATCTGGACCGCCGTCTGGAGGCGTTGCGCGCCGCCGCCGGCTGCGCCGAACCGCGCGTCGCCTGCGTGGCCCGCGACGAGGCGGCGTCCCCCGCCGGCAGCTTCCACGGCGACCACGAGGCCGACCAGCGCCGGCTCGTTGAGCAGGCCTTCGCCGGGATCGCCGCGTCCCTCCCGCCCCGCGAGACGATCGCGGCGGACTGACGCCCCGGCCCTGGAATCCCTCTCCTCGGAGGGGAGAGGGCCGGATGTATGGACTGAACCGAACAACAAGAACCGAGGAAACGCGCCATGTCGTCCACCCCAACCTCCAACGGCCCGGTTCCGCTGCCCGACCTGCTGTCCACCACGGCGGCGGCGCTCGACGCGGTGGCGCGGCTGGCCGAGGCCGCCGAGCGCGGCGTCGCCGCGCTGGTGGCGCCGGACGGGCGCGTCGATGCGGCGGCGCTCGACCGCCATCAGGTGGCGGCGCACGGCTTCGCCTGGGTGGCGACCTACGCCGAGGCGCTGCGCCAGATGCAGGGCTGGGCGGAGCGGCTGGACCGCGCCGGCCGGCTGGGCGAGCTGGAGGCCTGCATGCTCCAGGCTGCCTTCGGCGAGTATCTGGCCCAGCTTGACGGCGGTCTGGCGATGAGCCAGGGCGAGATCGTCCGCCCCGCCGATTTCGGGCTGGACGACGCGGAGCGGGCGGCCTTCCGCACCGGCGCGGTGCATCGGCTGATCGCCGCCGGCAACGCCTCCACCCTGCGGCTGCGCATCGCCGAGCTGCTGGCCGACGCGCTGCACGGCGGCGGCTTCGGCGAGGCGGCGCTGGAGGACGAGGCGCTCGACATGGTGCGTGAGCAGTTCCGCCGCTTCGTCGCCGACGTGGTGGAGCCGCACGCCCACGAGTGGCACCTGAAGGACGAGCTGATCCCGATGCCGGTCGTCGAACAGATGGCCGAGATGGGCGTCTTCGGCCTGACCGTGCCGGAGGAAGACGGCGGGCTCGGCATGGGCAAGCTCGCCATGTGCGTGGTGACGGAGGAGCTGTCGCGCGGCTACATCGGCGTCGGCTCGCTGGGCACCCGCGCGGAGATCGCCGCCGAGCTGATCCGCCTGGGCGGCACCGCCGAGCAGCGGGCGCGCTGGCTGCCGCGCCTCGCGTCCGGCGAGATCCTGCCGACCGCCGTCTTCACCGAGCCCAACACCGGCTCCGACCTGGGCAGTCTGCGCACCCGCGCCGTGCTGGACGGCGACACCTACCGCGTCACCGGGGCGAAGACCTGGATCACCCACGGCAGCCGCTCCGACCTGATGACCCTGCTGGTGCGCACCGATCCGGACGCCCCCGGCTACCGCGGCCTGTCGATGCTGCTGGCCGAGAAGCCGCGCGGCACCGAGGCCGACCCCTTCCCAGCCGAGGGCATGAGCGGCGGCGAGATCCCGGTTCTCGGCTATCGGGGCATGAAGGAGTACGAGATCGGCTTCGACGGCTTCGCGGTGCCGCGCGAAAACCTGCTGGGCGGCGTCGAGGGCCAGGGCTTCAAGCAGCTGATGGCGACCTTCGAATCCGCCCGCGTGCAGACCGCCGCCCGCGCCGTCGGCGTGGCGCAGAACGCGATGGAGCTTGGTCTGCGCTACGCCCAGGAGCGCCTCCAGTTCGGCCGCCCGCTCGCCGCCTTCCCGCGGGTGGCCGGCAAGATCGCCTGGATGGCCGTGGAGACGATGATTGCCCGCCAGCTCACCTATTTTGCCGCGCGGGAGAAGGACAGCGACCGCCGGTGCGACATCGAGGCCGGCATGGCCAAGCTGCTGGCGGCGCGCGTCGCCTGGTCGAACGCCGACAACGCGGTGCAGATCCACGGCGGCAACGGCTACGCGGTCGAGTATCCGATCAGCCGTGTGCTGTGCGACGCCCGTATTCTGAATATTTTCGAAGGGGCGGCGGAAATCCAGGCCCAGGTTGTGGCGCGTGGTCTGCTCACCCGGCGCAATTGATCGCGAGACACGGCGGAGGGCCGGGCAGGACTGACCTGTCAGGACTCCGCTTGTGTCATACCGGCGTATTCGCTATCCGACCCGGAGGCCGAACGACGAGACCTGTCCCGCGATGGAACTTCTGGAACTGCGCTACTTTGTTCAGGTGGCCGACCTTGGCAGCTTTTCCAAGGCGTCGGTCAAGCTTGGCATCACCCAGCCGGCGCTCAGCCGGCAGGTCCAGAAGCTGGAGCACGAGCTGCGCACCAGCCTGTTCTACCGCCATGGCCGCGGCGTCTCGCTGACCCAGCAGGGGCGCAAGCTCTACGACGTGGTGCGCCATCTGCTGGGCGCGCTGTCGGAGATCAAGGAGGAGATCCAGGACCAGTCGGAACGGCTGACCGGGTCGGTCACTCTGGGCCTCCCCCCGTCGATCTGCGCCACGCTGGGGGCGCCGCTGGCCCGCCGCTTCCACGAGAACTACCCCGACGCCACGCTGCGCATCCACGAGGTGTTCAGCGGCACGCTGCTGGAGTGGGTCGAGGGCGGGCGGCTCGACCTCGCCGTGCTCTACGACGCCCGGCGCGGGCGCAGCATGCTGTCCTCGCCGCTGCTCGTCGAGAATCTGCTGCTCGTCCAGCCCGCCAAGGACGCGGTGGCCGACGACGACGGGCCGGTCGAGGTGGAGACTCTGGGCGGCCTGCGCTTCGTCCTGCCGGGGCTGGAGAATGGCCTGCGCCGGGTGGTCGACGCGGCGGTGCGGCGGGCCGACATCGACCTCCAGGTCGACATGGAGATCGATTCCGTCACCGCCATCAAGCAGCTGGTGGAGGAGGGCATGGGCTCGACCATCCTGCCCTTCGGCGCCGTCCACCGCGAGGTGCGCCAGGGCCGGCTGATCGCCCGCGAAATCAGCTCGAAGGACATGCACGCCATGCTCGTCACCGCGACGCCGCTGCACCAGCCGGTGTCGAAGGCGACGCGCGCCCTGCTGCGGCTGATCCACGCCGAGGTGGCGAAATGCGTCGCCAACGGCGTGCTGAAGGGCAAGGTCGTCGCCCCCGGCAGCGCCGGAGAGAACAGCGCCCCCTGATGCGCTGTCGCGCAACACGGCTGTGCGGGCTGATAGCAGCTATGACGGATGGTCCATAGCACGGCCGGTGCGGCGCGGATAGCCTCCCCAACACCACATAATCCCTTGGGGAGGAAACAAGAATGACGAAGCGTCTGGACGGCAAGGTCGCCCTGATCACCGGTGCGGCGCAGGGGCTGGGCCTCGCGATGGCCGAGACCTTCGTGCGCGAGGGCGGCCGCGTGGCGGTCGTGGACATCAACGGCGATGCCGCCAAGGCGGTCGCGGAACGGCTGGGCGAGTCCGCCATCGGCATCGCCGCCAACGTGACCCGCATGGCCGATGTCGAGATGACCATCGCCGCCACCGTCGAGAAGTTCGGGCGGCTGGACATCCTGGTCAACAACGCCGGCTCCACCCACGCCAACGGCCCCTTCGAGAACGTGACGGAGGAGGAGTTCGACCGCGTCTTCGCGCTGAACGTCAAGTCGATCTACCTCTATTCCAAGGCGGTCGTCGCGACCATGCGGGCGCAGAAGTCCGGCGTGATCCTGAATCTCGGCTCCACCGCCGGCCTGCGGCCGCGTCCGGGCCTGGTCTGGTACAACGCGACCAAGGGTGCCGTGCACAACATCACCAAGTCGCTGGCGCTGGAGTTGGCGCCCGACAACATCCGCGTCTGCGCGCTCGCCCCGGTCGCCACCGAGACGCCGCTGCTTGCCACCTTTATGGGCGGCGACACGCCGGAGAAGCGGGCGCGCATGATGGGCATCGTGCCGCTGGGCCGCCTGGGCCAGCCGACCGACGTCGCCAACGCCGCCCTCTACCTCGCGTCGGACGAGGCGGCTTTCCTGACCGGCGTGGTGCTGGAGATCGACGGCGGGCGCTGCGTGTAAGGCGCGTCGTCCGTTAGCCCCCACCCCGACCCTCCCCCGCTCTCGCAGGGGAGGGAGAATGGTCCCCTCCCCTGCGAAGCGGGGGAGGGTCGGGGTGGGGGCACCCGTCCACCACGTTGTTTCCATCTGGATCGAGACTCCCATGTCCTCGCTTCTCTCCGATCTGCGCGTCGTCGAGGTGTCGGCCTTCATCGCCGCCCCGCTGGGCGGCATGACGCTGGCCCAGCTGGGCGCGGAGGTGATCCGCATCGACCCCATCGGCGGCAACATCGACTACCGGCGCTGGCCGGTGGCGCCGAACGGCACCAGCCTCTACTGGACCGCGCTGAACAAGGCGAAACGGTCGGTGACGCTGGCGCTCGACCGGCCAGAGGGGCGGGAGATCGCCCAGGCGATCATCACCGCCTCGGGCGAGAACGCGGGCTTCCTGCTGACCAACCTGCCGGCCAGCGGCTGGATGGGCTACGAGGCGCTGTCGGCCAAGCGCGACGACCTGATCATGCTGCGGCTGACCGGCAACCCGGACGGGTCGGCGGCGGTCGATTACACCGTCAACTGCGCCAGCGGCTTCCCGATGGCGACCGGCCGCGGCGGCGAGCCGGTGAACCATGTGCTGCCGGCCTGGGACGTCGCCGCCGGCCTCTATCTGGCCACCGGCCTGCTGGCGGCGGAGCGGCACCGCCGCCGCACCGGGCGCGGGCAGGAGGTGACGGTGGCGCTGGCCGATGTGATGCTGGCAACGGTCGGCAACCTTGGCTACCTCGCCGACGTCCGGGTGAACGGCGCCGTGCGGCCGCCGATGGGCAACGATCTCTACGGCGCCTATGGGCGCGACTTCGCCACCGCCGACGGCCGGCGGGCGATGGTCGTCGCCATCTCCAACCGTCAGTGGAAGGCGCTGGGCAAGGCGACCGGGCTGACCGAGCGGCTGGCGATGATCGGCCCGCTGATGGACGTGGACATGAACGACGAGGGCGGGCGCTTCGTGGCGCGCGACGCCATCTCCGCCGTGCTCGCCCCCTGGTTCGCCGCCCGCACCCTGTCCGAGGTCGAGAGCGCCTTTGCCGGGGCGGGGGTGCTGTGGGGGCCGTACCGGGATTTCGGCCAGCTGGTGGCGGAGGACGCGCGCTGCTCCACCGCCAACCCGCTGTTCCGCGAGGTCGAGCAGCCGGAGGTCGGGCCGCTGCTGGTCCCCGGCTCGCCCCTCGGCTTCCCCGGCCTGGGTGAGCGCACCGACCACCGGCCGGCGCCCGTGCTGGGGCAGGACACCGACGCGGTGCTGGCCGACCTGCTCGGCCTGCCGTCCGCCGAGATCGGCCGCCTGCACGACGCCGGCATCGTCGCCTGATCCCGTGAGCGGGGCGAGACGACCGGTGCCTGGGGGTGTTGGTGAGGCTTACGGCGGGCCGCAGCGGTCCGCCTCATGCCGGAGGATGACGCGATGGGCGACAACCGCAACACCGACTCCCAACCGCAAGCCGAGAACGACCGCGCGGCGGGCAAGCCCGAGGACCAGCCGGCGGCGACCAAGGACGAAATGACCAAAGCCCAGGAGGACGCCGCGCGGGAGCGCGCGGAAAAGGGCGGCTATCAGTGACCGGCGCCAAATGATCAGCGCCAGCTGATCGGCAACCCGCCGCGAGTTTGCCCCCGGGCAAAGACGGCGCCACTGGCCCGCGTCATGGTCCCTTCCGGTCATCACTTCCGGAAGGACAGCGGACATGACGGAAACGGCCGCGCCGACGACGGTGGTCGCTGCGGAGGAAGCTGCGGACGGGGAGGCCGCCGATTGGGGACCCCTCTCCAGCCTGCCCGGCAACCCCATGATGTGGATTCTCATCCTGGGGGAGCTGGCGGCCTTCGGGGCGATGTTCATCGGCTTCGCGGTGGCGCGCGCCCTCGACCCGGCGACCTTCGACGCGTCGCAGGGGCAGTTGGACCGTCTGCTCGGCGGCGTGAACACCATGGTCCTGGTGACAAGCGGCTGGCTGGTCGCCGTCGCCGTGCGGCGCCGGGGCTCGGGCCGCTCCCACAGGGTGGCGATGCTCGGCGCGATGGCCCTCGGCGGCCTGTTCCTCGCCATCAAGGCGGTCGAATACGGCGACAAGATCGGCCGGGGCCTCACGCTGGAGACCAACAGCTTCTTCCAGCTCTATTATCTGCTGACCGGCTTCCACGCGATGCACGTCGCCGCGGGGATCGTCATCCTGGGCATCGTCACGTGGTGGGACAGCCTGGAGAACCTGGAGACCGGGGCCGCCTTCTGGCACATGGTGGACCTGATCTGGGTGCTGCTCTACCCCATCGTCTATCTGCTGAGGTGAGGCGATGGCGATCCTGACACGCACCTGGATGGTGCTGATGCTGCTCACCGCCGTCTCGATGTGGGCCGGGCATGGAACCGGCGGTCTCGGCCCGCTCGGGGTCGGACTCGTCCTCGCCGCGGCCAACCTCAAGGCCGACCGGATTCTCACCCAGTATCTGGACCTTCGCCGTGCGGACGGCGGATGGCGGGCGGGATTCCGGGTTCTCCTCACCCTGCTGTGGGTGGCGCTCTTCGGGATCTACGTTCTCTATCCGATGATCGGCGCGGCTCTGCGCTGAGAGGCGGTTCGCAGCCGGGTCGCGCCGTCGGAGATCGACGGTCGCGCCCGGCTCCGCAACATCACTCGTAGCGGATGCTGACCGCCGAAGCGGCCTTCAGCGCGCGCTCGCGCGCGTCGTCGGTGTCGGTGCCGGCGGCGAGCGCCACGCCCATGCGGCGGTTCTTGCGGGTCGTCGGCTTGCCGAACAGGCGGACGTCCACGTCATGCTCCGGGCTGCCCACGCGCATGGCGTCGGCCAGACCCTCGATGGCGAAGCGCTCGGCCTCGCGGTCGGCCAGGATGACGGCGGAGGCGGCCGGGCCGCGGACATGGATCGCCGGGATCGGCAGGCCCAGGATGGCGCGCGCGTGCAGGTCGAACTCCGACAGGTTCTGCGACAGCAGGGTCACCATGCCGGTGTCGTGCGGGCGCGGCGATAGCTCGGAGAAGACGACCTCGTCCTTGGTGACGAAGAACTCGACGCCGAAGATGCCGTAGCCGCCGAGATTGTCCACGACCTTCGCCGCCATGTCCTTGGCGTCGTCCAGCAGCGCCGCGGGCATTGGCACCGGCTGCCAGGATTCCTGATAGTCGCCGCGCTCCTGCCGGTGGCCGATCGGCTCGCAGAACAGGATGCCCTCGCGGGTGCGGACGGTCAGCAGGGTGATCTCGTACTCGAAGGGCACGAACTCCTCGACGATGACCTTCCGGCGGTCGCCGCGCATGTTGGCGACGGCGTAGGTCCAGGCGGCCTCAAGCTCGTCGGCGGTCCGGACGGTGCTCTGCCCCTTTCCGGAGGAGGACATGACCGGCTTGATGACGCAGGGCAGGCCGGTGTGCTCCGCCCCGGCGATCACCTCCTCCAGGCTTTCGGCGTAGCGGTACTTTGAGGTGCGCAGGCCCAGCTCCACCGCGGCGACCTCGCGGATGCGGTCGCGGTTCATCGTCATGGTGGCGGCGCGGGCGGAGGGGACGACGGTCAGCCCGGCGTCCTCGAACTCGTGCAGCACCTCGGTGCGGATGGCCTCGACCTCCGGCACGATGAAGTCCGGCGTGTGCTTGGCGATGGCCGCGCGCAGGGCGTCCGCGTCGAGCATGGAGAAGACCTCCGCCGCGTCGGCGACCTGCATCGCTGGGGCGTTGGCGTAGCTGTCGCAGGCGATGACCTCGCAGTCGAGACGCTTGGCGGCGATGACGAACTCCTTCCCGAGTTCGCCCGAGCCGAGAAGAAGGATTTTGGCCGTGAACATGCGCGGACTCCCGTGACGCAGACGCCCGCGGAGCTTTACCCCAACGCGGGCCGTGCGTACATGGCCGAACGCATGCGTACGCCGCATGGACCGGGCGCTATTGCAGGCTGCCCCAGCGCCGGGTGGCGGGTTCGGCCAGCGCCCAGCGCCACTGGCCGTCCTTGGCCCGGCAGATGGTGGTGACGTTGAAGTCGGGCGCGTCGTCGAGCGTGAAGACCACGTCCTTGCAGGGGATCGCCTCGCCGAAGCCGCGGGCCACCTGCACCGTGCCGGTCTTGCCGCTCAGCGGCAGCTTCTCCTCCACCGTCCAGGTCGCCGCCTGCCCGACGGCGAGCGGACCGGCGGCGCGGGCGACGGCGTTGTGGACGTTGTCGGTGATCCGCCGCTCCGCGTATTTCACGCCCTGGTCGATGCCGTAGCTGGCCCCGGCGCCGGCGATGATGCCCAGCACCGGGTTGCCGGTGGCCGAACCGACCGTCGCCGCCACGCCCGCCGTGGTCACTCCCGTGACCGCCGAACC
Source organism: Azospirillum brasilense (assembly GCF_005222205.1). Lineage (NCBI taxonomy): Bacteria > Pseudomonadati > Pseudomonadota > Alphaproteobacteria > Rhodospirillales > Azospirillaceae > Azospirillum > Azospirillum brasilense. The sequence continues at coordinate 610,386 of NZ_CP032348.1, read as the reverse complement.
GAACCCGGCGCAGCCGGACAGCGCGAGCAGGGCGGCGGTGGCGAGGGCAACGCGGCGGAGCGGAGACGCGGTCATGGAGCGGCACGGGTTTTGTGGACGGACCGCGGCACCCTATCCGTTCGGATGGGGAAGCCGCCCGTGGCCAAAGCGTGACCTTCGCGGGCGGCTTGGCGCGCTTGTCCCTAGGCAATATCCCTCTCCCGCCTCGGGAGAGGGTGCCCGCGAAGCGGGCGGGTGAGGGTACAGCCGAGGATCAAGGCGCTTGCCGATTGCCGGGACCCTCACCCTTCCCGCGCTTTGCGCGGGCCCCTTCCCTCTCCCGGGACGGGAGAGGGGATTCAAAGGCGATTGTCGTATGGACGGTGGCGGGCTCAGACCCCATGCTTTGGAGGGGCGGCTACGGAAGAAGCAGGATCGGCATGGCGGGCAGACACGGATGGATGGCGGGCGCGGGGGCCGGGCTGCTGCTCGCCCTGCTGGCCGGGCCGGCGGCGGCGGAGCGGATGGTCACCGACTCCTCGGGGCGCCGCGTCACCGTGCCGGACCGGGTGGAGCGCGTGTTCCCCGCCGGGCCTCCGGCCTCCGTCGTCGTCTACATGCTGGCGCCCGAGAAACTGCTGGGCTGGACGCGGGCGATCAGCCCGCCGGAGCGGCCCTTCCTCCCCGACCGCTACGCCGATCTGCCGGAACTGGGGCGGCTGACCGGGCGCGGCAACACCGTCAACCTGGAAACCGTGGTCGCTGCGAAGCCGGACGTCGTCGTCGATGTCGGCAGCACCGCCCCGACCTTCGTCTCGCTGGCCGACCGGGTGCAGGAGCAGACGCGGGTACCGACCCTGCTGATCGACGGGCATCTCGCCGACTCCGCGCGCACCTTCCGCACGCTCGGTGCGCTGATGGGCGTGGCGGAGCGGGGGGAGGAGCTGGCCCGCTACGCCGAGCGGACGCTGAACGACGTGCGCCGCCGCTTCGACGACGTGCCGGAGGGCAAGCGGCTGAAGGTCTATATGGCGCGCGGCCCGCGCGGGCTGCAGACCGGCATCCGCGGCTCGATCAACGTCGAGGCGCTGGACGTCGCCGGGGTGCGCAACGTCGCGGCGGAAAACCTCGGCAACGGCGGGTTGGTCAACGTCTCGATGGAGCAGGTCCTGGCTTGGCAGCCGGACGCCATCGTCACCATCGACCGCGGCTTCTACGAGAGCGTGTGGACCGACCCGCTGTGGCAAGGGGTGAAGGCGGTGCGCGACCGGCGCGTCTACCTCTCGCCGGGGCTGCCCTTCACCTGGATCGATTCCCCGCCCGCCGCCAACCGCCTGCTCGGCCTGCGCTGGCTGGGCGCCGTCCTTTATCCGGAGCTGTTTCCGGAGGATCTGCGCGAGGAGACGCGACGTTTCTATGCCCTCTTCTACCACCGGGAGCCCACCGCGGAGCAGATCGACGCCCTCCTCGCCGGCAGCCGCCCGCCGGGGTGAGGTCCCCTTCGCGCTGACGCTGGGCGGGGTGGCCGCGCTGCTGGTCGCCGCGGTCTGCGTCGCCTTCAGCATCGGCGCCTATCCCGTTTCGCCGGGGGAGCTGGCCGGGCTGCTCGCGGCGAAGCTGGGGCTCGGGAGCGCCGCCGTCGCCCCGGCGGTGGAGACGGTGATCTGGGACATCCGCGGCCCGCGCGTGCTGACCGCCATGCTGGTCGGGGCGGGGCTGGCCGCCTCGGGCGCCGCCTATCAGGGGCTGTTCCGCAACCCGCTGGTCTCGCCGGACATTCTCGGCGTGTCGTCGGGGGCGGCGCTGGGGGCGGTGCTGGGCATCTTCGCCGCGCTGCCGGTCCTCGCCATCCAGGGCATGGCCTTCGCGGGCGGGCTGCTGGCGGTGGGGGTGGTGCTGGCCGTCGCCTCGGCCATTCGCGGGCGGGACCCGGTGCTGGTCCTGGTGCTGGGCGGCGTGGTGATCGGGGCGCTGCTGGGCTCCGGCGTGGCTTTGCTGAAGTATCTGGCCGATCCCTACAACCAGTTGCCGGCGATCACCTTCTGGCTGCTCGGCAGCCTGTCGGCGGTCAACCGCGGCGATCTCGCGGCGCTGGTCCCGCCGGTGGCGGTGGCGCTGCTGCCGCTGGTCCTGCTGCGCTGGCGGCTCGACGTCATGACGCTGGGCGACGAGGAGGCGACGGCGCTCGGCGTGCCGGTGCGGCTGGTGCGGGTGGTGGTGATCGCGGCGGCGACGCTGATGACCGCCGCCGCGGTGTCGGTCAGCGGCATCGTCGGCTGGGTCGGGCTGCTGGTGCCGCACCTCGCCCGGCTGATGGTCGGCCCGGCCTTCGTCCGGCTGCTGCCCACGGCGGTGCTGCTGGGGGCGGCCTATCTGCTGGCGGTGGACACGCTGGCGCGCAGCTTGGGGCCGGTGGAGCTGCCGCTGGGCGTGCTGACCGCGGTGATCGGCACGCCGGTCTTCCTCTGGCTGCTCGCCTTCGGAAAGCGCGGCTGGTCATGAGCGCGCGGCTGTCGGTCGAGGACCTCGCCTTCGGCTATGGCGAGCGGATGGTCGGCGCCGGGGTCGGCTTCGCCGTGGCGGCGGGGGAGGTGCTGTGCCTGCTCGGCCCCAACGGCGGCGGCAAGACGACGCTGTTCAAGACGCTGCTTGGACTGCTGCCGCCGCGCGGCGGTCGGGTGCGCGTCGATGGCGAGGACACCGCCGGCTGGTCGCCGCGCCGCCGGGCGCTGGCCTTCGGCTATGTCCCGCAGGCGGGGGCGGGGCAGTTCCCCTTCACCGTGCGCGAGATGGTGCTGATGGGCCGCACGGCCCACCGCGGCGCCTTCAGCGCCCCCGCCGCGTCCGACCACGCCGCCGCCGAGGCCGCGCTGGAACGGCTGGGCATCGGGCATCTGGCCGAGCGCGACTGGCTGCGCATCAGCGGCGGCGAGCGGCAGATGGCCCTGATCGCCCGCGCGCTGGCCCAGGCGCCGCGCGTGCTGGTGCTCGATGAGCCGACCGCCAGCCTGGACTTCGGCAATCAGGTGCGCGTTCTGGAACAGGTGCGGCGGCTGGCGGACGGCGAGGGAGGCGAGGGGCTGACGGTGGTCTTCTCCACCCACCATCCGGAGCAGGCCTTCGCCATCGCCGACCGGGTGGCGCTGCTGCACGGCGGGCGGCTGGCCCGCTTCGGCACGCCGGAGGAGGTCATCACCGCCGCGATGATGCGCGAGGTCTACGGGACGGAGGTGGAGGTGGTGGCCGTGGGGACGGACGGGATGCGGGTGTGTTTGCCAGTCGGGCTCAAAAGGCCGGGCTGAGGCTGGCTCAGGTCCGGTAGGACGGGGAGAGCCGCCCCGCCGCCGGCGACTTCGCGTAGCGCAGCGCGACCAGCCCCAGCAAGATTGCCGCGTAGACGAAGGGCGGGTACTGCCAGCCCTTGACCAGCATCACGTAATGGACGCAGCCCGCCGCCCCGGCGACGAACACCGCCTTGTGCAGCGCCTTCCAGCGCCGCCCGCCGAGCCGCCGCACCATGCCGTTGGTCGAGGTCGCGGCCAGCGCCGTCAGGATCACGAAGGCGCCCATGCCCACGGTGATGTAGGGCCGCTTCACGATGTCCTTCCACACCGCCGCCCAGTCGAAGAACTGGTCCACCCCGACGTAAACGGAGACGTGAAGCAGCGCGTAGAAGAAGGCGAACAGCCCGATCATCCGGCGGAACCGCGCCAGCCCCGCCTGACCCGTCAGGATGCGCAGCGGCGTGACGGCCAGTGCGACCAGCAGCAGGCGCAGCGCCCACAGCCCGCTCTGCCGCACCGCCTCGGCCACCGGCTCGGCCCCCAGCCCGCCGCTCAGGCCCAGCCAGACCATCCAGCCGAGCGGGACGAGCCCCAGGGCGAACACCACCGGCTTCGCCCAGCGCGAGGCGAGCGCCTGGGCGACCGGGCCTTTCGACGTTGCGGCCATCTCAGTAGTTCTTCCGCAGATCCATGCCGGTGTAGAGGGACGCCACCTCCTCGCCATAGCCGTTGAAGGGCAGCGTCTTGCGGCGGGAGAACTCGCCGACGCGGCGTTCCGTCGCTTGGCTCCAGCGCGGGTGGTCGACCTCCGGGTTCACGTTCGAATAGAAACCGTACTCGCGCGGCTGCGAGCGGTTCCAGGAGGTCGGCGGCTGATCCTGCGTCAGGGTGATGCGGACGATCGACTTGATCGATTTGAAGCCGTACTTCCACGGCACGACCAGCCGCACCGGCGCGCCGTTCTGGTTGGGCAACGTCTCGCCGTACATGCCGACCGCCAGGATGGTCAGCGGGTGCATGGCCTCGTCCATGCGCAGCCCCTCCACATAGGGCCATTGCAGCACGGGATATTTCAGGCCGGGCATCTGCGAGCGGTCGGCCAGCGTCTGGAAGGCGACGTATTTGGCGTTGCCGGTCGGGTCCACGCGCTTGAGCAGCTCGGCCAGCGGGAAGCCGACCCAGGGGATGACCATCGACCAGCCCTCGACGCAGCGCAGGCGGTAGACGCGCTCCTCCAGCGGGAAGGACAGCAGGTCCTCGATGCCGAAGGTGGTGGGCTTGCCGGCCTCGCCGTCCACCGCGATCTCCCACGGGCGGGTGCGCAGCGTGCCGGCGTTCTCGGACGGATCGGTCTTGTCCGTCCCGAACTCGTAGAAATTGTTGTAGCTGGTCGCCGACTTCATCGGAGTCTGGGCGTCCATCTTGGGGTCCTTCGGGCTGACCGTCAGCGGAGCCTGGAAGGGCGCGGCCAGCGCCGGACCCGGCAGGACACCCGTGCCGCCGAGCGCCAGGGCTGCGGCGCCGCCGGCGATGATGGAGCGCCGGGACAGGAACAGGCCGCGGGGCGTCACCTCGTTCTCGCTGGCTTGCGACGCGCTCCGGACTTTGATGAGCATGAACACTCTCCACAGGAAAGCCGCCGGGAGGCGACAGCGCCCCCCGTCCCTCATCTAGCCTTGGTCGCCGCTCCCGGCAAATCAAGCGCGGGACACGAGTTCGTGAGCGAAAGGTGAGGAGTCTTCGAGTCCCTCTCCCGCCCCGGGAGAGGGAGGGACCCGCCGCGAAGCGGTGGGAGGGTGAGGGTACTGCCGAGGATCGGGGTTTGATCCTCGCGCGACCCTCACCCGCCCGCTGCGCGGGCACCCTCTCCCGGGGCGGGAGAGGGGAGCGACGTATCCGCCTCAGTCTTCCGGAACCGCCGTGACGGCGCCGCTTTCCGAGGATTTGAGGATCGCCTCGATCAGCCGGTGGACCTTCAGCGCCTCCCGCCCGGACACGCGCGGCTGGGTGCCGTGGTCGAGCGCGTCGAGGAAGTCGGCCAGAACGGCGCGGTGATGGGCGTTGGAGAAGGCCATGGGATCGGCCCCGCCGCCCAGCGTGCCCGCCGTCTCCCCCGCCTGGACCGTCTCGCCGGAGCGCAGCTGCACCTCCAGCCGGTCGCCGATCAACAGGGCGGAGCCGGCGGACCCGGCGATCTCGATGCGCTCCGGGTAGCCGGGATAGGCCGCGGTGGTGGCGTCCACCGTGGCGAGCAGCCCGCCGTCGTAGCGCAGGGCGGCGCACACCACGTCCTCGGTGTCGATGGGGCGCAGGCCGCTGGTGTTGGCGAAGGCGGCGACCTCGCGCGGCAGGCCGAGCAGGCTGACATAGAGGTCGAGCGTGTGGATGGCCTGGGTCAGCAGAACGCCGCCGCCGTCCCGCGCCTTCATGCCGCGCCCGGGCTGGGCGTAATAGGCGTCGTCGCGCCACCAGCGCACCACGACGGAGGCCGACAGCGGACGGCCCAGCGCGCCGGTGCGCAGCAGCTCCGCCAGCCGTTCCGCGGCGGCGCGGAAGCGGTGCTGGAGCATGACGCCGAGCGTCAGCCCGGCGCGCTCCATGCTCTCCACCACGGCGCGGCAGCCGGCCGAGGTGGCGTCGAGCGGCTTTTCCAGCAGCACATGCTTGCCGGCGGCGGCGCAGCGGGCGACGAGGTCGGCGTGGGTGTCCGGCGGGGTCAGCAGCAGGACGGCGGAGACGGTGGGGTCGTCGAGGATCGTCTCCGCCCGGTCCACCGCCGGCAGGCCGAAGCGCGCCGCGAAGGCGGCCCGCCGCTCGGCGGACGGGCTGAAGCAGCCCGCCACCTCCACCCGGTCCGCCAGATCCCGCAGGCTCTGGGCGTGCGGCGTCGCCGCCATGCCCAGCCCGATCACGCCGACGCGCCGCCGCCCCGTCATGCCGGTCAGCCCTGGGCCAAAGCGGAGGCCTCGCGGGCCAGCCGCTCGATCTCGGACCAGCGGCGCTCCTTCACCGCGTCGGCCGGGGTCAGCCAGGTGCCGCCGAGCGCGAAGACGTTGGGGAGCGACAGGATCTCCTTCACATGCTCCGCCTTGAGGCCGCCGGTCGGGCAGAAGCGGATCTCCGGCATCAGCGGCGCCATGCCGCGCAGCGCCGGGGCGCCGCCGTTCAGCATCGCCGGGAAGAACTTCAGCTCGCGGAAGCCGTGCTCCATGGCGATCAGCGCCTCGGCCACGGTGGCGATGCCCGGCAGATAGGGCAGGCCGGCGGTCTTGGCGGCCTCCGCCAGACGGTCGGTCAGGCCGGGGCTGACGACGAAGCGGGCGCCGGCGTCGCGGGCCTGGGCGAACTGCTCAGGCCGGATCAGCGTGCCGAGGCCGACCAGGGCGCCCGGAACGCGGGCGGCGATGGCCTCCGCGCAGGCCAGCGCCGCGGGGGTGCGCAGCGTCACCTCCAGCGTGGTCAGGCCGCCGGCGACCAGCGCCTCGGCCAGGGCGACCGCGGTGTCCGGCTCGTCGAGGACGAGGACCGGGACGATGCGCGGGCCGGACAGGGAGGGTTCAAGACGCGGGTGGGTCATGTCAGGGCCTCGGCAGGAGAGAAATACAAGGGGGTGGCGTGCCGCATGTCGTCGATGGTCAGCAGCAGGCCGTCGATGTGGTCGCCGAGCGCCTTCACCGCGCGGGCGGGGTCGTGGTCCGCGATGGCGGCGACGATGGCCTCGTGCTCGGCGATGACGGTCGCCAGGCGGCCGGGATAGGGAAGGGTCAGGTGGCGGCAGCGGTCGATCTGCACCTTCACCTGCTGGGTGATCGGCCAGAAGCCGGGATAGCCGGCGATGTCGGCGATCAGCGCGTGGAACGCCTCGTCCGCCTGGTGGAAGCCGTCGGCGCAGCCCGAGGCGTCGACCTCGCGCTGGCGCTCCAGGTTGGCCTGGAGGGCGGCGACCTGGCTGCGCGTCGCGCGTTCCGCCGCGAAGCGGACGGTCGCCTGCTCCAGCGTCTTGCGGATCAGGTTGGCTTCCGGCAGGTCGGCGATGGGGATGCGCGCCACGAAGGTGCCCGACTGCGGAAAGACCTCCACCAGCCCCTCGTCGGCCAGCCGCAGGACGGCCTCGCGCACCGGGGTGCGGCTGACGCCGAAGGCTTCGGCCACCAGCTTCTCCACGATCGGGTCGCCCGGCCTGCGGGCCAGCGACACGATGTCGGCCCGCAGATCGCGGTAGATCGCCGCCGCCGCCGTGGTCCCGCGCTGCGACGCGCGGGGCGGCTTCATGGTTCCCGGGGCGGTCGACGTCTGGCCAGGGGGCGTCAGGGCTGTGGGCGTTGGGCCTGGGGGCATGGAGGGTCCCTCCGTCAGGGGATCAGCCGTCCAGCACGGACGCCATGGCGTCGCGCGGGATGACGGCGCCGCGGTGCTGGATGACCACGGCGGCGATGCGGTGGGCGGAGCGCGCCGCCTCGACCGGGCCCAGGCCCTTCAGGCGGGCGCTGAGGTAACCGGCGCTGAAGCTGTCGCCCGCCGCGGTGGTGTCCACGACCTTGGCGACCTTCTCCGACGGCACGGTCTCCTCGACGCCGGGGGCGGAGACGATGCAGCCCGGCTTCTCCAGCTTCAGCACGATCTCCGTCACCCCGGCGCCGCGCACGCGGGCCATGGCGCTGTCGGCGTCGGCGTCGCCGTAGAGGCCGCGCAGGTCCTCGACGCCCGGCAGGGCGATGTCGGCGCGCCGGAGCATCGCGTCGTAGGCGCGCTGCGCCGTCTCACGGTCGGGCCACAGGCGGGGGCGCCAGTTGGTGTCGAAGGCGACGCGGCCGCCGCGCTCGCGCAGGCGGTCGAGCATGGGGAACAGCACCTCGCGCCCGCGCTCGCCCCAGATGGCCAGGCTGATGCCGGACATGTAGAGCAGGTCGTAGCTTTCCAGGTCGGCGACCAGCGCCGGGCTGTCGGGCAGGACGAACAGGTCGCGGGCCGGCGCGGAATCGCGCCAGTAGAGGAAACGCCGCTCGCCGCTGTCGTCCGTCTCGATCATGTAGAGGCCGGGGACGCGGTTGGGGACGCGCAGCACATGGCCGGTGCCGACCCCTTCGGCTTCCCAGGTGGCGACCATGGCGTCGCTGTTGCCGTCGTCGCCCAGAGCCGTCACGTAATCGGTTGCCACGCCCAGCCGCGCCATATAGACGGCGGTGTTGAGGGTGTCGCCGCCGAAGCCCATGGTGAAGGTCCCGTCGGGACGGCGCACCAGTTCGATCATGCATTCGCCAAGGGCCGCAACCCGGCGCGCGGACTCACCCATCGCCATCCCCCGTCCGGCGGGCCGACCCGCCGGTTCCTGCTAAAGAGTTCGAACAACACGGGTTTTTAATCCCGTGCCTCCCAAGAGCAAGTATACTAATATATCAATGTCCGAGGCAAGGCTTTTCGGGCCCTGGCCCTGGCCCTGGTCGTGGGGTGGTCATGCGGCGTTTTGCTGCTGCTTCTTGCGCAGCCGCTCGCGATGGGCGGTGTAGAGGCCGCTGGCGATGATGATTCCGGCGCCCAGGAAGGTCCAGTGGTCGGGCAGCGCCCCGAAAATCAGGAAGCCCAGCAGGGTGGACCAGACGATCTGCACGTAGGAACAGGGGGCGAGCACCGACGCCTCGCCGAAGCGGTAGGCCTGGACCATCAGCCATTGCCCCATGGTGGAGACCAGACCGATCAGGGCGCCCAGCGCCACCTCCGTCCAAGTCGGCATCGCGACGTTGAAGGGGAGCAGCACGGTCAGCACGGCAAGGCCCGTCAGGGCGGTCCAGATCAGGGTGGTGGTGGGATGCTCCTGCCCGGTCATCTTGCGGGTGATGACCACGCCGGTCGCCCAGCTCATCGCCGACAGGATGGGGAAGACGGCCGCCGGCTGGAAGGCCGCCCCGCCGGGCCGGATGACGATCAGCACGCCCAGGAGCCCGACCAGCACCGCCGCCCAGCGGCGCGGTCCGATCTTCTCGCCCAGCACCAGGATCGACAGCACCGTGACGAAGACCGGCGAGACGTAGCTGGTCGCCGCCGCCTCCGCCAGGGGCAGATAACGCATGCCCATGATGAAGAACAGCGCCGACCCGAGCATCCCCAGGGCGCGCAGGACCTGCAGGCCGGGGCTGGCGGTCTTCATCACCGGCGGACCGCCGCGGATCATCAGCGGCAGCAGCAGCGTCGTGAAGCCGACGTAGCGCATCCAGCCGATCTCGATGGAGGGCAGCGTCTGGGACAGATACTTCGCCGTCGCGTCGGAGCAGGAGAAGAAGAAGACCGCCGCAACGACCATCAGAATCCCGCGTACGGGATCGTCGCGGCGCTCGCTCCCGTGGGACGGCACGGTCTGGGCGGCGGACACCCCTTCCGGGGGGCGGGAGCAGTCGGGCATGGCCGGGGGGCGTTTCCAGGCAGGAGGGCGGCAGGCAAACGGATGGCCCGGGTCTCGGCCCGGTTAACCATCAGGTTACTGATATATCATGCCTGGTAACAATGGTGCGGAGCGTCATGGCAGCCATACGGCCCGGCCCCGCGAATCCACAAGATGGCCCCGCGGATCAGCCGTCGCGGTGCTCCGTCGGGGCGGGCGCGCGCAGGGCCGAGGTGACGGCGGGCGCCGGCCGCAGCAAGGGTGTCGGCGGGTTGATCGGCAGATCCATCAGGCCGCGGCGGGCGGCGTTGCGCTCCAGCTCGTAATCAGGATCGGGGAAGCGTTGCAGAAGCGTCTCGTAGGTGTCGCGCGCCGCGGCGGGGCAGCCGAGGATGCGGAACGCCTCCCCCTGCCGCAGCAGGGCGCCGGCCTCCGTCCCGCGGTGGTAGGAGGCGAGGCTGGCGGCCACGGCGAACCACTGGTCATAGGCGGCCCACAGCGCCTCCACCGTCGGCCCCTCGCATTGCCCGGCAACCACCGTCGCCTCCAGCGCCTGCCGGTAGGCGGTGTCGGGCGCCGGGCTGGTCATTGCGCAGCCGCCCGCCAGCAGGAGGACGCCCGCAAGGGCGGTTCCGGCAATTGCCTGTCGGTTGCGGGTCGGCATCGGTTCCTCTCCCCCGTTTGCATCCTATCGCCACCAGTCAAATACAACCCGGTTAAAGCCCGGTTCAAGCCTGTGGGGCGGCGTGCGGCGAGGTTCGGCGTTGCGGGCAACTCGGGAGGAAAATGCTTCGAATTTCGAGGCAAAGAGCAGCCAAGAATCTACGCCTTAACGGATATTAAAAGTCATATAAAAGCGGGCCGTAACATTATCCCTTGAGGTAAGCCGGATGGTTGACTCGCGGTACAGGAAGGCTATTACCTGAGGGTGTGAGAAAATAAAGCACTCGGAATTAAGGAAAATTTTAAGTGCCTTGTCGTCCCGCCCTCTAGTTGAAACCCCTGTTGCGGAGAATCCCATGCGCGCTGTCCTGGTTGAACCGAACCCCCTGATCGCCGACGCGCTCGGCCGTCAGCTCGGCATGGGGAAGATCCGCTACGACCGCCAGGACTGGGCCGGGCTGGAGGAGCTTCTGCAGGAGCAGGGGGCGGACGGGCTGGGCTACGACGCCATCGTCCTGGGCAGCGTCGACGATCCGGCGCGCTGCGTGGCGGCCTTACGGGCGCATCAGGTCGGGGCGGCGATCCTCTGCCTGCTCGACCGGCGCTGCGTGACGACGACGGTGGAGCTGCTGCACGCCGGGGCCGACGACGTGCTGGTCAAGCCGGTGGTCAGCGCCGAGGTGCGGGCGCGCATCGAGGTGGCGCGGCGGCGCTCGCGCGGCCTGCTGAGCAACGCGGTGCGGGTCGGCCAGCTCACGGTGTTCCTCGACGGGCGCGACCCGGAGGTCGGCGGCGAGCGGCTGCGGCTGAGCCAGCGCGAGCACGCCATCCTCGGCGTGCTGGCCGCCCACCACCGCCGCGTCGTCTCCAAGGAGCACATCTACGACGAGGTCTATGGCCTGTCCGGCGCCGACCCGCTCGACAAGGTCATCGACGTCTACATCTGCAAGCTCCGCAAGAAGATCGCCGAGGCCACCGGCGGCGCCCGCTACATCGAGACCGTCTATGGGCGCGGCTACAAGTTCGAGGCCCCGCCCGAGCATGAGGAGGCCGCTCCGGCCGCCGCGCCGGCCGCCACCGCCCGCCGCTTCCCGGCCATGCCCTTCGCCGCCTCCGGCCTGCACCCCGGCTGTCTCGTCGCCGCCGAGTGACGGCACCATTTCAAAAGTCCTGCCCTGCGTTCCGCTTCCGACATTTTGAAAAGACGCCATGGCCGCGGCCCTTCGGGGCATGGGGGCTGAACCGCCCTGTGCGGTCGCCGCATTTTTATAAAATGCGCGATTACTTTTAAAAGATGCCCATCTTTGAAAGACGAATTCACCACCCCGGAAATCTTGCCGTTTTTTACTCCGGTTTAAACGGGGTCGGTCACAGTCGAATGGTCGGTTGCGCGCCCATAAAAACCAAGTGGGAAGGCCCGCGCACCCGGCCCCAGCGTCAGAAAGGCGCTCTGCATCTCGCGAATGGAGATACATATGGCCTCGATCATGACCAACACCTCGGCGATGACCGCGCTGCAGACGCTGCGCCGCGTGACCGACGATCTGGCGACCACCCAGGATCGCATTTCGACCGGTCTCAAGGTCAACAACGCCAAGGACAACGCCGCCTACTGGTCGATCGCCACGACCATGCGCGCCGACGTCGCCGGCTTCAAGGCGGTGAAGGAATCGCTGGAACTGGGTTCGGGCACGACCAACACCGCGTCGGTGGCGTCCAAGAACATCGTCGAGAACCTTCAGACGCTGAAGGCCCGCGTCATCGCCGGCCAGACCAACGGCGTCGACAAGTCGCTGATCCAGAACGACATCGACCAGCTCGTCAAGCTGGTGAAGGGCGCCGCCGCCGACGCCTCCTTCAACGGCGACAACCTGCTGCGCATCACCTATTCCAACGACGGCACGGCCAAGGACCAGAACGTTGACATCCTGGCGTCGCTGAGCCGCAGCGCCGGCACGGTCGATCCGAGCTACATCAGCTTCCAGCGCCAGGACATGCAGGTCACCTCGATCGTCGGCAAGGCCACGATCGAGCAGCAGGTGGACTCCACCAACGACCTGAAGGCCAGCGTCGGCATCGCCATCGGTGCGCCGGACACCACCTTCATCGACGGCCAGAACCTGGGCCTGGGCAACCTGACCCTGAACGTCACCAACGAGGCGGGCACCAAGTCCGCCGTGACGGTGGACCTGTCGGGCATCGACTACACCACCGACCTGGCGACCACCCAGGGCCTGATCGTGACCGCGGTCAACACGGCCCTGACCGCGGCCGGCGGCGACTTCCAGGTGGCCTTCAACGGCGACAAGCTGGAATTCACCGACCAGGACCTGAACACCGACGGCAACTTCACCGCCAAGGTGGACAGCCTGTGGGTCGGCTCGAAGGAAAGCGACGCCTTCGGCGGCCTGGCCGACCTGACGCAGATCGACGTGACCTCCAACGCCACCAAGTCGCTCGAGGTCATCAACGGCCTGCTCGACAAGGCCATCGGCAAGGCCGCGGTGATCGGTTCCATCGAGAACCGCGTGTCGGTGCAGAACGACTTCGTGTCGAAGCTGACCGACTCGATGAACAAGGGCATCGGCTCCCTGGTGGACGCCGACATGAACGAGGAATCGAGCCGCCTGCAGGCCCTCCAGGTCCAGCAGCAGCTCGCCACCCAGGCGCTGTCGATCGCCAACCAGGGTCCGCAGAACATTCTCTCGCTGTTCCGCTAACCCGGTCCGGCCGGCGTCCCGCTCCCGACGGGGCGCCGGCCCTTTTTTCATCTCACGCCCAGCCCCAGCCCCATTCCGGCGCCCCCGTGCGCGTTGCATAAGGTGCGACCATGAGCATCGCCGCCTACCAGCAGACGATGGCCGAGTGCGAAGACCCGCGCCGCATCGAATATCTGGTCTTCCTCCGCATCACCCTGGACCTGGAGGCCAACCGCGACGCCGGCTGGCGGTCGGCGGCGCTGAAGGACGCGCTGTGGCGCAACCTGGAACTCTGGAACACGCTGCGCGCCGACCTTCTGGAGGACGGCAACGCGCTGCCCGAGGCGCTGCGCGCCGGGCTGGTCTCGCTGTCCTTCTCGGTGGCGCGCCAGACCACCCAGGTGCTGCGCGGCGAGGCCGACGCGGGCACGCTGATCGACATCAACCGGTCGGTCATGCGCGGCCTGCAGGGCGTCGCCCGGACGGAGGCCCCCGCTCCGATGGAGGCCGCCCATGGCGCTTAAGCTCCGCCTCAAGCCCTGCGAGCGCGTGGTCATCAACGGCTGCGTCGTGCAGAACGAGAACCGCCGCTACACGCTGACCGTCAGCAATTTCGCCCAGATCATCCGCGGCAGCGACATCATGCAGGAGGACGAGGCCGACACCCCGGTCCGCCGCGCCTATTTCGTGATCCAGAGCATGCTGCTGGACCCCCAGGCCGCGGAGGAGTACGGCAGCGTCGTCGCCGGCATGATGGCGAAGCTCTACACGGCCTTCATGCATCCGGAGATGCAGGACCGCATCATGCAGGCGATGCGCAACGTCAGCGATCGCGACTACTACAAGGCGCTGGCCTGCCTGCGGCCGGTGATGGCCTACGAGGACGGGCTGCTGAACGCGCAGCGCTCCCCGCGGGACGAGCGCATTCCCGAGACCCGTGTGGAGGCGTGACCGCCATGCCCGCACCCATCCAGGGACTGACCGGCGGCGTGTCCGGCGTCAACGGCGAGCGCGGCACCGCCAGCGCCGACCTGATCGCCGAAGCCCGCCAGCGCCAGGCCGACCGGCTGCGCGCCGCCCAGGCCGAGGCCGTCAAGGCCACCGAGGTGGTCGAGGAGGCTCGCGTGTCGGCGGAATCCGACAACAACCGCCGCCAGCCCGACCCCATCCCGCCCTACCGCGTCAACCTCGACCCCGGCACCGGCCGCCTGTCCACCGAGGTGCTGGACACCCACACCGGCGAGGTGATCCTGCGCATCCCGCCCTCCTACGCCGACCCGGCGGAGGACGTCGCGGAGGAGAGCGGGCGGCCGAAGGCCCCGGAGGTGAAGGCATGAGCACGCTCCAGGACTACCGCCAGATCGTCCGCTACCAGGACCGCTACGACGCGATGATCCGCTCGCGGCCCGACGTGAAGCGCAACATCGCCTATTTCGAGGCCAACATCGGCAAGATCTCCAGCGCCGAGGAACTGCTGAAGGACGACAAGCTCTACCGCTTCGTCATGGTGGCCTTCGACCTGGAAAGCCAGACCTACGCCCGCGCCCTGATCCGCAAGGTGCTGGACCAGGGGGTGCAGGACCCGGAGGCGCTGGCCAACCGCATGAACGACGCCAAGTTCAAGGAGATGGCCACCGTCCTGTCCTTCAAGGAGACGGGCGGCGCCACGCTGAAGGAGCCGGCGATCGTCAAGGCCATCGTCGACCGCTACGTCGACGTGTCGCTGGAGGTGAAGGCGGAGGAGAGCAACCCCGCCGTCCGTCTGGCGCTGTACTTCGACCGCAAGGCGCCGAGCATCACCAACTGGTATCAGGTGATGGCCGACCGCGCGCTCCAGAAGGTGGTCTTCACCGCGCTCGACATTCCCGAGCAGTCGGCGCTGGGCGATCTCGACCGGCTGGTCGACAAGCTGAAGAAGCGCTTCGACATCGCCGATTTCAAGGACCCGGACAAGCTCGGGAAGTTCCTGGACCGCTTCTCGGCCATGTACGACCTGAAGAACGGCGGGCCCGCGGGAGCCTCCACAAACCTCCCCTACATCGGGCCGATCAACAGCCGCGGACGCTCCTCGATCATCGCCATCGACCCGTCCATCACCATGTCGCTGCTGAACTTCCCGCGCTTCTGAGCGGCGGCGTTCCGGCAAGCCGAATTCCGGGAGACTGGCTGTGCAGCCGAGCCGACAGGCCAGGCCGCCGGGCGCCTGGCCGCACGTCGTGGCCCTGCTGCCCGGCCCGGACGACCGGGACGAGGATACGGCCCGCGACTCCCTCCACATTTTGCCGATGACCATCCTGCCGCTGGAGACCCCGGGCCTGCGCCGGGCGCGGCTCATCAAGAATGTCCGGCTCCAGACGGTGGTGGAGCTGTTCAACGACGTCCACGCCGGCAGCGGGCAGGTGATGCCCAGCCAATTGCCGCTGCATTTCGGCAACCGCTCGCCCGAGCTGGACCGCGACCTGCTGATGATCGGGCAGATCGCCCAGGCCGCCAGCTTCGACGTCTATTCCCTGCGCATCGAGCTGCGCCGCCTGAAGATCGCGGTGGACGAGCACGCCGCGCTCCGCCTGTCGCAACGCCGCCGCGAGCAATTGACCCGCTACATGCGCGTCTTCACGCGGCCGCTGATCGAAAGCGTCTACGGCAGCGACGACGTGCAGGTGCAGAATGTCGAGGACCTGATCCGCCTGTTCGCCGAACCCGATCTGGCGGAGGTGCGCCGCCGGCTGACCATGATGGCCGACCGGCTGGACATCGCCATGGCCGACATCCCGGCCTTCCTGGAAGAGTACGGCGACATCTTCCTGTCGCTGGCCTATTTCAAGCAGTGCCTGGACGAGATCGTGCCCGACGTGCAGGCCTTCCTGGCCTGGATGGACGCGGTGCGCGGCTTCAGCGAGGTCCGCCGCGACGCCCGCCACTCCCGGATGCTCGACGAGGTGGGGCGCGACCTGACGGAGATCGCCGCCTCCATCACCGGGCGGTTCGAGAGCTTCGACAATCGCTCCAAGGATTTCTGGCGCAACATCAACGCCCAGAGCTTCCGCAGCATCCGCGACCTGATCACCAACCATCACGTCACCATCGGCGGGGTGCTGTGCGGGCTGGCGGTGAAGATGGCCCTGTGGAAAGCCCGTTTCTCCAGCGGCGGCGGCCCGGTCCGCCGGCTGGAGTTCATCCGCTCCGAGATCCTGCCGGGCCTGTCCCACATCCGCTCCCTGGAACGCTCGGCGCGGAGCGGGGGGCGCTGAGGCCCCCCCGATCTTCCAATTTTCTGGCCCCCTTACCGGCGCCGAGCGGCGAGCTGGAGGGCGGTGGCCGCCGCGGCGACGGCGATGCCCAGGCCGGTCACGGCGGTCCAGCCCCCGGCGTTCCAGGCCAGCGTCGCCGCGCTCGACCCCAGCGCGCCGCCCAGGAACATGCCGCCCATGAAGATGGTGTTCAGCCGGGCGCGGGCCTCGGGGCGCAGGGCGTAGACGATGTGCTGGTTCGACACCAGCGCCGCCTGGACCGCGAAGTCGAGCAGGATCACCCCGGCGACCAGGCCGGCGACCGACGTCCACAGCCCGAACAGCAGCCAGGAGGCGAGCGTCAGCAGCGTGCCCAGCAGGATCACCCGGTGCGGCCCGCTGCGGTCGGCGATCCGTCCGGCCATCGGGGCGGCCAGGATACCGACCGCGCCGACGATGCCGAACAGCCCCGCCGCGTCGGCGCCCAGGCCGAAGCGCGGCTCGGCCAGACGCAGCGCCAGAATGGTCCAGAAGGTGGTGAAGGCGGCGAACAGCAGCCCCTGGGTGACCGCGGCCAGCCGCAGCGCCGGGAACTCCCGCCACAGATGGACCAGCGAGCGCATCAGCGCCGGGTAGCGCAGGGTCGCGTTCGGGTGGCTGCGCGGCAGCATGACGGCCATCAGCGCGGCCGCAGCCAGCGCCAGCGGCACGGCCAGCCAGAACATGGCGCGCCAGCCCTCATGCGTGCCGACGAAGCCGGCCAGCGTGCGGCTGAGCAGGATGCCGGTCAGCACCCCCGACATGACGGTCCCCACCGCCGCCCCGCGCCGCTGCGGCGAGGCGAGATGCGCGGCGAAGGGGACGATCTGCTGCGCCACCGTCGCCGAGACGCCGAGCAGCAGCGAGGCGGCGACCAGCAGGGCGGGACCCTGCGCCAGCGCCGTCGCGACCAGCGCCGCGGCGAGCAGCAGGAACTGCCCGACGATCAGCCGCCGCCGCTCCACCAGATCGCCCAGCGGCACCAGCAGAAGCAGTCCGGCGGCGTAGCCGAGCTGCGTGGCGGTCGGGATCATGCCGGTCAGCGGGCCGGGCAGGTCGCCCTCGATCAGGCCCAGCATGGGCTGGTTGTAGTAGATGTTCGCGACGGCCAGCCCCGCGGCGGTGGCCATGGCGAAGGTCAGCCCGCGCCCGAGCCGGGTCTGTTCCGGTGCGTGGGTCGATGTGTGGGGCATTGTGTCGGTGATGCTCATGACGGGGGTCCTTTCCGACAATCCCTCTCCCGCCCCGGGAGAGGGTGGCGCCGGAGGCGCCGGGTGAGGGTGCCGCCAAGGATCGAAGCGCTGATCCTTGGCGGCACCCTCACCCTTCCGGGGCGGGAGAGGGGTTCTCAACGTGCGAAAACCTTGGAACGGACCCTATCGCACTTTCACAATCCGCATCAGTCATGCAGAATGAATGGCCTGTATGTCGGAATGTGAAGCAATGGACCTCGCCGGACTCGCTGTTCTGGTGGAAGCCGCCCAGGCCGGCAGCCTCGCCGGGGCGGCGCGGCGGCTGGGCATCTCGCCGCTGATGGCGACGCGGCGGCTGTCCGCGCTGGAGGAGGCCATGGGGGCGCGGCTGATGCAGCGGACCACCCGCTCCCTTGCCCTGACGCCGGAGGGGGAGGCGATGCTGCCCTTCGCCCAGGCGATGCTGGAGAACGAGGCGGCGGCGCGGGCCAGCGTCCGCCCGTCCTCCGCCGGGGCGTCGGGGCTGCTGCGGCTGACCGCCTCCGCCGCCTTCGGGCGCAAGGTGGTGGTGCCGGTGGTCGCGGACTTCCTGAAAGACAACCCGCAGGTCTCGGTCGATCTGCTGCTGACCGACACGGTGGTGGACATCGTCGGGCAGGGCATCGACCTCGCCATCCGCATCGCTCATCTGAAGGACAGCGCGCTGATCGCGCGGCGGCTGGCCGACAACCCGCGGGGCCTCTACGCCACGCCCGGCTATCTGGCGGCCAGAGGGACGCCCGCCGCCACCGTCGATCTGGCGGAGCACGAGTGCCTGTGCCTGTCCGGCACGACCCATTGGAGCTTCGCGGGCGACGGGCGGGAGCGGCGCATCCGGGTGCGCGGCCGTTTCACCGCCAACTCCATCGAGGGGTTGCGGGACATCTGCCTCGCCGGGCTCGGCATTGCCATCCTGTCCGAGTGGGACGTGCGGGAGGAGGTGGCGCAAGGCGCGCTGGTCGCGCTCCGCCTCTGCGACGGCGAGCTTGAGCCGCTGGCGGTGTGGGGCGTCCATCCCTCGGCGCGCTTCGTGCCGCCGAAGGTGCGGCTGTTCATGGACGCGCTGGCGAAGGCGCTGCGCTGACCGGAGTCAGAGGCGGACGGCCGGGCGGTCCGCCGGCTGGGTGGCGTGCAGCTCGTAGAGCTTCGCCAGGATTTGCGGGGCGGGCTGCTCCGCCTTGGGCGCCGCCTTGTCCGCCTTATCCGCGGCGTCGTCGGTGCCCGGCGTCTTGCGGGCGAGCGCCTCCGCCAGCACGGCCGGGGACGGGCGATGGTCCGCCGGCGGCTCCTGCGCCGCGCCGGCGAGGAAGGGCAGGGGCGGGGCGTTGGACGGCACGTCCTTCGCCGGGGCCTTCGTCTCTTCTGCGCCGCCCTCGGCCAGCGTGACGAGGTGGCCGAGCGGGTCGTCGCCGGTCACCGCCTCGAAGGCGGCCATGGCGGCGCTGCCCAGCAGGCCGATGGGGCCGCCGAACAGGAAGCCGCCGGCCAGCCGCGCCGGCAGGCCGATCTCGTCGCCGGTGGCGTGGCGGTAGACCTGCGACACCCCCGGCAGATGTTGCAGCGGGTTCACCGCGTCCAGCAGGTCGCCGAAACCCAGGCCGAGGTCCGTCCCCTCCTGCTTTGCCGGAGCTTTCACGGCGTCCCGTGCGGCGGTGGTCGGGGCAAGCGCGCGGGTGGCGAGTGCGGTGGCGTTGGTCATGGCGTGGCTCCGGCGGGAACGGCGAGGATGCGGTCGAGGATTCGGAAGGACTCGGGGGACGGCGTGGCGTCGTCCTTGCCCTGGCGCAGGAACTCCTCCAGCGCCGGGTTCAGCGCGACGGCGCCGTCCACCTCCGCGTCGGTGCCCTGCTTGTAAGCGCCGATGCGCACCAGCTCCCGCATGTTGTCGTAGGTGGCGGCGAGGCTCCGCGCGCGGTGCAGCAGGGCGTTCTGCTCCGCCGTGTGGCAGCCGGGCAGCAGGCGCGACACGCTGCGCAGCACGTTGACGGCGGGGTAGCGGCCCTGCTCGGCGATGCGGCGGTCCAGCACGATGTGGCCGTCGAGGATGCCGCGCACCGCGTCGGCGATGGGCTCGTCGTGGTCGTCGCCGTCGACCAGCACGGTGAAGATGCCGGTGATGTCGCCCTGGCCCTCCGAACCCGGTCCGGCGCGCTCCATCAGCTTGGGCAGCTCGGCGAAGACGCTGGGCGGGTAGCTCTTGGCGGTCGGCGGCTCCCCGGCTGCCAGCCCGATCTCGCGCTGGGCCATGGCGAAGCGCGTCACGCTGTCGATCAGGCAGAGGACATGCAGACCGCGGTCGCGCAACTCCTCCGCCACGGTCAGGCAGAGATGGGCGGCCTGCCGGCGCATCAGCGGCGGCTCGTCCGAGGTGGCGACCACGACGACGGAGCGGGCGAGGCCGTCGGCGCCCAGGTCGTCCTGGATGAACTCCTGCACCTCGCGCCCACGCTCCCCGACCAGCCCGATCACGATGGCGTCGGCTCCGGCGTGGCGGGCGACCATCGACAGCAGCGTCGATTTGCCGACGCCCGACCCGGCGAAGACACCCATGCGCTGGCCGCGGCAGATCGGCGTGAAGACGTCGATGGCGCGCACGCCGGTGTCCATCTTCGCCCCGACCCGGCGGCGCGCGTAGGCCGGCGGCGGGGCGGCGCGCAGCGGACGGGCGTGGTGGCCGTTGCGCAAGGGGCCGCGCCCATCGATCGGCTCCCCCAGCGCGTTGACGACGCGGCCCAGCCAGCCGGGGCCGGGGCGCAGCGTGAAGGCGGTGTCGTCGGTGACGGCGGCGCAGCCCTCCGCCACGCCGTCCAGATTGTCGAAGGCCATCAGCAGCGTGCGGCCCTGGCGGAAGCCGATCGTCTCGCACAGCAGGCGCTGGCCGCGCGCCGTCTCGGCCCAGCATTTGTCGCCCACCGCCAGGACGCGGCGCAGTCCCTCCACCTCCAGCGTCATGCCGGCGGCGCTGCGGATCTCGCCGCGCCAGGATCGGGTCGGCATCCGCTCGATCTCGGACAGAAGGTTGGAAAGCACGCGCATTGCCGGGACGTCTCCGCCGTGTCGGAACGGCTCGATCCTGACACGAGGATTTTAAATCCGGTTTTAAACGCCGGGAGTCATCTTGGCCCTGCCTTGCTTTCCGGCTTCGCGATAGGGCCGTTCCAATGGATTTTAGCAATATTTCGGTGTTTCGGCTGACCGGCGCGCGCCTCGATTACTTGGCGGAGCGGCAGAAGCTGATCGCCGCCAACGTCGTGAACGCCAACACGCCCGGCTATCAGCCGAAGGACCTGAAGCCCTTCGCGGCGCTGATGGACGGCCCGCAGACGGTGGCGCCCGCGCTCACTTCGCCGATGCACCTGACGGGCTTCAACCCGTCCGGCGCGGTGCAGGAGGCGCGCAAGCCCGAGCAGTGGGAAACCACGCCGGACGGCAACGCCGTATCGCTTGAGCAGGAGATGAACAAGGGCAGCGAGACGCGCGACGCCTTCGCCCTGACCGCCGGCCTGTTCCAGCGCAACCTGCAGATCCTGCGCGCCGCCTGGCGCGCCGGCTGACGATATCCGGAGTCCTTCCCATGCTCACCGATCCCCTGGCCGCGACGATGCGGATCGCCAGTTCGGGCCTGCAGGCGCAGGGCACCCGGCTGCGCGTGGTCGCCGAGAACATCGCCAACGCCGATTCCACCGCCATGACGGCGGGCGGCGATCCCTACCGCCGCAAGACCGTCTCCTTCGCCACCGCGATGGACCGTGCCGCCGGGTCGGAGCTTGTGAAGGTCAAGCAGATCGGGCGCGACCGCAGCGACTTCCAGCTTGTCTACGAGCCCTCGCACCCCGCCGCCGACGAGAAGGGCTACGTCAAGCGCCCGAACGTCCAGCCGCTGATCGAGATGATGGACATGCGCGAGGCCAGCCGGTCCTTCGAGGCGAGCGTCAACGTCATCGAGCAGTCGCGCAGCATGATGAGCCGCATGATCGACCTTCTGCGCGGCTGAGGAGACCCAAGAGCATGATCGAACCCATCGGCCGCGCCGCCGCCGCCTACGGCCTCCACCGCGCGCCCCTGGCCCAGCCGGCGCCCGCCGCCTCGCTCGCCACGCCGCCCGCCGCGGCGGCTTCCGCGTCTTCGCCGTCCGCCGAGACGGCGGCGTCAGCGTCGTCGGCGGCGGAGAGCAGCTTCGGCGCCTTCCTCGACCGTCAGGTGTCGCAGGCGGTGGAGACGCTGAACGAGGGCGAGCGCATGTCCGTCGCCGCCGTCACCGGCAAGGCCGGCACGCACGAGGTCGTGCGCTC
Source organism: Azospirillum brasilense (assembly GCF_005222205.1). Lineage (NCBI taxonomy): Bacteria > Pseudomonadati > Pseudomonadota > Alphaproteobacteria > Rhodospirillales > Azospirillaceae > Azospirillum > Azospirillum brasilense. Next base: position 588,592 of record NZ_CP032348.1, on the reverse strand, counting down.
CGTGCTCGCCGCCGAGATGACCGTGCAGACGGTGGTGTCGATCCGCGATCGCATGGTGCAGGCCTATCAGGACGTCATGCGGATGGCGATTTGAGCGCGTGTGTTGGGACGCATTGCCCCCACCCTGACCCTCCCCCGCTAACGCAGGGGAGGGGATGACCTCCCTCCCTTGCGAAGCGGGGGAGGGAAGGGGCCCGCGGCGAAGCCGTGGGAAGGGTGGGGGCAACACGTTCCCCCAGGAGAACCCCCATGAACGAAGCCGACGTGCTGGAAGTCCTGCGCACGGGCATCTGGACGATGCTGCTGATCGCCGCGCCGCCGCTGGTCGTCGCGGTGCTGGTCGGCGTGGCGATCTCGCTGGTCCAGGCGCTGACCCAGGTGCAGGAGATGACTTTGACCTTCGTCCCGAAGATCGTCGCCATCCTGGTCACCACCGTGCTGGCGCTGCCCTTCATGTACGGCGCGCTGACCACCTACGCCGACCGGTTGGGCAGCCTGATCGTCTCGGTGCGGTGACATGCGGCGGCTGGCCGGACTGGCGGCGCTGCTCCTGGCCGGGACCACGACCGCCGCGGAGGTGAAGCCGCCGGCCGCGCAGATCGGCACATGGTCAACCGCCCTCTACGCGCCGCGCGTCCTGCCCGCGCGCAGTCTGCCGCCGGAAGCCGCCTGCATCGACGCCATCCTGGCGGCGGAGCGCGAGGCCGGGGTGACCGACCACATGCTGCTCGCCATGGGCTTCACCGAGGCCGGGCGGATGACCGCCGACCGGCTGTTCACCGTCTGGCCCTGGACCGTCAACACCGAAGGCTCCTCCCACTACTTCCCGACGCGGGATGAGGCCATCGCCTTCGTGCGGGCCGCGCAGGCGCGGGGCACGCGCTCCATCGACGTCGGCTGTCTCCAAGTCAATCTGAAATGGCACCCCGACGCCTTCCCCGACCTGGAGACCGCCTTCGACCCGCGCGCCAACGCCCGCTACGCCGCGCGCTTCCTGGGCGACCTGCACCGCGCGCAGGGATCGCTGGACGCCGCCATCGCCCGCTACCACTCCGCCCAGTCGGAGCGCGGGGCGGCCTATCGCGAGCGGGTCGGCGGCAACCGGCGCTGGGTGGCCGGCGCTATGGATTACCTGAAGGCGCTGGCCGCCGGCCCCCAGGCCGCCGCGTCCCAGGCCGTTCCCGGCGCGCTGCCCGCCTGGGGCAAGGCCGAGCTTGGCCGCCTGTCCTTCCTGTCCAGCCTCTACGCCAACGCGGCGGTGAAACCCCTTCTGCCGGGCGCGGACTGACCCCGACGTAAAAGCCGGTTTTACCGCGGGGCGCTAGCGTACCAACGGTGCCGCACCCTGGAGTTCCCGCATGGCTTTCACGGACACCCTTCGGAACCGGATGACCAGCCTCGGCGATGCCGGGCTGGCGAACCGCGACGTGCTGTTCGCGCTGGGCATCCTGCTGGTGCTGGCCGTGCTGTTCCTGCCGGTGCCGACCTGGTTCCTCGACCTCGGGCTGACGCTGTCGCTGGCGGTCAGCGTGCTGATCCTGATGGTCTCGCTGTGGATCAGCAAGCCGCTGGACTTTTCCTCCTTCCCGACCGTGCTGCTCGTCGTCACGGTGCTGCGGCTGGCGCTGAACATCGCGTCCACCCGCCTGATCCTCAGCCACGGGCACACCGGCCCGTCCGCCGCCGGCCATGTGATCGAGGGCTTCAGCCAGTTCATCATGGGCGGCAACTTCGTGATCGGCGTGGTGATCTTCGCGATCCTGATCGTCATCAACTTCGTGGTCATCACCAAGGGCGCCACCCGCATCGCCGAGGTCGGGGCGCGCTTCACGCTGGACGCCATTCCCGGCAAGCAGATGGCCATCGACGCCGACCTCTCCGCCGGCATGATCGACGACGTCGAGGCCCGCCGCCGCCGCAAGGAGCTGGAGGACGAGAGCACCTTCTTCGGCGCCATGGACGGCGCGTCGAAGTTCGTGCGCGGCGACGCGGTGGCCGGGCTGGTCATCACCGCCATCAACGTGCTGGGCGGCATGGCCATCGGCATGGCGCAACAGGGCATGTCCTTCGAATCCGCGGCGTCGGTCTACACCATCCTGACAGTGGGCGACGGTCTGGCGACGCAGATCCCGGCGCTGGTCGTCTCGCTGGCCGCCGGCCTGCTGGTGACCAAGGGCGGCAACGTCGGTTCCGCCGATCAGGCGGTGCTCGCCCAGCTCGGCGGTTATCCCAAGGCGCTGATGGTGGCGGGCGGGCTGCTCTGCACGCTGGGCGTCACGCCGGGCCTGCCCGCCGCCCCCTTCGTCCTGCTGGGCGGGGGCTTCGGCGCGGCGGGCTGGTACGCGATGCGCGGCAAGATGCGCCGCGCCGCACTCGCCCGGCTGGAGGAAAGCCGCAAGGCCCCGACCGCCCCCGCCGAGGAGGCGGTGGAGGACATGCTGAAGGTGGACGAGGTCAAGGTGGAGGTCGGCAACCACCTCGTCCCGCTGATCCTCAACAAGAACGGTCCGCTGACCGGCAAGGTGAAGACGCTGCGCAAGCGCTTCGCCAAGGAGTTCGGCTTCATCCTGCCGTCGGTGCGCATCAAGGACAGCAGCTTCCTGCCGCCCAAGGGCTACGTCGTCAGCGTCATGGGCGTCGAGGTGGCGAGCGGCGAGGTGCGGCCCAAGCAGCTTCTCGCCATCGACCCGTCCGGCGGGGCGGCCCCCGACCTGCCCGGCGAGGCGACGCGGGAGCCGACCTTCAACCTCCAGGCCCGCTGGATCGACCCGGCGCGCCACGAGGAGGCCATCGCCAAGGGCTACACGGTGGTCGACCCGGAAAGCGTCATCACCACCCACCTGACCGAGGTCATCAAGGACCATCTCTCGACCCTGCTGACCTTCGCGGCCATGCAGAAGCTGCTCGACGGGCTGGGGCGGGAGTACCAGAAGCTGATTTCCGACATGGTGCCGTCGCGCATCACGCTGGTGGTGGTGCAGCGCGTGCTCCAGGCGCTGCTGGCGGAGCGGGTGTCGATCCGCAACCTGCCGGCCATCGTCGAGGCTATCGCCGAAGCGGTGAACTGGACGCGCAACATCACGCTGGTCACCGAGCATGTGCGCGCGCGGCTGGGCCAGCAGATCTGCCAGTCGCTGACGGCACCCGACGGCTTCGTCCCGGTCATCGTCCTGACCCCGCGCTGGGAGCAGGCGCTCCAGCAGAGTGTCATCGCGGAGGGCGAGGATCGCCGCTTCGCCATGCCGCCGACCCAGGTGCAGGAGTTCCTGACCGCGCTGCGCATCACCATCCAGAAGCACGCCACGCCGCAGGTCTGGCCGGCGCTGCTGGTCGGGGCGGAGGTGCGGCCCTTCGTCCGCTCCCTGCTGGAGCGGGTCAGCCCGATGACCCCGGTGATCAGCCACGCCGAGCTGCACCGCAAGGTGTCCGTCAAGACGATCGACCAAGTCTGAAGGAGCGGTGATGGACACGCTCGCCGACCTGCTCAGCCTGGAGGTCTACCGCGCCTTCCTGGTCTTCGCCCGCGTCGCCGCGGCGGTCAGCCTGCTGCCGGGCTTCGGGGAGCTGGCGGTGCCGCCGCGGGTGCGGCTGTGCATCGCGATCCCGGTGGCGCTGGCGCTGACCCCAACGGTGCCCGGCCTGCCCGACCGGCTGCCGCCGGACGCCGCGGTGATGCTGGAGCAGATCTTCGCGGAGACGGTGGCCGGCGCCTTCCTCGGGCTGGGGGCCAAGCTGTTCCTGGCGTCGCTCCAGGTCGCCGGCAACATCGCCGCGCAGGCGATGGGGCTCAGCAACCCTTTTGGGACCGATGCGGCGGGGTTCGAGAGCGGGTCCATCCTGTCGGGGACGCTGGTCATCGCCGGGCTGGCGCTGCTGTTCGCGCTCGACCTGCATTACCTGATGATCGACGCGCTGGTGCGCTCCTACGGAAGCTGGCCGGCGGCGACGCTGCCCGATCCCGGCATGGTGGCGGGGCGCTACGCCCAGCTCGTCGGCGTCACCTTCCGGCTGGGCGTGCAGATGGCCGCCCCCTTCCTGGTCTTCGGCATGATCGCCAACATGGCGCTGGCCCTGGTCAACCGGGTGATGCCCTCGATGCCCGTCTATTTCGTCGCCACCCCGGCGATGGTCGGCGGCGGGATGCTGGTCTTCCTGGTGACGGCGGGGGCGATGGTCACCGCCACGCTGGCGGCGCTGGCCGGCTGGCTCGGCGGGCGATGAGAAGGGGGCGGCGATGTCCGACAACACCCAGGACGAGGAACAGAAAACCGAGGAGCCGACCGAGAAACGGCTGCGCGAGGCGATGGAGAAGGGCGACGTCCCCCGCGCCCGCGACGTCGGTCTGGCCGCCACCATGGCGGCGGCCTGGCTGATCGCCGCGGCCGGCGGGCCGCTCGCCGCCTCCCGCATCGCCGAGGTGCTGCTGCCGTTGATCGAGAATCCGAACGACATCCGGCTCGACGGCGGTCCCTACGACGTGATGAACAGCCTGCGCTGGCTGATCGGCGGGGTCGCGGTGGCGATGCTGCCGGTGCTGGGCCTGCTGGTCGGCGGGGCGGTGGTGTCGGCGGTGGGGCAGGGGCCGCTGCTGGCGGCGAGCGACCGCATCCAGCCCAAGCTGTCGCACCTGTCGCCGCTCAGCGGCTGGCGCCGCATCTTCTCGCGTCACGCGCTGGTCGAATTCGTGAAGAGTCTCGTGAAACTGGCGATCATCGCCTGCGCCGTCTGGTTCGCCGTGGCGCCCTACATCGATTGGACGGAGGGGATCGTGGGCATGGACGTTGCGGCGCTTCCCGACCTGCTGCGGGACCTGACCCTGCGGCTGCTGTTGGCCGTCCTCCTGGCGACGGTGGTGATGGCCGCCGTGGACGTGCTGTGGAACCGGCTGGAATGGCGGCGCCGCCTGCGCATGACCTTCCAGGAGCTGAAGGACGAGTTCAAGCAGACCGAGGGCGACCCTCATCTAAAGGCGAAGCTGCGCGAGATCCGGCGCGACCGCTCGAAGCGCCGCATGATGGCGAACGTGCCGCGCGCCACGGTGGTCATCGCCAACCCGACCCACTTCGCTGTGGCCCTGGAGTACGACCGCGCGAAGATGCCGGCGCCGGTCTGCCTCGCCAAGGGGGCCGACCTCGTGGCGCTGCGCATCCGCGCGGTGGCCGAGGAGAACGGCGTGCCGGTGATCGAGAACCCGCCGCTCGCCCGCGCCCTCTACGCCGCGTCGGAGGTCGATGCGGTGATTCCGCTTCAGCATTACCAGGCGGTGGCCGAGGTGATGATGTATGTGCTGCGCCTGAAGAACGGAGGGACCGCGCAACCGGCGCAACGGGCGTGACGGGGCGGGAGCCGGATGGTTTGGAATTTCGCTTAATGTCTTCTCAACGGGTTTGGCGGTAGACGAAGGAACTCACCACCTTCCGCGGCGCATCACGGCAATGAGTGACAGCGACGACCTGTTCGAGATGTACCGCTCCGACCGCGCCGCCTCCGGCGCGCTGAAAGGGGAGGCGCTGGCCAGCGCGCTGGCCGACAACGTGCGGCGCAGCTTCGCCGAGATGGACCGGCTGATCGCGGAGGTGACCCAGGCGCTGGCCCAGGCGCGCTACACGCTGCGCCTCGCCCCGTCGGTGGTGGACCGCAGCGCCTACGTCCAGCACGACCGCTCCTCCGAGAGCTTCCGCGATTATCTGCGCCTGTGGAGCCACCGCCGTGCCGAGGCCGGCAGCGGCGGGATGCATTGGGAAGCGAAGATCCTGGTCACCGACAGCCGCCGCCGCACGGCGGAGATCGGGCTGGGCGTGGCCGTCGAATGGCCGACCGCGGATCGCGCGGCCGATTGCGCCTTCGTGGAGTTCTGGACGACCGGCCAGGGTGTCAACCTGCCCTCCGAGGGCCGCAACTTCCAGCGCGGCCTGGTCGCCTGCCTGCGGCGGCTGGAGGAGGCGGGGGAAATCACGCCCGCCGTGAAGCGGTGATCCGAGAGCCGGACCGCTACCCTCTATAATCCCCTCTCCCCCCTGGGGAGAGGGTTAGGGTGAGGGGGATGCGCGTGGCGGATCGTCCGGCAAAAGCGCATCCCCCTCACCGGCCCTTCGGGCCACCCTCTCCCCGGAGGGGAGAGGGTTATGACGGCCGGTGGCGATAGATAACCGTGGTCACGAACGGACCAGTGCCTCGACCTCTTTGATCGCCGCATCGGCGGGAATGCGTTCCATCTCGCGGCCGCCGAAGGCGGAGGCGGTCAGAACGGCGCCCCGCGTCACCTTGGGGCGCAGCTTCTCCGCGATGGTCGGGCCGTAGAGGGTCAGCAGCGGCACGTCGGCGAGGCCGAACAGGTGGCTGGTCCCGCTGTCGTTGGCGACCGCCGCCGCGCAGCGCCGGGTCAGCGCGATGGTGCGGATCGGGGAATAGCGCGGCTCGGCCAGATCGGCGTCCTGGAGCGGGAACAGCGCCTGCGGCACGGCGGCGCGCAGTTCGGGCAGCCAGTCCAGCTCCGCCGGGCCGAGGATGAAGACCGGCACCCTCCCATCGGCGACCTGGGCGCGGGCCAGCTCCACGAAGCGGTCCAGCGGCCAGCATTTCACCCGCTTGCCCGCCCCCGGCGCGATGGCGACGTAGCCCGGCCCGTCGGGCAGGACGGCGCGCGCCTCGGCCTCGGCCTCGGCCGGGATGGGCACGGCCATGTCCAGCGGGGGGCGGCGCCCGCCGGCGACCTCCAGCAGGTCGAACAGGCGGTCCAGCACGTGCCGCGGCTCCTCGTAGCCGGGGGGTGGGCGGCGGTCCGACAGGCGGTAGCCGGCGCAGGCCGAGACGAACAGGTCGTGCTTCAGCCGCCGCGCCAGCAGCGTCCGCCAGGGCAGCGCCTGGGTGTCCAGCACCAGGGAGAAGCGATCCTTGATGGGCATGGGCTTCAGCAGGCCGAGCGGGCTGCGCCCGATGCCGGTGTCGGGGCGGAACTCGTCGATCAGCCCGTCCATCATCGGGCGCAGCGTGGTCGCCAGATGGGTGCCCTCGGTGGTGATCCAGGTGATCCGGTGGTCCGGGAACAGCCCCCGCAGGGCGCGCACGAAAGGAATCTTGATGAGCGCGTCGCCGATCAGCTCGCCATGGGTGAAGACGGCGAGCGACGGGGAGCCGGCGCGGTCGGTTGCGGGCATGCGGAAGCCTCAGGAGGACGCGGACGCTGGACTATAACGGCCCGCATCCGGCGGCGGAACCCTCCGCAAAGCTGCCGTCTTTCAATCCCCTTTCCCGCCCCGGGAGAGGGAAGGGGCCCACGCGGAAGCGTGGGAAGGGTGAGGGTGCTGCCGAGAATCGGCCCCTTGATCCTTGGACGACCCTCACCCGGCGCCTATGGCGCCACCCTCTCCCGGAGCGGGAGAGGGAACTCTAATTCGGCTGGGCCTACAGCTCCGCGTTCAGGCCCGACGCCGACAGCTCGACCGGGCGCACGGCGTGGCCGGAGGGGGCGTAGAGGCCGTCGCTGGCCGCCTTCTCCAGGGCCACCAGAAGGCTGCGGTTGATCGACAGCACCGCCTTGCGCATGGCGACCAGCCCGGCCGCGTTGTCGTTGATGGCGCGGTCCAGCCGCTCCACCCGCTCCAGGATCATCGCGCGCAGATCGTCGTTCAGCCGCAGCGTGCCCGACTGCGCCTGAGTCATGATGCCGCCCAGACGGTCGGCCATCGCCTGCTTGCGCCGGGCGTAGACCTCCAGCCCCTCCAAGTCGCCGGCGGCGAGCGCCGCGGTCTCCTCGTCGAGCAGGACGCTCAGTTCGGCCACCGTGTCGAGGAACTCCGTCATCACCACAGCGGTCGGCCCATCGGCCAGCGCCGGGATCTCAGGTTCCGGAGCGGCGACGGGGGCGGCGTCCGCCTCCGGCTTGGCGTCGGGGGCGAATTCGCGGATCAGGTCCTTGAAACGGCGGCTCATCCCTTGGTTCCTTCGCTCGTCTGGCCGTAGAGGCGGGCCACGTCGGCCTCGACCATGCGGCCGATCCCCAGCGTGCCGGCCTCGGCGATGGCCTTGCCGTATTCCTGGAGCATGAAGCTGCGCCACGTCCGCTCGCCCTGGCCGCCGCCGAAGGCGCTGCCGGTCTCCACGCCGGCGAACATGGACTCCAGCATCTGCCCGACCATCAGCGCCTCGAACTCCTGCCCGGCCTTCTCGGCTGAGTGGTTTTGGGTGGTGGGTTTCGCGGTTTGGGCGGTCGGGGAAAGGGGGGAGATGTCCATCGCTTTGTCGTCCAGCCGGAGGGGTCAGATGATTTCCAGATCGGCGTGCAGCGCGCCCGCCGCCTTGATCGCCTGGAGGATGGCGACCATGTCGCGCGGCCCGACGCCCAGCGCGTTCAGCCCGTTGACGAGCTGCTGCAGGCTGACGTTGCCGCCGATGGTGACGAACTGGCGCCCGTTGCCCTCCTGCACCTGCACGTCGGTGCGCGGCACCACCACCGTCTGCCCGTCGGAGAAGGGCTGCGGCTGCGACACCTGCGGCGTCTCCACCACGCGGACGGTCAGGTTGCCCTGGGTGATGGCGACGCGGCTGATGCGCACGTCGTCGCCGATGACCACGGTGCCGCTGCGCTCGTCCACCACCACCCGCGCGATGCCGTCCGGGCGCACGGTGAGCTGCTCGATGTCGCCGATCAGCCGGGCCACCGCGCCGCTGTAGCGGGGCGGGATGCGGACGTCGACGGTGGTGGCGTCCAGCACATGGACGGCGCTGTTGCCCAGCCGCACCGCCACCGCGTCGGCGATCCGGTTGGCGGTGGTGAAGTCGGGGTTGCGCAGGGCCATGCGAACGGCGGTCGTCTCGTCCAGCGCGAATTTCAGCTCGCGCTCGACGATGGCGCCGTTGGCGATGCGGGCGCTGGTCGGCACGCCCTTGGTCACGTTGGCGGCCACCCCGCCGGCGGAGAAGCCACTGACCGACAGCGATCCCTGGGCCACGGCGTAGGCCTGTCCGTCGGCGCCCAGCAGCGGCGTGACCAGCAGCGTGCCGCCGAGCAGGCTGGTGGCATCGCCCAGCGCCGACACGGTGATGTCGATGGTCGTGCCCTGGCGGGCGAAGGGCGGCAGCGAGGCCGTGACCATCACCGCCGCGGCGTTGCGGGTGCGCAGCACCTCGTCGCGGGTGTTGATGCCCAGCCGCTCCAGCATGCCCTTCAGGCTCTGCTCGGTGAAAGGCGTGTTGATCAGCCGGTCGCCCGAGCCGTTCAGCCCGACCACGAGGCCGTAGCCGATGAGCTGGTTGCGGCGCACCCCGTCGAAGGTGACGAGATCCTTCACCCGCGTCTGGGCCAGCCCTTCGCCCGCCAGGGCGGCGGCGCCCAGCAGGCAGGCCGCGGCCAGCGCGGCCACGCGGAGGGCTCGGCGGATCGGACCATGCTTCATCAGACCGTCTTTCATCATCCCGCAGGCAGGCCGTGCCGTCCTACAGGTAATTGGCGAGGCTCATCCGGGCGATGCGGGCGGTGGCCGCCGCGGTCGCCTCGATCTGCACCTCGAGCTGGTTCATGCGCAGGCTGGCCTCCGCCGGATCGACGCTTTCCATCGCGTCGAGCTGGTCGTTGAGGATGCGGAGCTGCGTCGTGTTCATCGCCGCGATATCGTCGAGCTGCGCGCGGTGGATGCCCAGCTGCGCCGTGGCGTCGCGCACCCCCTCGATGCCGCCCGACACCTTGGCGACCGCCGCCTCCATGTAGGGCTTGTAGGCGTCCAGCGGCAGCTGGCTGGTGTCGACGCTGGCCAGCATGTAGAGGCCCTGGAGCAGGTCCCGCATGGCCGGGTCGTTGCCCTGGATGCCGTAGGGGATCTCGGTCGTGCGGTCGAGCCGGGCGCTGAGGCGCGGCGCGGTCGAGGGCGCCCCAAGGTAGAACCCGCCCTCGAAGCCGAGCGGCGAGGCCGAGGGTGCGGCGAACAGGTCGTCCAGAGCCGCCACGGCGGCGGCGGTCTCGGCGGGAGTCTGCGGCGACGCGGTGCCCCCGGTGGCCGCGGCGATGGTGTCCTGCACGATCTGGATGGGGGAGGGCAGGCCGGACTCGTCGCCCTGCACGGCGCGCATGGGGGCGGCCTTCACCTCCACCCCGCCGAACAGGTAGCCGTTGCCTGAGGAGGCGTTGAGCATGCCCACCACCTGCTCCAGCATGGCGCGGGCCCGCACCTGGAGCGAACTGCCGGTGGGCGAGGGCTGGCCCAGCCCGACCGAGGCGGCGGCCAGAACGTCCTGCCCGGCGGACAGGATGTTGGTCAGCGCGCTGTCCATGGTGCCCAGCCGCCCCTGCAGCAGGGCGGTGGATTTCAGGGTCTGGTCGGTCTCGTCATACAGGTTGCGCAGCGCGATCGCCTGGCCGGTGCGCGCACCCAGCGCCTTGGCGACGTCGAAATGCTTGCCGCTGGCGATCTCGTCGTTGTTGCGCAGCCGTTCGAGCTGAAGCTCGGTGTTGGCGGTCTGCAGGCGCTTGGAAAGGCCGAGGGTGGAGACGGCGTTGTAGAGCATGGCGTCAGTTCCGGATCTGGAGCAGCGTGTCGAGCATCCGCCCGGCGGCCTGGAGCACCTGGGCGCTGGCGCCGTAGCTCTGCTCGATCAGCAGCAGCTTCTGCATTTCGTCGTCGACGTTCACGCCGTCGCGGTTGAGACGCGCCGATTGCAGCGCGTCGGCGCTGATCTTGCGGGTCTTCATCTCGGACTCGGCGGTGGTGCGGTAGCCCTGCTGGGTGGAGACCATGCCGGTGGCGTAATCGCCCAGCGTGGCCGAGGAAGGCAGGTCCGCCGCGGCGAAGCTGCGGGTGGCCGAGAAGGCGTTCAGGAAGCGGTCGATCTGCGTGGTGTCGCCCGACGCCAGCGGAGCGCCCGCCTGGACGCCGCTCTGCACCATCCAGGGGTTGCTTCGCACGCTGCCGTTGACGGCGATGCGCGAGGCCAGACCTTCCGTCGTGCCGTAGGCGGCGCCGGCGTCGGTGAACAGGCCGGGCTGGGTGGGGTCGGCCTCCGCCGCCTGGAACTGCTGCACGATGCCCGCCGCCAGCTCGTCGAGCTGGGCCAGCGCCCGCGGCATGTCCTGGTGGGCGGTCTGGACATAGCCCATGATGCGCCCGCTCTGGATGTCCTGGTCCGGGTTGTCGGAGATGATCTTGCCGCCGGCCACCAGATCGCCGCCGACGAGCTGAAGCGGCTGGGCGCCCACCGGCAGCTCACGGTCGAGCAGCGTCTGGCCATTGCGGGTCATCACCACCACCTCCCCGCTCTCGCGGGTGTGGGTGCGGATGCCGATCTCCTCCGACACCTGATCGAGCAGCCGGTCGCGCTCGTCCATCAGGTCGCCGGTCTCGGCGCCCTTGGCCTTCTGGGTGGCGATGGCGCTGTTCAGCTCCCCGATGCGGACGAGCGAGCGGTTGACCTCGTCGACGGAGGACTGGAGCCGCGCCTTGGCGTCGTTCTGCACGGTGATGGCGGCGGCGGCAGTGTCGTGCAGGCGGCGCACCAGGGATTCCGCGGAATCCACCACGGCCGTGCGCGCCGCCTCGTTGTCCGCCTGGTTGCGGAGCTGGCTGAAGGATTGCTGGAGCTTTGCCAGGGCGGTGGAGACGGACCGTTCGTCCTGCGGCTGGCCCAGCGCCGTGGCGTAGTCAGCCAGCGCCGAGGCGCGGGTTTCCTGCGCGGTGTAGCGGCTCTGCTCGAACCGGGCGTCGCGGATCAGGAACTCGTCCACGCTGCGCAGCACGCCGTCGACGCGCACGCCCTGGCCGCGCCCGCCGCTGATCGCGGTGGAGACGGCCAGATCCTTGCGGACGAAGCCCGCGGTGGTGGCGTTGGTGATGTTGTGCGAGACCAGCGCTGCTTGCTGCTGGGTCGCGCGCAGCCCGGACAGGGCGGCGCTGAGGGCCAGTTGGAGGCTCATGGCGGGCTATCCCCTTTCCCGTCCGTCAGCGCTTCAGGCGGGTGGTCTCGTCCACCATCTCGTCGGCGGTGCGCACCAGCGTGGCGTTGGAGGAGTAGGCGCGCTGCGTCTCGATCAGCGACACCAGCTCCTCCGCGATGTCCACGTTCGACTGCTCCAGCGCGTAGCCGGCGACCGAGCCGGCGGTGCCGCTGTTGCCGTTGCTCAGCGTCATCGTGCCGCTGTCGATGCCCAGCGTGTAGGTGTTGCCGTCCTGCGGGACCAGCCCGCCGGGGTTGACCACGTCGGCGACCGGCACCTGATAGAGCGGCTGGCGGGCGCCGTTGTCGTAGACGGCCCACAGCGTGCCCGCCTTGTCGATGTCCACGGTGCTGACGCGGCCGGCGCGGGCGCCGTCGCCCATGAACTGCGGCACGTAATCGCCGTTGAGCTGCGTCAGGTTGTTGAAATCAAGCGCGATCGTGTCGCCGGCGGGTGAGGTCATCGTGACGGTCGGAATGGCCGCTGTCGGCAGACCCTGACCGTCGAAGGTCACCGTCAGAGTCGCCGGCGTCACCGTATAGCCGGGCGGCGGGCTGGCCGGGGGGTTACGTCCACCGTCCAGGTCTGGTTGACCGAATCGGGCAGGTTGGTCTGCTTCGTCCATTTCAGGGCGACGTCGTGCGGTGTGCCGACGCCGTCATAAAGACTGGTCGAGGTTTCGAAGCTGGTGCCGTTCGTGGCCTGCGCCGGCAGGTTGCCGGCGAAGCTCATCTGCGTCGTCTTGCTGCCGCCATAGGCCAGTCCGGCGATGGAGACGGCGCTCAGCCCGTCGAAGCTGCTGCGGTTCACCGCGGGCAGGCTGCCGTCCGGTCCCAGCTTCCAGGCCTGGAGATACTGGCCGGCGCTGTTGCGCAGGAAGCCCTGGTCATCGGGCAGGAAACTGCCGGCGCGGGTCAGCGCGTAGCCGGGCGAGGTTCCGGTGGTGCCGGCGTTGTCGGCGACGACGAAGAAGCCGCGCCCCTCGATGGCCATGTCGGTGGCGGACTGGGTGCCCTGGATGGTCCCGTCCTTCAACACCTGATAATGCACGTTGGAGCGGACGCCGCCCGCGGAGTAGTTGCTCGTCGAGCCGGAGGAGGTCATCAGCGTCGAGAAGTCGACCGCGGCGCGCTTGTAGCCGATGGTGGCGGAGTTGCTGATGTTGTCCGAAATGGCGGCCATCCGCGAGCTTTGCGCGGACATGCCGCTCACACCGGACCGCATGGCGCTGAACAGGCTCATCGGGAGATCCTCATCCTAAATCGGTTGGGCCGGAAGCGAGCCACGGGATTCTCCGCGATGGACTTCGGAAGGGAGAGTACAGGGCGGCTTTTAAAGCGGATTTAAAGAGCGTTTTCAGGCGTTTACTTAAAATTTTCCGCTCTTTTTTAGTGGTTGCCCGCTTGACTGGCGGCCGGGCGCCCGCCTCATCCTGAGGGAAAAGGATGGAACCGAAGCGCGATTGCGGGGGCGGCGAACGGATGCCGCATTGCGCGGATCGATAAATCCGGTCACTGTTGGACCGGTTGTCCTCCATGCATCGAGTGTCCAGAGTGAGCGAAGAGCAAAAGCAGCAGGTTACGGCGGTCGTCAAATGGTACAAGGCCGACAAGGGCTTCGGCTTCGTCCGCTTCGCCGACGGAAGCGGTGAGGCGTTTCTGCATTCCCGGGTTCTCGCCTCGCTGGGCGAGGTGTCGCTGACCGAGGGCACCGGCCTCGTCTGCGACATCGCCGAAACCCCGAAGGGGCCGCAGGTCGTGGCCATCCATTCCATCACCCCGGCCGATCCGGCGGAGGCCAAGCCGGCCCGCGCGCCGAAGCAGCGCCGCCAGCGCCAAGCCGAGGCCGGCGATCTCCAGGCGCCCCGCCCCGCCCCGGCCGCCGTCCGCGAGCCCAAGCCGCGGCGCGAGCGGACGGCACCGGCCCTGATGCCGGTGCCCACCGGTGAGATGATCTACGGCACCGTGCGCTGGTACAATCTGGACAGCCAGTCCGGCCTGATCGATCCGTGGGACGACGAGACGGGCATCGGCGTCTATTTCGACCGCGCGATCCTGCGCCAGTCCGGGCTGGAAGTGGTGGCCGACGGCGAGGACGTGCGTTTCGTCGCCGTGCCGGGCGACGGCGGCCCGACCGCGCTGCGCGTCGAACTGGTGTGAGCCAATAGAATTCGGGCGCCGTCGGGGCCTACGCCCGGCGGCGCCTGGTTCAGGCCGGAGCCTTGGCTGACCCGATCAGCGAGGGGTGAAGGACCGCGAGGGACGGCGCTCCACCACCACCGGCGGGCGCTGGTCCATGCCGCCGGAGGGGCGGGACGGGTAGTGGCCGCGGGATTCGGAGGATTCGATCCGCCCGGCGGCCTCGCGCACCTCGAAGATGCGGCGTTCGACCGGCAGGCTTTCCGCCAGGACGATGACGGTGTTGAGCGAGATCCTGTCGATCGCCGGCTCCATCCGGTCGGCGCGCAGCCGGCCCGCCTGCACAAGTTCCTCCACCTCGGCTTCCGAGCACTTCAGCCAGGCCGCCGCCTCGGCGATGGAGAGTGACTGGTCGCGCATCGAAGAAGCTCCAAGACTGGGGTGGGGACAGGAAACCGGGTTGCCAATAGGGGTGTACCCGATTTCCGCGCCGAACAACAGGGTGGCGAAGGGGCGTCCCGCCACAAGACGCCCGGGATGCGCCTCTTTTTACTCCTTGGTCACGCTCCGGCAGCGCTGCTGGAGCAGGGCGACGGCCTGGGCGGCCTCGTCGCCCTGCAGCGTGAAGGCCCGCTCGTCCAGCAGCCGCCCGTCGGCGTTGAAGGCGCGGACGAACAGGCCGTGCGCGGTGCTGGTCACCACCGCGTCCACCACGGCGTCCGCCGTCTCGTCGCTCGCCACGTCGATGAAGGAGGCGAGTTCCGACAACTCGCCGCCGTCCGTCCAGTCGGCCTCGGCGATCAGATCCAGCAGATCGTTCAGCCCGCCGGCCGGCTCGCAGCGCTGGACGCGCGGGTCGGCGCCCTGGATGGCCGCCGTGAAGCGGCCAAGCGCCTCGCGGATGCGGGTTTCCTCGGCGGGGTCGAGTTCGGGTTCGCCATCCTCGCCGATGCGGGCCAGCCCGAGGAAATCGGGAACCGCGTCCTCGCCGGCCGCCTCGACGGCTTCCGCCTCCTCCTCGATCAGCCCGACGACGCCGACCAGACGGGTGCCGGCGTCCGCCGGATCGGCCAGCAGGTCGGCCTCGCGGACGAAGCGCAGCGCCGCGTCCGTCGAGTCCAGCAGGCGCAGCAGCAGGGTGCGGCGGTCGGCGGCCTCCAGATAGACCAGCGCCTCCGGCTCCAGCCACACCGGCAGCAGGCGGGTGTCGGCGGCGGTTTCCAGCAGGCCGGTGGAATCCAGCGCCTCCTCGATGGCCGCGGCGGCCGGCGGCTGCGACAGGTCGCCGGACACCTCCACCGCCAGCCAGAAGAGGGTGGCGATCATGTCGTCGCCCTGGGCATCGGTGCGCCGGACGGATTCGGCGATGGTCTCCACCTCGTCGAGGAATTCCGGCTGTTCCTCCTCGCGCAGCTTGTCCAGCGCGGCTTCCAGCACCGCCTGGCGGCCGGCGTCCAGCGTCTCGTCGAGCAGCTCGTCGAAGCGGCGGTCGCTGTTGCGCCAATAGCGGACCAGGCGGTCCGCCGGCGTGCCCGTGAAGGTTCCGGTGGTCGGCTTGCCCGCGCCGTTCCGCCCGTTGCCTGTCTTTGCCATGCTGCCTCTCCTGACTGGTCCGCCGGCGCCGTCGGGCGCGGGGGTGACGATACGGGCAGTGACCGTAGTGGCCGGAGGGCGCGCTGGCAAGCCGCCCGTCAAGCCACCCGTCAAGCCGCCCGTCAAGCCGTTGTCTTGCGCTTTCAGGGCACTCGACAGCGGCATCCGTCCTGCGGCAGGCTGGGGGCCGCAATCAAAAGCCGGAGGGCAGGGCCCGTGACGACGCGCGATGAGACCGAGGTCCTGCTGGCGGAGCTTCGCAAGGGCTTCGGCGTGGCCTCGAACAGTGAGCTTCTGCACCTGCTCGCCGCGCTCGGGCGGGTCGTGCTGGACGAATCCAGCCGCGACGAGCGCGGCCGCCGCGTGCTGAAGATCATCGGCAAGAGCGGGCGCGAACGCCAGATCGTGATTTCTGAATAAAGGAAGGACGCCCTTCCCCGCGCACCGCCGCGGGGAAGGGCGTTTCCGTCAGCTCGCGCGGACGCGCTGGAGGAAGCCGGACAGCTCGCGGTTGAGCGCGTTGGCGCCGTCGGCGAGGTCGTGGGCCTTGTCGAGGAGCGTGCGGGCGGCGGTGCCGCTGCGGTCGGCGGCGGCGTTGACGCCGGCGATGGTCTGCGTGACCTCGGTGGTGCCCAGCGCCGCCTGATGGACGTTGCGGGCGATCTCCTTGGTGGCCGCGCTCTGCTGCTCCACCGCCGCGGCGACGGTGGCGCCGATGGTGCCGACGCGGGTGACCACCTGGACGACCGCCTGGATCTCCTGCACGGCCTCGCCGGTCGCGCTCTGGATGCCGGCGGCCTGGGCGGCGATCTCGCCGGTGGCGCGGGCGGTCTGGGCGGCCAGCGCCTTCACCTCGTTGGCGACGACGGCGAAGCCCTTGCCGGCCTCACCGGCGCGGGCGGCCTCGATGGTGGCGTTGAGCGCCAGCAGGTTGGTCTGGCTGGCGATGTCGTTGATGAGGTCGACGACGCGCCCGATGCTCTGCACGGAGTCCGCCAGTCCGCCGATCTGCCCGTTGGCGCGCTCGGCCAGCGTCATCGCCTCGCGGACGATGTTGGTGGATTCGGTGATCTGGCGGGTGATCTCCTCGATGGAGCTGGTGAGCTGCTCCGACGCGGCGGCGACCGTCTCCACGTTGGCCGAGGTCTGCTCGGTCGCGGCGGCGACGCTGGTGGCGAGACGGTTGGTCTCCTCCGCCGTGGCCGACATGCTGCGGGCGCTTTCCTCCATTTCGGTGGATTCCGCCACGAAGCGGCTGACGACGCTGCCGACGGCCCCCTCGAAGCTGCTGGCGATCTCCTCCAAGGAGCGCTTGCGGTCCTCCTCGGCGCGGCGGGCGGATTCGATCTGCTCGGCCTCCAGCCGGCGCTTGGCGAGGGCGTTCTCGCGGAAGACCTCCACCGTGCGGGCCATGGCGGAGATCTCGTCGCGGCCGCCGGCGGGAACCGTCACGTCGAGGTCGCCGGCGGCGATCTTCTCCATCCCGCCCTGGAGGGTGAGCAGGCGGCGCACCACCATGCGGCGCACGAAGACCAGAACGACCAGCGCCGACAGCAGCAGGCTGACCACGCCGACCGCGATCTGCAGGATCGTGCCGTTGGACAGGGCCTTCTCGCTGTCTTCGGCGGCGGTGGTGATGGCCCCCTCCTGCGTGTGCACGAGGTTCACCACCGCCATGGACAGCGTTTCGGACAGGCTGAGGTTGTTGGTCAGCAGGTCCCGCTGCGCCTTCAGGATCTCCAGCTCGGCCAGACGGGTGGGGATCAGCCCGTTCGGCTCGATCGACAGGGTTTCGATCGCCTTCAGCGGCTCGGCCATCGCCTCGCGCGAGGCCTCGGGCAGCTGTCCGGAGTTGGCGGTCATCGTGGTCACGAGGATGCGCGTCTGCGCCTCGATGATCGACAGGCGGTTCTCGTCGAAGCTGGCGGCGGCTTCGGTCAGCAGGCCGCGGACGGTGGTGGCGCCGTCGTCGATGCCGCGGACGATGGCGAGCTGCTCCTCGGTCTGGAGATACTCCTCGCCGGCCTTCAGCCGCTCCTCCGCCGGGCGGGTGTCGTCCCGGAAGGCGGCGCGCTGCATGTCCACGCCGCTGCCGTGGATCGATTTCCAGGGCGCCACGAGCTGGGACAGGCGCCGCGTGGCGATGACCACCTGCTCCAGCAGTTCCGAGCGGCGGTCGCTCAGGCCGATCCGCTTGTCCGCCGCCTGGTCGAGCAGAGCGACGTTGGCGAGCAGGGCCTGGGCGGCGTTGCTGGCGGCGGCGGTTTCCGACGGACCGCCGGCGTGGGACGCGGCGTTGGCGCTGTTCTTCTCCAACTCGGCCAGATCGCGCAGCTCGCGCTCGAAGTCGTGCCGCTCCATGGCGATGCGCGCCGCCAGATCCGCCTTCTCCTCCTTGCTGGTGACGGAGCGGAAGGCCGGGGCCAGCGCGTCGATGCGGCCCGCGTGCTGGGCCGCCCGCAGGGCGCCGAGCGCGGACGGCACGGCCTCGGCGGTGATGACCTGCAGCGTCCGGCCGAAGCCGGCGTACCCGGTCAGCGCCACCCCGATGGCGACGAGCGCGCAGCACATCACGGCGCCGACACCGGTGAACAGGCGCCCCTGAACGCCCCCCAGCCGGCTTGGGCGCACCACCCTATCCTGGGCAATTCCTAACGGTTTGGACATGTCATCTCTTCCCCAACGGCGGTCTTGCTTCTCGTTGGCGCCGCCGCACGCCGTCCGCAGCGGGCCTTATCCCTGTCTTCCCGTCAGCCGAGCCAGGCCGTGTGGGCCAGAACCTCGTTCGAGCCCCGCCAGACCATGTCGAGCGCAACATAAGTGATGATCGCAAGACCGATCCAACCAATCCAGCGATGTTTGTGCAGAACACGTGCAATTACGTTCGCGGCGGCGCCCATCAACGCCACCGAGAGCAGCAGGCCGAGCACAAGCACGGTCGGATGCTCCTTGGCAGCACCGGCCACCGCCAGCACATTGTCAAGCGACATCGACACGTCGGCCACCACGATCTGCCAGACGGCAGCGCCGACGGAGACGGTGCCAGCGGCGGCCACCGCCGCGTTGCTGCTGAAGGAGGCCGTTGCGGGCAGCACGTCGGGGGCCTCCAGAGCCTCCTCCGGCGTCACCTCGTCGGCGCCCTGGGAGCGCAGTTCGCGGAACATCTTCCAGCAGACCCAGAGCAGCAGCACGCCGCCGGCCAGGGTCAGCCCGATGATGGCGAGAAGCTGCGTGGTCATCAGCGCGAAGATGATGCGAAGCACGATGGCGGCGCTGATGCCCCACAGGATGACCCGGCGCCGCTGCTCCGCCGGGACGGCGGCGGCGGCCATGCCGACGACGATGGCGTTGTCGCCGGCCAGCACGAGGTCGATGGCGACCACCTGCCCGAAAGCGACGAGTTGCGGCCAGAGTTCGGCGGTCATCATGAGTCGTCTCCATTGCAGCGGGGCGCCCGGTGATCGGAGCGCCCCGCGATGTCCTGTGTGTGCGGTCGGGGGCGCCGGGTCAGCGCATGAGCATGTGGGGGAGCCAGAGGGAGAAGGTCGGGACGTAGGTGACGAGGAGGAGGGTGACGAAGAGGGCGCCGTAGAAGGGGGTGATGGAGCGCATGACCTGGCCGACCGAGACCTCGCCGATGGCGCAGCCGATGAACTGGGTGGTGCCGACCGGCGGGGTGTTGAGGCCGAGCGCGCAGTTGATCAGCATGACGATGCCGAACTGCACCGGGTCCATGCCGTACTGCATGGCAATCGGCAGGAAGATCGGCGTGCAGATCAGGATCGTGCTCGCCATGTCCATGAAGGTGCCGAGCAGGAACAGGATGATGTTGATCAGCAGGAAGATGACCAGCGGGTTGGTCGAGATGCCCGCCATCAGCTCGCCGGTGATCTCGGCCACCTGATAGAGCCCCATGATGTACTGGAACATCGTGGAGACGCCGATCAGCAGCAGCACCACGCCGGTCGTCTTCACCGTCTTGGCGGCGGCCGCCAGGAAGTGGTCCCAGGTCAGCGTGCGGTAGACGAAGGTGGTGAGCAGCAGCGCGTAGATCACCGCGATGGAGGCGGACTCGGTGGCGGTGAATACGCCGGACGTGATGCCGGCCAGGATGATCACGACGATGAGCAGGCCGGGTGCCGAGGCGGCGAAGGAGCGGCCCAGGATGGCCCAGCCGGGGAAGGTGCCGGCGGGGTAGCCGCGCTTGACCGCGACGTAGTAGGCGGCCCCCAGGTTGCAGACCATCAGCAGCAGGGCCGGGACGATGCCCGCGGCGATCAGCGCGCCGATGGAGGCTTTGCCGCCGGCGGCCAGCGCGTAGATGATCATGTTGTGGCTGGTCGGCATCAGCGCGCCGACGAGGGCGGCGTGGGTGGTGACGTTGACGGCGTAGTCGGCGTGGTAGCCCTCGCGCTTCATCATCGGGATCATCACCGCACCCATGGCCGAGACGTCGGCGACGGGGGAGCCGGCGACGCCGCCGAACAGCGTGCAGGCGACGACGTTGGACATGCCGAGGCCGCCGCGGATGTGGCCGACCATGTTCTTGGCGGTGGCGACGATCTTGTCGGCGACGCCGCCGTGGAGCATCAGCTCGCCGGAGAAGACGAAGAAGGGGATGGCGAGGAAGGAGAAGACGTTCATGCCGGACATCATCTGCTGGAAGATGACGGCGACGGGGAGGCCCTCGTAGAGGATGGTGCAGAGCGCCGACAGGCCGATGGCGAAGGCGACCGGGATGCCCAGGACGAGGAAGCCGAAGAAGCTGATGGAAAGGATGGTCAGTTCCATGATGGTGCGACCTCCTCGCCGCGGATGATGGCGACGACGTGTTCGATGGCGAAAAGCACGATCAGGACGCCGGAGAGCACGAGCGGGATGTAGCGGACGGCTTCGGAGACGTGCAGGTTGGGGATGTAATAGGCGGCGACGGAGGTGCCGAGCACCCAGCCGTTGTAGGCCATGCAGGCGCCGAAGACGCCGACGAGGGCGTAGATGACGATCTCGACCTTGCGGCGGATGGCGTCGGGGAGCATGACGAGGAAGGATTCCAGGCCGATGTGTCCGGCGTCGCGGACCCCGACGGCGGCGCCGATGAGGGTGACGTAGAGAACCAGCACGATGGCCAGGCTCTCCGCCCAGGTCGGCGAGTCGTTCAGCACGTAGCGGCCGAAGACCTGATAGAACACCACGCAGACGATGGCCATCAGGCCGACCATCGCCACGCACATCCCCGACCACGCCAGACGCGCGTTCACCCGCGTCAACAAGCGTGGGGCGGCGAGGGGGCGGACCTCTTCCAATTCAAGTTCGATGCTCATGATGCCGTCCTTCCCGCGGAGGGGCGGCGCCGGCCGGGAATGGCCGGCGCCGCCCCCCGCGTGTGCCTTACTTCGTGTCCTGGATGCGCTGGACGAGGCCCTGCAGCTTCGGCGTGTTGGCGAACTTGGCGAACACGGGCTTCATCGCGTCGATGAATTCCTGCTTGTTCTTCACGTCGCTGATCTGGGAGCCGGCCTTCTCGACGATGGCGCGGGAGGCCTCCTCGCGCTCCGTCCACAGCTTGCGCATGTAGGGGACGGAGTCCTTGGCGGCCTTGCGGATGGCGGCCTGATCGTCCTTCGACAGGCGGTCCCAGGTGACCTTGGAGAAGACCAGCACCTCCGGCGCCATGGCGTGCTCGGTGCGGGTGAAATACTTGGCGGCCTCGAAGTGGCGCGAGGATTCGTAGGAGGGGTAGTTGTTCTCCGCCGCGTCGATGATGCCGGTCTTCAGGCCGGTGTAGACCTCGCCCATGGGCATCGGCGTCGGGTTGGCGCCCAGCGCCTCGATCATCGACACGAACAGGTCCGACTGCTGGACGCGGATCTTCATGCCCTTCAGGTCGGCCAGCGACGACACCGGCTTCTTGGAATAGAGCGAGCGCGAGCCGCTGTCGTAGAAGGCCAGACCGATCAGCCCCTGGCTTTCCATGGCGGCGAGGATCTCGTCGCCGATCGGGCCGTCCAGCACGGCGTGCATGTGCTCGGTGTCGCGGAAGATGAAGGGCAGGGCGACGACCATCGTCTCCGGGACGACGTTGTTCAGCGGCGCGACGTTGATGCGCATCATGTCGAGCCCGCCGATCTTGATCTGCTCGATCGTGTCGCGCTCGTTGCCCAGCGCGCCGTTCGGGTAGACCTTCACGCCGAGCTTGCCGTTGCTGCGCTCGCTCAGCAGCTTGCCCATGTATTTGACCGCCTCGACGGTCGGGTAGTCGCCGGGGTGGATGTCGGCCGACCGGAAGTCGCGGGCCGAGACCGGGGCGGCGAGCAGCGCGCCCGCGGCGCAGGCGGCCAGCAGCGCCATGCCGAGGCGGCGGAAAGTGTTCTTCATGGACCGTACTCCTGCCTTAGGAGAAGTGTCTGTTGGAGCGGAGGCGGGGCGTCGGCCCGCCGGAAATGGACAAACGAAAAGTCCCTGCGTTCGGAAGAAGCCCCGGCTGCTCGGCGGCGCGCTTCGAATAACAGCGCTGCGAAGGCGGGGGCAAAAAATAATCCCGAAGGGGATGAGGGCGCAAAATCCCGGCGCCATCGGCGCGTGCCGACGGGGGTGAAGCTGGGCGGTTCTTGTCCTTTGTTCCGAAGCGCCCGCGGTGTTCTTCCGCGCGGCGTTCCGTTTGTTGTGTGAGGAGCGGAGGCGCCGGTTGTTCACGTCCGCGCCGCGTCCCGCTGAGCTAGTTATATTAATATATCAGCTTTCGAGGCAAGCAGAAAACGGTGGGCGGAGCGCGCGACGCCAAAATGTCGCAAGCCGGGTGGGGATTAGAGCCGGGGCGGGGTCTGACGCCCTGCGGCGGTGGGCGCGTCGGTGAAATACAGCGGTGCTGCGGTGCGCAGTTCGTCGATGGCCAGACGCAATCCGTCGAGATGGGCGCCGAGCGCCAGGACGCTCGCCTCGCGGTCGTGGGCGGCGACGGCCTCGACGATGGCGTCGTGCTCGGCGATGGCTTTCGCCATCTGGCCGGGGACGGGCAGGGTCAGGCGCCGGCAGCGGTCGACCTGCACCTTCACCTGTTCCACCAGCGCCCAGAAACCGGGGAATCCGGCGATGTCGGCGAGCAGGGCGTGGAAGCTTTCATCGGCTTCGTGGAAGCCGTCGCGGTCGCCGGCGGCGCAGAGGTCGCGCTGCGCCGCCAGCGCCGCGCGCAGCCGCGCGATGTCGCCGGGGGTGGCGCGGACGGCGGCCATCCGCACGGCGGCCTCCTCCAGCGCCTTGCGGATCACCCCGGCCTCCGGCAGGGCGGCGACCGGGATCAGCGAGACATAGGTGCCCGACTGCGGAAAGACGTCGATCAGCCCCTCGTCGGCCAGCCGCAGCACCGCTTCGTGCACGGGGGTGCGGCTGACGCCGTAGGCCTGGGCGATGCGGGCCTCGGCGATGGGCTCGCCGGGTCGTCGGCGCATTCCCAGGATGTCGTTGCGCAGGTCGCGGTAGATGGGGGAGGCGGAGCGCGGCGCGGGCCGCACCGTGGCAAGCCGGCGCTGCCGCGGAGGGGCGGCGGTGAGGGAATCCGATGGCATGAGCCACCTCGTCAGACAGGCGGGTCGCGCGGGCGTGGGCCGGCGTCCCGCAGAAAATCATCAAAGCTAATATATTAGTGTTTGCGCCCGGTGCTGAGGGGCAAACTGTGGGACACGCCGGGCGAAGTGTCGCAGGTCTCGGTTTCGGTCCGGCGGCGCGTCTCGCGGATCAGGATCAGCAGACCGCTGGCGATGACGATGGCGGCGCCGGCCAGCACATGGGTTCCCGGCCAGTCGCCCCAGAACAGCCAGCCGAAGAGGCAGGCCCAGAGGATGCCGGCGTAGTTGAAGGGACTGATGACCGCCGCCGGGGCCATCGCGTAGGCGCGGGTAGCGAAATACTGCGCGCCGCCGCCGACCAGCCCCATCGCCGCCATCAGCACGAAGCCCTCCGCCGTTGGCATCGTCCAGACGAAGGGCAGGGCGGCGGCGCTGAGCAGCGTGGAGAAAGCGGTGAAGTAGAAGACGGTGGTGACCGGCGCCTCCGTCCGCCCCAACTGCCGCATCGCCATCATGGCGAAGGCGTAGGCGACGGCGGCGCACAGCCCGACCAGCGCGCCGGTGTTCAGCATGCCGCTTCCCGGCTGCACGATGACCAGCACCCCGGCGAAGCCCACCGCCACCGCCCCCCAGCGGTAGGGGCCGACCCGCTCCCCCAGCACCGGCACGGACAGCGCGGTCAGGAACAGCGGGGCGGAGAAGGACAGCGCCACCGCGTCGGCCATCGGCATCAGGTGGTAGGACAGGAACAGCAGGACCATCGAGGTCAGGCCGATCGCCGCCCGCCAGAAATGGCCGCCGAGATGCTCCGTCCGCAGGCCGCGCCAGCCGCCGGCGCGGGCCAGCATGGCGGTGGCGGGCAGCAGGGCGAAGGCGTTGCGGAAGAAGGTCACCTCGGCCAGCGGATAGTCCGCCGCGAGATGCTTCGCCAGCGCGTTCAGCACCGCGTAGAGGAACACCGCCAGCAGCATGGAGACGATGCCGCTGCGCGCCTGGAGATGGCTGGGGATGGGCTGGGCCATGGGTGCCCCGGGGGGTGAAGGAATGGGTTGACCTTGCCCCCACCCCGGCCCTCCCCCGCTGACGCAGGGGAGGGAGTTTGTCGCGAAGCGGCGGCAGTCCCCTCCCCTGCGAAGCGGGGGAGGGTTAGGGAGGGGGCAAGGCCCGGCGTCTAATGCGCCGTGCGGCGGCTCGGGCGGCGGTAGATGAACCAATAGACGGCGCCGACCAGCACCGCGCCGCCGAACCAGTTGCCCAGCGTCACCGCGGCGAGGTTCAGCAGGAACTGCCCGACCGGGATCACCGGCGCGGCGCGGCCCAGGTCGGCCCAGAAGGAGGCGGGGGCGCCCCATTCGATCAGCAGGCCCAGCGGCACGAAATACATGTTGGCGACGCAGTGCTCGAAACCGGCGGCGACGAAGGCGCTGACCGGAAAGACGATGGCCATGATCTTGTCGGTCACGCTGCGCGCGCCGAGCGCCAGCCACACCGCGAGGCAGACCAGCACGTTGCACAGGATGCCCAGGAAAAAGGCCTGTCCGGCGGGCAGCCCGGCCTTGGCCGTGGCGAAGTAGAGCGCCGAGGCGCCCACCGCCCCGTGGCCGAAGGCGTATTGCCCGGACAGGAAGACCAGCAACGCCGTGCCGGCGGCGCCGACGAAGTTGCCGAGCCACACCATGGTCCAGACCCGGAGCATCCGCCCGGTCCTCACCCGTCCGCTGGCCCAGGCCATGACCATCAGCGCGTCGCCGGTGAAGAGCTGCGCGCCACCGACGATGACCAGGATCAGCCCGAGCGAGAAGACCAGACCGCCGAGCAGCCGGGTCACCCCGTAGGGCAGCATGCCCTCCGCCCCCGACATGGCGACGGTGGCGAACAGCCCGCCCAGCGCGATGAAGGCGCCGGCCAGCACCGCCAGGGCGAACAGCGTCGCACCGTCGTAGTTGGCCTTCTTGACGCCCAGATTCTCCGCCGCGAGCGCGATGGCGTCGGGCATCAGCGCGTCGAGGGAGGACGCGGGCGGGGTTGCGGGGGAGGCGGCGGGGGAGGCGTGTGCGGGAGCCTCCGGAAGGGAATGCGTGTCCATAAAGGTGCTCCTCGTCTCGGACGGCGTCTCACACGGCCTTGAGGCCCTGCGTCCGGAAGATGCCGCGCACCCGCTCGGTCAGCTCCGGCGGGGGAGGCTCGGTGTTGGCCAGCGCGTAGGGCAGGCCGAGCTGCTTCCACTTGAACTCGCCCATCTTGTGGAAGGGCAGGACGTCCACCCGCTCCACCACCTCCAGGCCGGCGGCGAATTCCGCCAGCCCCTCGATCTCGTCCAGATGGTCGGTCAGGCCGGGCACCAGCACGTAGCGCAGCCAGATCGGCTTGCGCAGCGCGGACAGCCGCTCGGCGAATTCCAGGGTCGGGCGCAGCGGCACGCCGGTCACCGCGCGGTAGGTGGATTCCTTGAACGCCTTGATATCCAGCAGCACCAGATCGACGTCGGCGAGCAGATGGTCGTCGGCATGGCTGCCGAGGAAACCCGAGGTGTCCAGCGCGGTGTGCAGGCCGAGCTGCTTGGCGCCGCGGTAGATGGCCGCGCAGAATTCCGGCTGGACCAGCGGCTCGCCGCCGCTGATGGTCAGGCCGCCATGGGCGCGGTGCAGGAAATCGGCGTAGGTGGCGATGTCGGCCAGCACGTCCGAGGACTGGGCCGGCGACCCGTCGTGCATGTGGCGGGTGTCGGGGTTGTGGCAGTACTGGCAGCGCAGCGGGCATCCGGCCAGGAACAGGACGTAGCGCAAACCCGGCCCATCGACCGTGCCGCCCGTCTCCACCGAATGGACCCAGCCGCGGACCGATGCGCCCGTCCCGGCGGCGTGCGCGGGGTGGGGGGTAATCGGGCTGAGCATGAGGCACCTCGTGAATAGGCGCCGGTGTCCGCTTCATGCGGCACCGGCGCTGTGTGCCATCCTAGGTCACGCCCCGGCGTCGGCCATGACCGGGGTCAATTGATCTGACCGGGACTCCTGCGCGTACTGCGTGTAGCCACCCGCCGGAAGGACGGGGCGCTCCACCCAGGCGATGCGCAGGATGTTGGTCGAGCCCGGCATGCCGAAGGGCACGCCCGCGGTGATGACCAGCCGCTGCCCATCCTCCGCCAGACCGTGGGCGTAGGCGATGCGGGTCGCCTTGTGCACCATGTCGGAGAAGTTCTGGATGTCCTCGGTCAGCACGCTGTGCACGCCGTAGGCCAGCACCAGACGGCGCGAGGCGGCGACGGTCGCGGTCAGGCAGAGGATCGGCACCTCCGGCCGCTCGCGGGCGGCGCGCAGAGTGGTCGAGCCGCTGGTGGTGTAGGTGACGATGGCCGCCGCGTGGATGGTGTGGGCGACCTGCCGCGCCGCCGCGGTGATGGCGTCGGCGGCCGTCTCCTGCGGGTCGGCGTGCTGGGCGTCCATCATCGTGCGGTAGAGGTCGTCGTGCTCCACCCGGCGGGCGATGCGGTCCATCATCGACACCGCCTCCACCGGGTAGGCGCCCGACGCGGTCTCCGCCGACAGCATCACCGCGTCGGCGCCGTCGAAGACGGCGGTGGCGACGTCCGACGCCTCGGCGCGGGTCGGGGCCGGGGCCCCGATCATCGACTCCAGCATCTGCGTGGCGACGATCACCGGCTTGCCGGCCTTGCGCGCCTCGCGGATGATGCGCTTCTGGATGCTCGGCACGTCCTCCGGCGGCATTTCCACGCCGAGGTCGCCGCGGGCGACCATGACGCCGTCCGACAGCTCGACGATGCGCTCCAGGTGCTGGATGGCCAACGGCTTCTCCAGCTTGGACATCAGGGCGGCGCGCCCGGCGATCAGCTTGCGCGCCTCCGCCACATCCTCGGGCCGCTGCACGAAGGACAGCGCCACCCAGTCGACCTCCTGATCGAGCGCGAAGACGAGGTCGGCGCGGTCCTTCGCGGTCAGCGGCGACAGCGGCAGCAGCACGTCGGGGACGTTCACGCCCTTGCGGTCGGACAGCTTCGTGCCGGCCACGACGAGGGTGTCGGCGTGGTCCGGGCTGCAGGCGACGATGCGCAGCCGCACCTTGCCGTCGTCGAGCAGCAGGTCGGTGCCGGGGCGCAGGGCGGCGAAGATTTCCGGATGGGGCATGCCGACGCGGGTCGCGTCGCCCGGCTCGGTGGAGAGGTCGAGGCGGAAGGGCTGGCCCACCGTCAGTTCCACCGAACCGTCGGCGAAGCGGCCGAGCCGCAGCTTCGGCCCCTGGAGGTCGGCCATGATGGCGATGGGCCGCTCCAGCTCGCGCTCCAGGGCGCGGATGGCGCGCACGCGGGCGCCGTGGTCGTCGTGCGAACCGTGGCTGAAGTTCAGGCGGAAGACGTCGACACCCGCCTCGAACAGCGAGCGGATCATTTCCGGGGAGGAGGAGGACGGACCCAGCGTGGCGACGATCTTCGTCTGCCGGAAGCGGCGGATCGGGGTGGTGGCGGTCATATCGAAACGGGCTCCGCAAAAGAGGGCGGGGACGGCGGGCGCGGCGCGCGGGCGTTCATCGGCAAGACCGCCGCGCCAAAGCCGGCGTGACGGTGCGGCGCGCGGCGGTCGGTGCGGTCCTGGGGGATGCGCTCGCGGCACGGGCGGGCTTGGGCCGGCCGGGCTGCGCGTCTGTCCTTCGCAAAATAAAATACTAGTATATCAGATCGAAAGGCAAGCCCGTTTCGCGGGGCGGGGCTGCCCTTCGGCCAAAATGCCGCAGAGGACCGGCGGGTGGACCGGCGGGTGGAACGGCCGGCGGAACGGCGGGGGGCGTAAGGCTTTTCGCCGAGAGGGACGGCATTGGTCCCCTTTCGATTCTGGATTATTTTAGGGACACGACGTGCTTTAAGACCGCTTCGGTGTGTTGGCGTGGAATAAGCCAAGGGATCGGCAAATCATCGGACTGTCCGGATGCACGGAACAGATTTGGGGAGCGCCGGAACAATGACGGTGGTGGCCGAATGACGGGAGCGGTGCGGCAATGATCGGTGGCGTAGACTTGAGCAACTGCGACCGGGAGCCGATCCATCTCGTCGGGTCCATCCAACCGAGCGGATTCCTGATCGCGCTGTCGACCGACTGGATCGTCAAGCACGCCTCGTCCAACATCGGGGCGTGGCTGGGGGTGGAGCCCGACGCTCTGCTGGGGCTTCCCCTGAGCGAGGTGATGGAGGAGGAGGCGCTGCACGCCATCCGCGGGCGGCTCCAGCTCTCCCTCATCAACGGGTCGGTGGAGCGCGCCTTCCGGGTGACGCTGACGGCCGGCGCGCTGCCGCTGGACATCGCGGTCCATCTGTCCGGACAGTCGATCATCATCGAGGCGGAGCCGAGCGAGCCGGACAGCGAGCTGGACGTCGGTTCCATGGTCCGCGCGATGATCGGACGGCTTCAGCGCACCCCCGACTTCGACTCCTGCTGCCGGGAAGCGGCGCGGCAGCTGCGGTCGCTGACCGGCTTCGACCGGGTGATGATCTACCGCTTCGACCGCGACGGCGCGGGCGAGGTGATCGCGGAATCCGCGGTGCGCGGCATGCCCTCCTATCTGGGGCTACGCTACCCGGCGTCGGACATCCCGAAGCAGGCCCGCGCGCTGTACGAGCGGAACTGGCTGCGCTGCATCAACGACGTGGACGCCCCGTCCGCGGCCATCCTGCCGCCCTTCGGACCGGAGGGCGAACCGCTCGACCTGTCGATGAGCGTCCTGCGCAGCGTGTCGCCCATCCATTGCGAGTATCTGCGCAACATGGGCGTGGCGGCCTCGCTGTCGGTGTCGATCCTGCGCCGCGGCAAGCTGTGGGGCCTGTTCGCCTGCCACAACATGGTGCCGCGGCGGCTGTCGCTGGAGCGGCGCACGGCGGCGGAGCTGTACGGCCAGATGTTCTCCTTCCTTCTGGAGAGCGTCGAGCGCGACCGGGAGGAGGCCTACGAGGCCAAGGCGCGCCTGCTCCACACCCGCATCATGGCGGTGATGGCCGACGGGGCCTCCTCCATGGAAAATCTGGAGCGGCTGCGCGGCGAGGTCGGCCATTACATCCGCAGCGACGGCTTCGCCATCGTGCTGGGCGGGCAGACCCTTGTGGACGGCAGCACCCCGACGCCGGAGGAACTGCTCGGGCTGGTGCGCATGCTCAACCGCGCGCACGCCAGCCGCGTCTTCGCCATCGGCGAGATCGGGCAGGTCCACCCACCGGCGCTGGATTTCGCCGAGCGCGCCGCCGGCATGCTGGCCATCCCGGTGTCGCGCAAGCCGCGCGACTACATCATCTTCTTCCGCCGGGAGTCGGTCCGCACCGTCACCTGGGCCGGCAACCCGGACAAGCCCGTGGAGCCCGGCCCCAACGGGCAGCGCCTGACCCCGCGCAAGAGCTTCGAGGCCTGGAAGGAAACGGTCCTCGGCCAGTCCGAACCCTGGACGGAGGCCGACCTGCGCATCGCCGACTCCCTGCGGATCACGCTGATGGAGGTGGTGCTGCGGCTGGCCGACCAGGCGGAGGAGGAGCGCCGGACGGCCCGCGAGCGCCAGGAGCTG
This sequence comes from Azospirillum brasilense, assembly GCF_005222205.1. Classification (NCBI taxonomy): domain Bacteria; kingdom Pseudomonadati; phylum Pseudomonadota; class Alphaproteobacteria; order Rhodospirillales; family Azospirillaceae; genus Azospirillum; species Azospirillum brasilense. Next base: position 558,821 of record NZ_CP032348.1, on the reverse strand, counting down.
CTGATCGCCGAGCTGAACCACCGGGTCCGCAACATCCTCAGCCTCGTCCGCGCCCTGCTGGCCCAGAGCCGGGCCGGGGTCACCCGCGTCGAGGAGTTCGCGGAGATCGTCGGCGGGCGCATCCAGGCGCTGGCGCGGGCGCACGACCAGCTGACGGCGGAGAACTGGAAGCCTTCCCCCCTGCGCCCCCTGATCGCGGCGGAGGTCGACGCCTATCTGGGCAGCCGGGCCGAGCGGGTGGTCCTGTCGGGGCCGGAGGTGCTGCTGTCGCCGCCGGCCCTGTCGGTGATGGCGCTGATCATGCACGAGCTGGTGACCAACTCCGCCAAATACGGCGCCTTCGCCGACAGCGGCGGCCGGGTGAAGATCCATTGGAGCCTGGACGACCGGGACGCGCTGGAACTCTGCTGGGAGGAAAGCGGCGGCCCGCCCGTGCAGGCGCCGACGCGCCAGGGCTTCGGCACCACCATCATCGAGCGCTCCATCCCGCACGAGCTGAAGGGCGAGGCGACGGTGACCTACGCCCTGGCCGGGCTGCGGGCGCGCTTCACCATTCCGGCGATCCATGTCAGCCTGGCGCCGGAGCGCCCGGCGACGGTGGTCGAATCGGCGGTGACACCCTGCGCGGCGGCGGACATCCCGCTGGGCGGGACGGTGCTGCTGCTGGAAGACAACATGATCATCGCCATGAGCGCGGAGGACATGCTGCTGAAGCTGGGCGCCGAGCGGGTGGAGACGGTGGCGAGCGTCCGTCAGGCGCTGGTCGCCATCGCCGACGACCCGCCGGACATGGCGCTTCTCGACGTCAATCTGGGGACCGAGACCTCCTTCCCGGTGGCGGAGCGGCTGCGCGAGCTGAACATCCCCTTCCTGTTCGCCACCGGCTACGGCGAGTCCGCGATCTTCCCGGAGGAGTTCCGCGACGTCGTGGTCCTGCGCAAGCCCTACGATTCGGAGCAGGTGCGGCGGGGGCTCCAGACGGTGCGGGGGCAGTAGCGCGTCTCGCTGACGTTCGGGATTCTCGGGGGCAACAGGGTCTTCACGGATTTCACGGATTTAGACACGGATGACACGGATTTTCTTTAATGCTTGCTCAGTATTGGCTCCTCGAGCAGTGATTCCTGAGCAAGCCAATATTAAAGTATCTGTGTAATCCGTGCCTAAATCTGCGAAATCCGTGTAAAATCTGTTGTCATCCAACACGCAGCACCCTCTTCGGTTGCCGCGCCCAGACGGTCAATCGGGTCGAGTCCTCACGCGGCGGTGCCGGTCTGGCGGGTCAGGGCTTCCTGGAGCAGGCGGGCGGTGACCGGCTTGAACATCAGGCCGATCCCGTGCCGTTCGGCCTCCTGCATCACGTCGGGGCCGGAATCGCCGGTCAGCAGGACGGCGGGGACCGGCGCCCCGGCCAGTTCGCGGATCTTCAGGATGGCCTCGGTGCCCACCTTGTGCTCCCGCAGGCGGTAGTCGGCGACCATCACGTCGGGTCGCCGCCCCGCCGTGCGCAGCCGCTCCAGCGCCTCCTCGGTGGATGAGGCGATGATGGTGTCGTAGCCCCAGTCCTGGAAGATCGAGCGCAGCCCCATCAGGACGATGGCGTCGTCGTCGATCAGGACGGCCAGCCGCCCGCGCTCCGGCTCGCGGACCGGGAGAGCCGGGGCTGGGCTCTCCGTGGCGTCGCCGAGCGGCACGGAGATGCGGAACACCGACCCCTTGCCGAGTTCGGAGCGCACCTCCACCGGGTGGCCGAGCAGGGCCGACAGCTTCTGCACGATGGCGAGGCCGAGGCCGAGCCCCTGGTTGCGGTCCCGCTCGGGGTTGCCGACCTGATAGAACTCTTCGAAGATCCAGGACATCTGCTCGCTGGAGATGCCGATCCCGGTGTCGCGCACCTGGATGCCGGCGTGGCCGTCCAGAGGGTGGCATTCCAGGCGGATCACCCCGCGCTCGGTGTAGCGGATGGCGTTTTCCACCAGATTGCGGACCATGCGCCCCAGCAGGTTGCGGTCACTGCGCACGGTCAGGTCGTGGTGGTTGACCACCTGGAGGTCCAGCCCCTTGGCGGCGGCGACCGGGGCATAGGCGGATCCGATGTCGTCGAGCAGCGGCTTGACGGGAATGTCCTCGATCCGCGGCTCGATCACCCCGGCGTCGAGCTGCGAGACGTCGAGCAGGCTGTCGAGCAGGCCCTTCAGCGTCTCCATCCCGCGCTCCAGCATCGCCAGGGCGTCGCGCCCGCGCGGGGAATGGACGTGGCTGTGCAGCGCCTCGGCGAAGAAGAACATGGACTGCATGGGCTGGCGCAGATCATGGCTGGCGGCGGCAAGGAATCGGCTCTTGGAGCGGTCGGCCTGCTCCGCCGCCTCGCGGGCCATCCGGCTGTCGTGCACGTCCACCGCGGTGCCGACCCAGGCGATGACCTGACCGTTCTGCCGCATCGGGTTGATCTGGCAGACGTGCCAGCGGTAGGCCCCGTCATGACGCCGCATCCGCAGGTCGAAGCCGTAGGACTCCCCCGCGGCGATGGCGCGCTCGCGGACGCTGCGCATCATGGGATGATCGGCGGGGTGGATATGCGACCAGCGTTCGTCCTGTTCCATCCCACGCCCGGTGTAGGCCCGCCATGCGGCGTTGTAGAATTCCCGCGCGCCGTCGGGGCGGTTGACCCACATCATCACCGGGGTGTTCTCGACCAGTTCGCGAAAGCGGGTTTCGCTCCGCCGCAGGGCCTCCTCGCTGGCCTTGCGCTCGGAAATGTCGGTCAGGGTGACGACGGCCAGGGTGATGCAGCCGTCGGGGTCGCGCACCGGCTCGGCATCGGCCAGACAGGTGACGGGACCGGTGGGGGTGTCGCGGCGGAGTTCCTCCTGTTTCACCACCGTGCCGTCGCGCAGGGCGCGGACCAGCGGAAGTTCCGGCGAACCATCCGGCGACTTGTCAGGCGGGCCGTCCGGGATGCGCGTGAAGGGGCGGGGGTATTCCTCGATGCGGGCGATCCCGTCCAATGGCTGGCCGATCAACCGTTCCGCCGCGCTGTTGTGCAGGAGGACGCGGCCGGACGGCGCCTCGGCCACCACGACGCCGGAAGGGAGATGCTCCAGCACGGCCTTGAGCAGGGACCGTTCGGTTTCCCGAAGCCGGGTCAGGCGCCCGATCGCCCAGGCGGTCGCGATCAGGGACAGCAGGAGGATGGCGGAGAAGGGAATCCAGGAGCGCAGTGCGGCAAGGTCGACGGCGCGCAGCACGGCGGCGCGGTCGATGCCGACGGCGATGGCGATTCCGCTGCCGTTCGCGCTGGGCGGCGAATAGGCGGCGATGCGCAGCACCCCGTCCATTCCCTTGGTCAGTGCGGTTGCCGTCTCGCGGCCATTCAGAAGCGGGCCGAACCGTTCGGGGAGCGTCTGGCCGATCAGCTCCGGCATTTCCGGTACGCGCACAATGATGGTGCCGGCGCGGTCGGCCAGCAGGATCGTCGCGTTCGGCGGGAGAGGCTTGCGGGCCTGATACTGCCGCAGCCAGTCGAGGTCGAGCTGGGCGGTGACGATCGCCGGGGCGGAGTCACCCGCTGCCGGGCCGCTGCGTGTGTAGGGCAGGGCGAAAGGCAGGACGTGGCGGCGCAACCCCTCCGCGACGACATACTCCCCCACCGAGAACAGGCCGGTGGACATGGCTTGCCGAACCTCGGAGCGGTCGCCGACGCCGGTCCCCAGACTTTGCCGGTCGGTGGCGCACAGGACGGCGCCGGACCGGTTCGCAAAGCCCAGCGTCAGGTAGCTCGGCAGGCGCAGCCTCAGCCGTTCCATGGTCTCCTGGCAGGTTGGGCCGGCGATGTCCGCCTCCGCCAGCGTGACGAGGATGTGCTCGACGTCGCCGATGATCCGCTGCTGCTCGGTCTGGATCAGGTCGAGCAGGCGCAGCGCCTCCTGTCCGATCTCGGCCTCCCGTTCCGCCCGCAGCCGGGCGTGGGAATAGACCTCGTACCCGATCAGCGGGGCCAGGGTGAAAACGAGCAGCAGAAGCCAGCGGACCATGGACACGATCGACCGTCCCGGCCCACGGGCCGTTGGAATGAATGCAACGATCGTGTGAACCCTAACATACCGAAGTATGTTGCGGTGCCTGTCCTTCGGTCCTAACGCTTTCCTTCGCCCTGGTGAAGCCTCAGTGCCCCGCTGTCGGGCGGGCGCCCGTCAGGAAGAGGGCGACGGCCCGTCCGACGTAATGCTCCACCTCTTCCCTGGAGAAGGATTGTTCCGGCAGGATCAGGCGGCGCAGCAGGATGTTGCCGGTGATCATGCCGATGAAGCCGCGGGCGGCGGCCTCCGGCTCCGCGACCGTCAGGGCGCCGGCGGCGGTCTGCCGGGCCAGATAGTCGGCGAGCCGCCGCTGGGCGGTTTCCGGCCCGATGCGGAAGAAGGCTTCGGCGATGTCGGGAATCCGTCCGCCCTCCGAGACCAGCACGCGGACGATGGCCATGGTGCGATCGTCGAACAGCGCCGCGACGAGGTGCAGGGCGAAGCGGGTCAGCCCCTCTTCCGGCGCGGCCCGCTCGTCGGCCTGGATGGCGGCGAGCCCGTCCTGGATGCGGGCGCTGTTCTCCTCCATCATCGCGCGGAACAGCCCCTCCTTGTCGCCGAAATGCTCATAGAGGGTGGCGCGGGAACCGCCGGCCCGGCCGATGATGTCGGTCAGCGTGGTCTTCTCGAAGCCCTTCTCCACGAACAGCGCCGCCGCCGCGTCGAGCAGGGCCTGCCGGCGCGCCCGGCCGCGCGGGCCGACCGTCGGTGAGTCCTTGTCGGTTGTCCTGTCGATCAATTCCCTGGCGTTTCCCCGGTCCATCGGTTTTTTCCTTAGGCGCTGGCGGCCCCTGCCCCCTCCAGCGCGCATCGTTGCGGGAGCTATGAACCCTTGCCGCCCCCGCTGGCAAGACGGCAATACGCCGCTCTCGATCCTGGTCAGGGACGCGTCCCCGCAAGGAACAACCGGACGGACTGGCGGACGTAGCGTTCCAATTCCTCCATGGAGACGGGCTCGTCCGGAAGGATCAGCCGTTTGGTCAGAAGGTCGCCGACCACCATGCCGATGAAGGCGTGGGCGGCCCCCTCCGGATCGTCGACGCGCAGGCGCCCCGCCTCGGACAACTCGCGGAAGCAGTCGGCGAGCCAGCCGATGGTCTTCTCGGGGCCGACCTGGAAGAAGGCCCGAGCGATGTCGGGGATGCGCCCGCCCTCCGACACCAGGATGCGCAGGATCGCGGTGGTCTCCGGCATGGTCAGCGTGCCGGCGATGTGCAGGCCGACGCGGTAGAGATTCTCCTCCAACTCCTCGGCCATCGCGGCCGGGCCGGCGGCGCGCATGGACGACATCTCCTCCAGCACGCGGTCGCAGTGGCGTTCCATCACCGCGCGGAACAGCCCCTCCTTGTCGCCGAAATGCTCGTAGAGCGTGGTGCGCGACCCGCCGGCCTGCCGCAGGATGTCGGACAGCGAGGTGAGCGCGAATCCCTTCTCCACGAACAGCGCCGCCGCGGCGTCGAGCAGCGCCCGGCAACGCGCTTGGCCGCGCGGGCCGCAGCCGGGCTTGTCGAAGACGCCGGAGCCGAGGCCGGCAATGCCGCTCCCGGCGATGCTGCTCCCGGCAATTCCGCCCCCAGCGATTCCGCCTTGGAACGGTGTGGATGCCCCCTTGTCGGGCATTGCGGTTCCCCCTTGCGCGAACGGTCGTTCTGAATGTATCGTCCGGTACAGTGTACTGTATGAGACAGTACGAATAAAGGGGTCATTTCGCACCGTCCGCGCGCACCGGCCTTTTCCGCCGGTCGCGAAAGCCGGGCGGAATGCGGGGCACCCCCGGCTCATTAGGACATTTCATCGCCGCATCACGGCGTTTTCACGAGGAACGGATGTTCAACAGGAACGCATTTCTGTCTCTTGCCGTGGCGGCCTCCCTGACCGTGGTGCTGGGCGCCTGCCAGGACAAGAAACACGCCGCCGGGGGCCAGCCGGCGCCCGGACCGGCGGAGGTGGCGGTCGCCACCATCCAGCCGCAGAGCCTGTCCGTCACCACCGAACTGCCGGGCCGGACCTCGGCTCTCCGCGTCGCGGAAATCCGCCCGCAGGTCAGCGGCATCGTGCTGAAGCGCTTCTTCACCGAGGGCAGCGACGTCAAGGCGGGCGACCAGCTCTACCAGATCGACCCGGCCACCTACGAGGCCAACCTCGCCGTCGCCCAGGCCGACATCCAGAAGGCGGAGGCCAACCTGCAGGCTGCCCGCAACAAGGCGGCCCGCTACAACGACCTCGTCAAGAACAGCGTCGTCAGCAAGCAGGACTACGACGACGCCATGGCCTCGCTGAAGCAGAACGAGGCGCAGCTCGCCGCCGCCAAGGCCGCCCACAATCTGGCGCGCATCAACCTGGACTACACCAAGGTCTTCGCTCCCATCTCCGGCCGCATCGGCAAGTCCGCCGTGACGGAAGGCGCGCTGGTCACCGCCAACCAGGCGACGGCGCTCGCCACCGTCCAGCAGCTCGACCCGATCTACGTGGACGTGACCCAGACGGCCTCGCAGCTCATGCAGCTCCGCCAGGACATGGCGAGCGGGCGCATCCGCCCGGCCGAGCCCGGCAAGATCCCCGTCTCGCTGTTCCTGCACGCGGCGGAGGCCCCCTATCCCCAGCGCGGCGAGCTTCAGTTCTCCGACGTGTCGGTCGATCCGGGCACCAGCTCCGTCCAGCTCCGCGCGGTCTTCCCGAACCCGAACCTGGAACTGCTGCCCGGCCTGTTCGTGCGCGCCCGCGTCGAGCAGGGGGTGGCCGTGAACGCGCTCGCCGTGCCGCAGGAGGCGGTCCAGCGCGGTCCGGACGGCTCGGCCCGCGTCTGGGTCGTCGGCGACGACAACAAGGTCAACCCGCGCACCATCAAGACCGAGCGGGCGATCAACAACGCTTGGCTGGTCTCCGACGGTCTGAAGGCCGGCGAGCGCATCGTGGTCGAGGGGCTTCAGAAGGTGAAGCCGGGGGGCGAGGTCAAGCCGGTGGCGGCGCAGAGCGCCGTGGCGGCCCTGCCCGGACCGCAGGCGCGCTGAGACCGAGGACCGATCCATGTCGAAATTCTTCATCGACCGGCCCGTCTTCGCCTGGGTCATCGCCATCGTCATCATGCTGGCGGGCGGTCTGGCGATCCTGGGCCTGCCCGTCGAGCAGTACCCGAAGATCGCCCCGCCGACGGTGTCCATCACCGCCAGTTACCCCGGCGCGTCCGCGAAGACGCTGGAGGACACGGTCACCCAGGTCATCGAGCAGAAGATGACCGGGCTCGACCACTTCCGCTACATGTCGTCGAACAGCGATTCGTCGGGCAACGTCACCATCACCCTGACCTTCGAGCCGGAGGCCAACCCGGACATCGCCCAGGTCCAGGTGCAGAACAAGCTCCAGCTCGCCGTGCCGCTCCTGCCGCAGGAGGTGCAGCAGCGCGGCCTCCAGGTCTCCAAGGCCGGCAACGACTTCCTGATGGTCGCCGGCTTCGTGTCCAGCGACGGGCGGCTGACCCAGGGCGACATCGCCGACTATGTGGCCTCCAACCTCCAGGACACGATCAGCCGCGTCGAGGGCGTGGGCGACATCACCGTGTTCGGTCCCCAGCACGCCATGCGGATCTGGCTGGATCCCGACGCGCTGAACAGCCACCAGCTGACCACCATCGACGTCACCAACGCCATCAAGGCGGAGAACGCGCAGGTGTCGGCGGGCCAGCTCGGCGGCGCCCCGGCGCTGCCCGGCCAGCGCATCAACGCCACCATCATGGCGCAGTCGCGCATGCAGACGCCGGAGGAGTTCGGCGCCATCCTGCTGCGCGTCAATCCCGACGGCGGGCAGGTGCGGCTGCGCGACGTCGCGCGCATCGAGATCGGGCAGGAAACCTACGAGATCACCGCCCGCTACAACGGCAAGCCGGCGGCCGGCCTGGGCGTCAAGCTGGCGACCGGGGCCAACGCGCTGGACACCGCCGCGGCGGTGAAGGCGCGCATCGCGGAGCTGTCGGCCTTCTTCCCCGAAGGGCTGGAGGTCATCTACCCCTACGACACGACGCCCTTCGTCGAGCTGTCGATCCACGAGGTCGTCAAGACGCTGATCGAGGCGATCATCCTCGTCTTCGTCGTGATGTACCTGTTCCTGCAGAACTTCCGGGCGACGCTGATCCCGACCATCGCGGTTCCCGTGGTGCTTCTGGGCACCTTCGGAGTGCTGTCGCTGTTCGGCTTCTCGATCAACACGCTGACCATGTTCGGCATGGTGCTGGCCATCGGCCTGCTGGTGGACGACGCCATCGTGGTGGTGGAGAACGTCGAGCGCGTGATGAGCGAGGACGGGCTGCCCCCGCGCGAGGCGACCCGCAAGTCTATGGGGCAGATCACCGGCGCGCTGATCGGCATCGCGCTGGTGCTGTCCGCCGTGTTCGTCCCCATGGCCTTCTTCGGCGGCTCGGCGGGCGCCATCTACCGCCAGTTCTCGCTGACCATCGTGTCGGCGATGGCGCTGTCGGTGCTGGTCGCCCTGGTGCTGACCCCGGCGCTCTGCGCCACCATCCTGAAGCCGGTGGCGAAGGGCCACGGCCACGCCAAGCGCGGCTTCTTCGGGCTGTTCAACCGCGGCTTCGACGCCAGCAGCCGCGTCTATCTGCGCGGCGTGCGCGGGGCGGTGTCGCGGCTCGGGCGCTACGGCATCGCCTACGCGCTGATCGTCGGCGGCTTGGCCTACCTGTTCCTCCAGATGCCGTCGTCCTTCCTGCCGCAGGAGGACCGCGGGACCATGTTCGTGCTGTGGTCGGCCCCGCCGAACGCCAGCATCGAGCGCACGCTGGAGACCACCAAGCAGGTCGAGACCTATTTCCTGGAGAAGGAGAAGGACAGCGTCGAGGGCCTGTTCACCATCGCCGGCTTCAACTTCGCGGGCCGCGGCCAGAACGCCGGCATGGCCTTCGTCCGGCTGCGCGACTGGAGCGAGCGCGAGTCCGCCGACCGCAAGCCGACGGCCATCGCCGGCCGCGCCATGGGCGCCCTGTCGAAGGCCAAGGACGCGGTGGTCTTCGCCTTCATGCCGCCCTCGGTTCCGGGGCTCGGCAACGCCACCGGCTTCGACCTTCAGCTCGTCGACCGCGGCGGCGTCGGGCACGACCGGCTGATGCAGGCGCGCAACCAGCTTCTGGGCCAGGCGGCGCAGAACCCCAAGCTGGTCGGCGTCCGCCCGAACGGGCTGGAGGACACGCCGCAGTTCAAGCTGACCGTCGACCGTGAGAAGGCCAGCGCGCTCGGCCTGTCGCTGACCGACATCAACACGACCCTGACGGCGGCCTGGGGCTCCTCCTACGTCAACGACTTCATCGACCGGGGGCGCGTGAAGCGCGTCTATCTCCAGGCCGACGCCCCCTACCGCATGCAGCCGAGCGACGTCGACCGCTGGTTCGTGCGCAACGCCATGGGACAGATGGTGCCCTTCTCCGCCTTCACCACGGCGCAGTGGACCTACGGGTCGCCGAAGCTGGAGCGGTACAACGGCATGTCGTCGCTCAACATCCAGGGCTCCGCGGCGCCGGGCATCAGCTCCGGCGAGGCGATGCAGGAGATGGAGGCGATGATGGCCAAGCTGCCGCCGGGCGTCGGCTATGAATGGACCGGCCTGTCCTACGAGGAGCGGTTGAGCGGGTCGCAGGCCCCGGCGCTCTACGCCCTGTCCATGCTGATCGTCTTCCTCTGCCTGGCCGCGCTCTACGAGAGCTGGTCGGTGCCGGTGTCGGTCATCCTGGTGGTGCCGCTGGGCGTCATCGGCGCCGTGCTCGCCGCCACGCTGCGCGGTCTGCCGAGCGACGTCTACTTCCAGGTGGGCCTGCTGACGACCATCGGCCTGTCGGCGAAGAACGCCATCCTGATCGTGGAGTTCGCCAAGGCGCTCTACGACGAGGGCATGGAGCTGAAGGACGCCGCCATCGAGGCGTGCCGCCAGCGCCTGCGCCCGATCATCATGACCTCGCTGGCCTTCGTGCTGGGCGTGCTGCCGCTGGCGACCAGCAGTGGTGCCGGCTCGGAAAGCCAGAACGCCATCGGCGTCGGTGTGATGGGCGGCATGATCTCCGCCACCGTGCTGGCGGTCCTCTTCGTTCCGGTCTTCTTCGTCGCGGTCTACCGCCTGTTCGGCAGCAAGCGTGCCGGTGCCCACCTCCCGCCGGGCACCGAGCCGGTGCACGCCGGCGACTGACGGTTCGGCTGCGGCTGCAAGTGGAAAGCCCGGTCCCGGAAACGGGGCCGGGCTTTTTGCTTTGGGGTCTGCGGCAGAACGGCACAGGATGGGCGGAGCGGCTTGTCTCCAAACTAATATACTAGTATTTATTGTTCCCGAGGGTGGCGGCTGAGCGCCTGCTTGTGGCGTTCCAGCCGCTCCCGCAGGGCGTCGCCTTTGCGCAGCGCCACGGCAATCGACAGTATGTCGCCGAGGACCAGATGGCTGATGCGCGACGTCATGGGCGAGTGGATGTCGAAGTCTTCGGCGACGTCGGCGAGCAGGCTGACCGTGGCGAGCTGCGCCAGCGGCGAGCCGGAGCGCGTAATGGCGACGACCGAGGCTCCGGACGAAAGCGCGTTCTGCACGGCCTCCAGCATGTCGCGGGTGCCGCCCGAACTGGACACGGCGACCACCGCGTCGCCGGGGGCGAGCGACAGGGCCGACACGAAATAGACGTGGGCGTCGCTGTAGGCGACCGTGGGGATGCCCAGCCGGAAAAAGCGGCGCTGGATGTCCTGCGCCACCGTGCCGGAGTTGCCGGAGCCGTAGAACTCGATCCGCCGCGCTCCGGCCAGCAGGTCGGCGGCGCGGTCCACCGCCTCCGCCGACAGGTTGTTGCGCACCTGCATGAGCGTCGCCAGGGTGCGGTCGAACACCTTCCCCGCGATGCCCGCCGCGCGGTCGTCCGGGCTGACCTCCTGGTCGATGAAGGGCATGCCGGCGGCGATGTCCTGGGCCAGCTTGATCTTGAACTCGCGGAAGCCGCTGCAGCCCAGCGCCCCGCAGAAGCGGGCGATGGTCGGCTCGCTGACTCCGGCGCGTTCCGCCATGTCGGCCATCGACAGGGTGATGACCTCGCCCGGCTGGGCCAGCACGCAGTCCGCCAGCTTTCGTTCCGAAGGACGGAGCCCGTCGCGCACCGCCATGATCCTCGCCAGCATCGACCTGTTCCCCCGTTCCGTCCGTCCGCCACTGTAGCACGGATAGTAAAACTACATGATCTGATAGAAGGGTGCTATCGGCTGCGCTGTCCCACATACCGGGACCGCCGACGATGCGGCGTTCCGTCACAGTAAGTTCATCGAAGAACGTGGAAAATCAACCGCTTTTGCCTTGCGCGCCCCGTGGTTCCGGTTTATGTAGCAAAACTACAGAACGACTTCCGACCCTGCCGGCTTCACAGCCCGATGCCGCCTCGCCGCCCCCGCCCCGCAATGGGTCCGGCGGTTTTCCGACCCCTCCACTGGGGGGCCTCCAGGGTCGATCAGCAACGCGGCGCGTGCCGCCCAGACGCCTTTTCGTGAGGAGACATCATGGACACTCTGCTGAGAGACGGACTCGTCGAGACCCCGGAACAGCAAGCCGAGCGCCCCTGGCGCCGCTTTGTTCCGGGCGTCTGGCAGCAAGAGGTCAACGTCCGCGACTTCATCGTCCGCAACGTCCATCCCTATGCCGGGGATTCACGCTTCCTGACCGGCCCGACCGGACGGACCCGGGCGCTGTGGGACAAGGTCACCGCCCTGCTGAAGGAGGAGCGCGCGGCCAAGGGCGGCGTGCTCGACGCCGACACGGAGGTCTTCGGCTCGATCACCGCTCACGCGCCGGGCTACATCGACCGCGAACTTGAACTTGTCGTCGGCCTGCAGACGGACAAGCCGCTGAAGCGCGCGATCATGCCCTTCGGCGGCTGGCGGATGGTCAAGAACGGGCTGGAGGCCTACGGCTTCAAACCCTCGCCCAAGCTGGAGGAGGTCTTCCCCGGCCTGCGCAAGTCGCACAACGACGGCGTCTTCGACGTCTACACCGAGGAGATGCTGCGCTGCCGGAAATCCGGCGTCATCACCGGCCTGCCGGACGCCTACGGCCGCGGGCGCATCATCGGCGACTACCGCCGGCTGGCCCTCTACGGCGCGACCTTCCTGATCGAGGACAAGAAGGCGCAGTACAAGAGCCTTGAGCTGGACCGCGTCGACGAGCACACGCTGCGCCTGCGCGAGGAGATCACCGAGCAGATCAAGGCGCTGAAGGAACTGGCCGCCATGGCCAAGTCCTACGGCTTCGACGTGTCGCGCCCGGCGGCCAACGCCCGCGAGGCGGTGCAGTGGACCTATCTGGCTTATCTGGCGGCGGTGAAGGAGGCCAACGGGGCGGCCATGTCGCTCGGCCGTGTCTCCAGCTTCCTCGACGTCTACGTCGAGCGCGACCTGCGCGACGGCCTGCTGAGCGAGGAGGAGGCGCAGGAGCTGATCGACCAGTTCGTGACCAAGCTGCGCATCGTCCGCTTCCTGCGCACGCCGGAATACGACCAGCTCTTCTCCGGCGACCCGACCTGGGTCACGGAATGCATCGGCGGCATGGCGCTCGACGGGCGCACGCTGGTGACGAAGAACAGCTTCCGCATGCTCCAGACCCTGAACAACCTCGGACCGGCGCCGGAGCCGAACCTGACCGTGCTGTGGTCGGAAAGCCTGCCGGAGGGCTTCAAGAAGTTCTGCGCGGAGACGTCGATCAAGACCTGCTCGGTGCAGTACGAGAACGACGACCTGATGCGGCCCTACTGGGGCGACGACTACGGCATCGCCTGCTGCGTCTCGGCCATGCGCATCGGCAAGCAGATGCAGTTCTTCGGCGCCCGCGCCAACCTTGCCAAGACGCTGCTCTACGCCATCAACGGCGGCCGTGACGAGGTGTCGGGCGAGCAGGTCGGCCCGGCCTTCGCCCCGATCACCGGCGACGTGCTCGACCACGACACGGTGGTCGCCCGCCTGCTGCCGATGATGGAATGGCTGGCCCGCGCCTACATGAACACGCTCAACGCCATCCATTTCATGCATGACAAGTACATGTACGAGCGGCTGGAGATGGCCCTGCACGACCGCGACGTGCTGCGCACCATGGCCTGCGGCATCGCCGGCCTGAGCGTCGTCGCGGACAGCCTGTCGGCGATCAAGCACGCCACGGTCAAAGTGGTGCGCGACGAGCGTGGCCTCGCCACCGACTTCGTCATCGAGGGCGACTACCCGGCCTTCGGCAACAACGACGACCGGGTGGACGGCATCGCGGTGTGGCTGGTCGAGACCTTCATGGGTCTGCTGCGCAAGCAGAAGGCCTACCGCGACGCGGTGCCGACGCAGTCGGTGCTGACGATCACCTCGAACGTGGTCTACGGCAAGAAGACGGGCAACACGCCGGACGGGCGCAAGGCCGGCCAGCCCTTCGCGCCGGGGGCCAACCCGATGCACGGGCGCGACCGCAAGGGGGCGATCGCCTCGATGGCGTCGGTGGCCAAGCTGCCCTACGCCCACGCTCAGGACGGCATCAGCTACACCTTCACCATCGTGCCCGGCGCGCTGGGCCCGACCGAGGGTGAGCGGGTGGCCAATCTGGTGGGCATGCTGGACGGCTATTTCGGCCAGGGCGGCCACCACATCAACGTGAACGTCTTCGACCGCGAGACGCTGCTGCACGCCATGGACCATCCGGAGCTGTACCCGCAGCTGACCATCCGGGTGTCGGGCTACGCGGTGAACTTCATCAAGCTGACCCGCGAGCAGCAGATGGACGTCATCAGCCGCACCTTCCACGGCGCGCATTGAGGCGTTGTCGATCGGCTGAGTTTTGCCCCCTCCCTAACCCTCCCCCGCTTCGCAGGGGAGGGGATTGGCTCCCTCCCTTGCGAAGCGGGGGAGGGAAGGGGCCCGCGGCGAAGCCGTGGGAAGGGTGGGGGCCCGCCGCGACCACCTCCCCAAAACCCCTATCCCCTCCAATCAAGGTCCACACCCCGCCATGAGCGCCATTACCGAAATCCACGCCCGCGAGATCCTCGACAGCCGCGGGAACCCGACCGTCGAGGTGGACGTCCTGCTCGAATCCGGCGCCTTCGGCCGCGCCGCCGTCCCGTCGGGCGCCTCGACCGGCGCGCACGAGGCGGTGGAACTGCGCGACGGCGACAAGTCCCGCTACGGCGGCAAGGGCGTGCTGAAGGCCGTGGAGTCGGTCAACGGCGAGATCTTCGACGCCATCGCCGGCCTCGACGCCTCCAACCAGCGCGCCCTCGACCTCGCCATGATCGAGCTGGACGGCACCCCCAACAAGGGCCGCCTCGGCGCCAACGCCATCCTCGGCGTCTCGCTCGCTGTCGCCAAGGCCTCGGCCGAGGAAGCCGCGCTGCCGCTGTTCCGCTACGTCGGCGGCGCCTTTGCCAACCTGCTGCCGGTGCCGATGATGAACATCATCAACGGCGGCGCCCACGCCGACAACCCGATCGACATCCAGGAGTTCATGGTCATGCCGGTCGGCGCCGAGAACGGCGCCGAGGCCATCCGCATGGGCTCGGAGATCTTCCAGGCGCTCAAGAAGAAGCTCAAGGACGCCGGGCACAACACCAACGTCGGCGACGAGGGCGGCTTCGCCCCCAACCTCGCCTCGACCGAGGACGCGCTGGGCTTCGTGATGAAGGCGATCGAGGCCGCCGGCTACAAGCCGGGCGACGACGTCATGCTGGCCATCGACGCCGCCTCGACCGAGTTCTTCAAGAACGGCACGTACGAGCTGGCCGGTGAGGGCAAGTCGCTGGCGCCGGAGCAGATGGTCTCCTACTGGACCGATCTGGTCGGCCGCTACCCGATCATCTCGATCGAGGACGGCATGGCCGAGGACGACTGGGAAGGCTGGAAGGCGCTGACCGACGCCATCGGCGGCAAGGTGCAGCTGGTCGGCGACGACCTGTTCGTGACCAACCCGGCGCGTCTGGCGGACGGCATCAAGAAGGGCGTGGGCAACTCGATCCTGGTCAAGGTCAACCAGATCGGCACGCTGTCGGAGACGCTGGAGGCCGTGGACATGGCGCACAAGGCCGGCTACACGGCGGTGCTGTCGCACCGTTCGGGCGAGACCGAGGACAGCACCATCGCCGATCTGGCGGTCGCCACCAACTGCGGCCAGATCAAGACCGGCTCGCTGTCGCGCTCCGACCGTCTGGCCAAGTACAACCAGCTGATCCGCATCGAGGAGATGCTTGGCGCAGCATCCCGCTTCGCCGGCCGCGGCATCCTCAAGGCGTAACGGACCCGCGGAAGGCGGCCTGCGGCAAAGTGTCCGGTGATGCCGGATTTGCTGCGCCGCACCGCCTTTTCCGCTAATATATCAGTACACAAAAGACGCTCAGACAAGAAGACGGCAAGACGCGCTTCCCCTTTCAGCAAGGCGCGCGCCGGGAGGGATCGGCTGAAACGGGCAGCATCATGCCTATTTCTCTTATCCGGAGTGTTCTGCAATGACTGCCAATGGTGAAACCAGCGGCGACCTCCCTGCGGCCCCGATTGAGGCGGCCCCGATCGAGAACGTCACCTTCGACGAGATCGTGGTCGGGCAGTCTGCCAGCATCGCGCGGCAACTGACCGTGATGGACGTCGAGCTGTTCGCCACCGTCTCCGGCAACATCGATCCGGTTCATCTGGACGCGAAATTCGCCGCCGACAGCCGCTTTCAAAAGGTGATTGGGCACGGCATGTGGTCCGGCGCGCTGATTTCCGGCGTGCTGGGGACCCGGCTGCCCGGCGCCGGCACCGTCTACGCCGGCCAGGACCTGCGCTTCCGCCGCCCGGTCGGGCTGGGCGACGTCATCACCGCCACCGTCACCGTGCGCGAGAAGCAGGCCGACAAGAACATCGTCGTCTTCGACTGCCTGTGCACCAATCAGGACGGTGAGGTCGTGGTGACCGGGACCGCCGAGGTGGTGGCGCCGACGCGCAAGGTCCGCCGCGCCGCCCACGCGCTGCCGCAGATCCAGATGATCCGCCACGACAAGCACGATGCGCTGCTGCGCAAGTGCGACGGGCTGGAGCCGGTCGCCACGGCGGTCGCCCATCCCTGCGACGAAAGCTCGCTGAAGGGCGCGGTCGAGGCGGCGGAAGCGGGCCTGATCGACCCCATCCTGATCGGTCCGGCGGCGAAGATCCGCGCGCTGGCCGCCGCCCATGGGCTGGACATCGCCCGCTACCGTCTGGTGGATGTGGAGCACAGCCACGCCGCCGCCGCGGCCGCCGTCGCGCTGGCCCGCACCGGCGAGGCCGAGGCCGTGATGAAGGGCAGCCTGCACACCGATGAGCTGATGGCCGAGGTCGTCCGCAAGGAGACCGGCCTGCGCACCAGCCGCCGCATCAGCCACGTCTTCGTCATGAACGTGCCGACCTACCCGCGGGCGTTGCTGATCACCGACGCGGCGATCAACATCTACCCGACGCTGGAGGACAAGGTCCACATCGTCCAGAACGCCATCGACCTCGCCAAGGTGCTGGGCGTCGAGACGCCGCGCGTCGCCATCCTGTCGGCGGTGGAAACGCTCAACCCGAAGATCGCCACCACGCTGGAGGCGGCCGCGCTGTGCAAGATGGCCGACCGCGGCCAGATCACCGGCGGCATCCTCGACGGCCCGCTGGCCTTCGACAACGCCATCAGCGCCGAGGCCGCACGCATCAAGGGCATCACGTCCCCCGTCTCCGGACAGGCCGACATCCTGCTCGTCCCCGACCTGGAAGCCGGCAACATGCTGGCCAAGCAGCTCTCCTTCCTCGCCAACGCCGACGCGGCGGGCATCGTTCTCGGTGCGCGGGTGCCGGTCATCCTGACCAGCCGCGCCGACAACGTCCGCACCCGCCTCGCCTCCTGCGCCGTGGCGGCGCTGGTGGCCGCCGCGCGCCGTCCTTCCCTCGCGCTCAACGCCGCTGCCGCTCCCCTGGCTGCGGAGTGAGGATCACACCATGTCGCACCGTGACGCCTGTCTCGTCATCAACGCGGGCTCCTCCAGCCTGAAATTCTCTGTCTTCTGCGGCGCCGGAAGGCACGATCTGGAGGCGGTCCTGACCGGCCAGATCTCCGGCATCGGCACCGCCCCGCGCTTCGAGGCCAAGGACGCGGCCCGCCACGTCCTGGCCGACGGCATCCTGGACGAGGTCGGCCCCGGCGACCGCGCCGGGCTGCTCGGCTTCCTCCTGACCTGGATGCGGCACGAGCTGCGGGACGTGCGGCTGGTCGCCGCCGGCCACCGGGTCGTGCATGGCGGCACCCGCTTCGACGCGCCGGTCCGGCTGACCCCGGCGGTGCTGGCCGAGCTGGAGGCCCTGGTCCCGCTGGCCCCGCTGCACCAGCCGCACAACATCGCGGCGATGACCGCGCTGGCCGAGGTTTATCCGGAGCTGCCGCAGGTCGCCTGCTTCGACACCGCCTTCCACAGCACGCGGCCCTGGCAGGCCCAGATGTTCGCCCTGCCGCGCGAGCTGACCGACGAGGGCGTGCGCCGCTACGGTTTCCACGGCCTGTCCTACGAGTACATCGCCCAGCGCCTGCCGCAGATCGCGCCGGAGCTGGCCGAGGCGCGCGTGGTCGTCTGCCATCTCGGCAGCGGCTCCAGCCTGTGCGGCATGCGCGCGGGCCGCAGCGTCGACACCACCATGGGCTTCACCGCGCTGGACGGCCTGCCCATGGGCACGCGCCCCGGCGTCCTCGATCCCGGCGTGCTGATCTATCTGATGCGCGAGAAGGGCATGGGGCCGGACGAGCTGGAGCGGCTGCTCTACCACAAGTCCGGCCTGCTCGGCGTGTCCGGCGTTTCCAACGACATGCGCGCCCTGCTGGACAGCGAGAGTCCGCAGGCGGCGGAGGCCGTGGAGCTGTTCTGCTTCCAGGTCGCCAAGCAGGCGGCGGGGCTGGCCGCCTCCATGGGCGGGCTGGACGCGGTGGTCTTCACCGCCGGCGTCGGCGAGAACTCCGCCCCGGTGCGGGCGCGGGTGGCGGAGAAGCTGGGCTGGCTCGGCGTCCATCTCGACGGGGCGGCGAACCGCGCCCGGGCCACGCGCATCTCCGCCGCCGACAGCCGCGTCCCGGTCTTCGTCATCCCCACCGACGAGGAGCGGATGATCGCCAGCCACACGCTGGGCATCCTGGCGCACAGTGCGATGCTGTCGCCCCTGGCGGCCTGAGCCGACGCTTCAAAGCCCGCTCAGAAAACTCCGGATCGCGTCGAGGACGAGCGCTTCCTGTTCGCGGTGCGGCACATGGCCGGTGTCGGGGAGAAGCCTTGCGGCTCCCCGCCCGGCCGCGATGCGCTCGGGGTGGGCGCTGGAGCCGTACTCGTCGCGGTCGCCGTGCAGGGCCAGCACCGGGCAGCGCACCGCCGCGAGGGCTCGGTCCAGCGTCCAGCCGGCGAAACCGGGCGAGAGCCACGTCTCCGTCCAGGCGTCGAGGACCCACCGGGCCTTGTCGCCGTGATACTTCGCCAGACGCGCAACGTTGGCGGGATCCTGGAAGTCGCGCTTGGCGTCGCGGATTCCGGCGAGGGTTCTTTCTTCTACGAAAGCCTGCGCGGCGATGGTGACGAGGGCGCGGCAGCGCTCCGGGAAACGCGCCGCCGTCTCGACCGCCATGCCGCCCCCGACGCTGTGTCCGCAGGCGATGAATTTGGTCACTCCGAGCTGGTCGCACAGCGGCGGGATGCTGTCCCGCGCCTCAGCGGCGACGAAATCCAGGCCGAGTTGGCCCGCATGGGCATCGGAGCGTCCGAAGCCGAGCCGGTCGTAGGCGATGACGCGGCGGTTCGTCCCGGCCGCCAGCCGCTGCGGAAAACCGCGCCACAGATCCACGCTGCCGAGGGAGTCGTGGAACAGGATGATCGGCGCGGCGCGACCGGTTTCCGGGGTCCAGCTCTTTGCAAAGAGGCTGCCCTCCGCGGTGCGGATCGTCCATTCGGTCTCGGTCACGGGCGAGTCGTGCTGTGTCGGCATGGCGGTTGGCGTTGCGGTCGCGGGGACGTCCGTTATGCCGTGAAGTTCCGAGGAACACCCGCGGAAAGGTGTCGGCACCGCCTTTGCCCCAGCGTCGGCCCTGCCGTCGGGCCGACGAAGCCCCTGTCCGGTCAACGCAGCCACAGGACATTCCCCCTCCCCTGGGGAAGGGGAATGGCATCGGTGATTCGTCAGTTGCCGAGCTTGTTGGTGTCGAGCACGATCATCGCCACACCGATCTTTTCCTTGTTGGCCGGATCGAGCACGGGAACGCTGACCTCGGTCAGCATGGCGTTCGTCTCGGCGTCCTTCTCCGGGTCGGTCATGTAGAGGTCGGAGCCGCCGCTGTAGACCTTCTGCCATTTCGGCTCGTCGCCCTGCCAATAGTCGGAGGTGCCGCCGGTCTGCGCCACGTTCAGGCCGCGGTTGTCCATCAGCAGGATTTCCACGATCCGGCCGTTGCTCTTGTCCGTCACCTCCTTCAGGCGCTTGGTCACGGCGTTCGCGGCGATCGTGTCGTAGGTGGGGTTGGCGGACTTGGCCTTGGCCGCGGCCTTCCAGTCGTTGTCCATGGCGTCGATCTTGGCCTGGTCGAGGCCCTTGTGCGCGGTGTTCTGGGCCTTGACGGCGTCGACGACCGCCGGGTCGGCCAGCCAGGTCTGGACCTGCGGGCTCACCGTCTTGCGGACGCTGGCTTCCAGGGCGGGATCGGCGGCGTAGGCCGGCAGGGCGCCGAGCGTTGCCAGAACCGCCGCGGTGGAGAGCAGCAGGGAAAAGCGTTTGGACATCGATTCCTCCCATGAATGATCCGACCGCGGGCTGCCTTGACGGCCTGTGCTCCGCGGGCTCATGACCATAGGTCCCGCGTCATCCCGGCGGTCAGAGGAATGCGCGCTTTATTCCGTTTAGCGGAAAATCAGCCAAACCAACCATAATTGATCTTGAACCACTCTCGTCCGCGCACTCCCCGCCGCTGCCTCTTGTCAGGCGCTGTTCGTAATGGCATACTAGTATGCAAGTTGACGCGATGGACGCCATGACCGACACGCCGACCTCGTCCGCCCCCACCGACATTCGCGGCCCCCGCCTGCACGGGGTGTACGACGCCCTGCGCGCCGCCGTGCTGTCGGGGGAGATCCGGCCCGGCGAGGGGATTTCGGAGACGCGCGTGGCCGCCCGCTACGGCGTCAGCCGCACCCCGGTGCGCGAGGCCTTCCGCCGGCTGGCCGACGAGGGGTTCCTGCGCATCGTGCCGCAGGTCGGCACCTTTGTGGCGCCGATCCAGCTCAGCGCGGTGTCGGACAGCCAGTTCATCCGCGAGACCCTGGAATGCCGGACCGTGCGTCTGGCCGCCGAGCGGGCGGAGGCGGCGGACGTCGCCTCGCTCACCCGGCTCCTCGACTCGCACCGCGCGGTGATGGCGCCCGACCGCCACGCCGAGTTCTTCGCCCTCGACGAGGCCACCCACGCCGAGCTGGCTCGCATCGCCGGGCGTCCGGCGGTGTGGGACCTGCTGGTCGCCGTCAAGGCGCAGCTCGACCGCGTGCGTTTCCTGTCGCTGCACAGCGAAGGCTGGGCGGCGAAGATCGTCGGCGAGCACCAGAGCATCGTGGACCGCGTCGCCGCCCGCGACCCCGACGGCGCGGAGGAGGCCATGCGCGCCCATCTGCGCACCGTCTTCGCGGCGGTGGACGAGATCGCCCGAACCAACAGCCACTTCTTCGAGACCTGAAAGCCGTCATGCGGAGTGTTCCATGCGCCTGAGCCCCGATACGCTGCCCTCCCTGCGCCCCGGCGTGCAGCGTCCCGGCTATGACCGTGCCGCGCTGACCACCGGAATCGTCCATCTGGGCATCGGCGCCTTCCACCGCGCCCATCAGGCCGTCTACACCGACGCCGCCCTGGCCCGCTCCTTCGGCCCCTGGGGGATCGCCGGGGTCAGCCTGCGCAGCCCCGACACGCGCGACGCGCTGGAGCCGCAGGGCGGCCTCTACACCGTCGCGGTGCGCGACGCCGCCGGCGAGCGGCTGCGGGTGGTCGGCTCGGTCACCCAGCTGCTGGTCGCTCCGGAGGACCCCGCCGCGGTGCTGGATC
The DNA here is from genome assembly GCF_005222205.1 of Azospirillum brasilense. Classification (NCBI taxonomy): domain Bacteria; kingdom Pseudomonadati; phylum Pseudomonadota; class Alphaproteobacteria; order Rhodospirillales; family Azospirillaceae; genus Azospirillum; species Azospirillum brasilense. The sequence goes on along the minus strand of NZ_CP032348.1, from coordinate 537,667 downwards.
TCCTGACCCGTCCGTCCGTCCGCATCGTCACCCTGACCGTCACGGAAAAGGGCTATTGCCACGACCCGGCGACCGGCGCGCTGAACGAGGCCCATCCGGACATCGTCCATGACCTCGCCAACCCGGAGAGCCCGCGCAGCGTGCCCGGCTTCCTGGTGGAGGCTCTGATCCGCCGCCGCGCCGCCGGGGTGGAGCCCTTCACGGTGCTGAGCTGCGACAACCTGCCGAGCAACGGCGACACCGCGGCGGGCCTGCTGCGCCGCTACGCCGAACTGCGCGACCCCACGCTGGGCGCCTGGTTTGCCGGGAACGTCGCCTGCCCGAACAGCATGGTGGACCGCATCGTGCCGGCCACCACCGACGCCGACCGCGACCGCGTGTCGGACGGGCTGGGCCTGCGCGACGCCTGGCCGGTGGTGACCGAGCCGTTCAGCCAGTGGGTGATCGAGGACCGCTTCCCCACCGGGCGCCCGGCCTGGGAGCTGGAGGGGGCGGAGCTGGTCCCCGACGTCCATCCCTACGAGACGATGAAGCTGCGCCTGCTGAACGGCAGCCACTCCACGCTCGCCTATCTCGGCTACCTCGCCGGCTACGAGACGGTGTCGGACACCATGGCCGACCCGGCCTTCGTCCGGCTGATCCGCGGCCTGATGGACGAGGAGGCCGGCCCGACGCTGCATATGCCGCCGGGCGCCGATCTCGGCCATTACAAGGACGCGCTGATCGAGCGCTTCCGCAACCCGGCCCTGCGCCACCGCACCTGGCAGATCGCCATGGACGGCACGCAGAAGCTGCCGCAGCGGCTGCTCGGCACCATCCGCGATCGGCTGGCCGCCGGGGCGCCGATCGACCGGCTGGCGCTGGGGGTGGCGGGCTGGATGCGCTACGTCTCCGGCACCGACGAGGCCGGCCGTCCCATCGACGTGCGCGACCCCATGGCCGCCCGGCTTGCCGAGCTGGCAGCGGAGGCCGGACCGGACGCCGACCGTCTGGCGCGCGCCCTGTTCGGGCTGAGCGCCGTCTTCGGCGACGACCTGCCGCGCGACCCGCGCTTCACCGCCGCCGTGACCGACGCGCTGCGCCGCCTCTACGCCGAGGGCGCCCGCGCCGTCGTGCAGTCGGTCGCGCCGGCGGCGGGCTGACACGCCTCGTCCCACAAATCCCATCGCGACACGCCGGACTCGGCACAGCACTCTTCTTCAAGGAGCAGACCATGGAACAGACTTGGCGTTGGTTCGGCCCGGACGATGTGATCCGGCTCAACCACATCCGTCAGACCGGCGCCACCGGCATCGTCACCGCCCTGCACCAGATCCCCTACGGCGTGGTCTGGTCGGTCGAGGAGATCGAGGAGCGCAAAGCGATGATCGCCGCCGACCCCTCGCTCGGCCTGCGCTGGAGCGTGGTGGAAAGCCTGCCGGTCCATGAGTCCATCAAGATCGGCGAGGGCGATCTGGCCCCGCTGTTCGACAACTACCGCCAGTCGCTGCGCAACCTCGCGGCCTGCGGGGTGACGACGGTCTGCTACAACTTCATGCCGATCCTCGACTGGACCCGCACCGACCTCGCCGCGCCGGTGCCGGGCGGCGGCACGTCGCTGCGCTTCAACGCCTTCGAGCACGCCGCCTTTGACGTCTTCATGCTGGAGCGTCCGGGCGCCGAGGACGACCACGCGCCGGAGGTGCTGGCCCGCGCCCGCGCTTGGTTCGACAAGGCGTCGGAAGCCGACAAGAAGAAGCTGCTCGCCAACATCATGGCCGGCCTGCCGGGCGCCTTCGACCGCTACGACATCCCGGGCCTGCGCAAGATGCTCGACCGCTACAAGGACATGAGCCACGGCGCGCTGCGCGAGACGCTGGCCCGCTTCCTGCGCGAGGTGATTCCGACCGCGGAAGAGGTGGGCATCCGCATGTGCATCCACCCCGACGACCCGCCGCGTCCGCTGATGGGTTTGCCGCGCATCGTCAGCAACGAGGACGACCTGGACTTCATCGTCAACGTCATCGATTCCGAGGCCAACGGCATCACCTTCTGCACCGGCTCGCTCGGCGCCGGGGCGAAGAACGACGTGCCGGCGATGATCAAGCGCTTTGCCCCGAAGGTCACCTTCGCCCATCTGCGCAACGTGAAGAAGGACCCCGACGGCTCCTTCCAGGAAGCCGAGCATCTGGGCGGCGACGTCGACATGGTGTCGGTCGTCACCACGCTGCTGGAGGAGCAGAAGCGCCGCAAGGACGCCGGCAACCCGAACTGGCGCATCCCCTTCCGCCCCGACCACGGCCACGAGCTGCTGGACGATGTGGGCAAGAAGACCCATCCCGGCTACCCGGCGATCGGCCGCCTGCGCGGTCTGGCGGAAATCCGCGGCGTGATGACCGCTGTGGCCTCGATGCGCCAGCTTCCGGTTTGATCGGTCGGGACGTTTGATCGGTCCGGCACGCCGAGCCTGACCGTTTTGGTAGTGGAGGGGAAACGCGGCGGCATGGCGTTTCCCCTCTTCGCCGCACCTCGCCGCCGCAGCAGACGCAAGGAGTCGCGGCCGAACGTCCTGCTCGGCGTTCGTATGGCCGATGTCCCGATCGGCCTGCGCGCTCTTGTCGCGTGTCCAGCCCGTGTCATGCTGGACCTGATACCGGCACCCTGAAGGGTAAGGGGCCCGGATCGCCG